>NZ_JANPVN010000001.1:2205000-2539781 GCF_026157085.1 Sphingomicrobium arenosum
CTTGAAGGTTAAAAGGAGGAGTGCAAGCTCCGAATTGAAGCCCAAGTAAACGGCGGCCGTAACTATAACGGTCCTAAGGTAGCGAAATTCCTTGTCGGGTAAGTTCCGACCTGCACGAATGGCGTAACGACTTCCCCACTGTCTCCAACACCTGCTCAGCGAAATTGAATTCTCCGTGAAGATGCGGAGTACCCGCGGTTAGACGGAAAGACCCCGTGCACCTTTACTGCAGCTTCAGAGTGGCTGTGGGAAACATTTGTGTAGGATAGGTGGGAGGCTTTGAACTTTCGGCGCCAGTCGGAAGGGAGCCATTGGTGAAATACCACCCTGATGTTTTCTACAGTCTAACCTCGAACCGTTATCCGGTTCAGGGACCCTCTGTGGCGGGTAGTTTGACTGGGGCGGTCGCCTCCTAAAGAGTAACGGAGGCGCGCGATGGTAGGCTCAGGACGGTTGGAAACCGTCTGCAAGAGTGCAATGGCATAAGCCTGCCTGACTGCGAGACTGACAGGTCGAGCAGAGACGAAAGTCGGTCATAGTGATCCGGTGGTCCCTCGTGGAAGGGCCATCGCTCAACGGATAAAAGGTACGCCGGGGATAACAGGCTGATAACCCCCAAGAGCTCATATCGACGGGGTTGTTTGGCACCTCGATGTCGGCTCATCACATCCTGGGGCTGGAGCAGGTCCCAAGGGTTTGGCTGTTCGCCAATTAAAGTGGTACGTGAGCTGGGTTCAGAACGTCGCGAGACAGTTTGGTCCCTATCTGCCGTGGGCGTCGATACTTGAAAGGAGTTGCCCCTAGTACGAGAGGACCGGGGTGAACATACCTCTGGTGGACCTGTCATCGTGCCAACGGTGCAGCAGGGTAGCTATGTATGGACGGGATAACCGCTGAAAGCATCTAAGCGGGAAGCCTCCCTTGAGATAAGGTATCATCGAGTCGTGGAAGACCACCACGTTGATAGGCCGGGTGTGGAAGCGCAGTAATGCGTGGAGCTAACCGGTCCTAATTACTCTTTTCGCGCTTGAGAGTCCCACCATCATCGACAGCCCTTTGGCTGGACATGATTGCGGTATCGCTCAGCAAGATAACGCCCCAAGATTTCTAGATACTCCATACGACGATCCCATAGCTTGGTGACCATAGCGTCCGTGACCCACCCGATCCCATCTCGAACTCGGCCGTGAAACCGGACAGCGCCGATGGTACTTCAGCTTAAGCTGCGGAAGAGTAGGTCGTCGCCAGGCTTTGCGATCGCCGTGTGGAGTGCCCATTCTCAATGTTATACGAAACCGCTGCTGGATCCCTGGCGGCGGTTTTCGTGTTTAAACGCTAGGCCAACGAATCAGCCCGCATGAAGCGTGCCGATTTGACAGCTCAGCTGGTGTGCCGCGGGGTGGAGCAGTCCGGTAGCTCGTCAGGCTCATAACCTGAAGGTCGTAGGTTCAAATCCTACCCCCGCAACCACCACAAGACCCGCCCTTGAGGCGGGTTTTTGCGTTTTGGGCCGCGCCAGCGCCCACGCTCGGATCTTGAGCCACACTTGAACGGACACGCCGTTTCCCCACGCCCCACGCCCGTTCGACCCGGCCACTTGCCTTCCCTGCCCCCATGATTCAGGCTCTCTTTCTGGGGGGACAAACCATGCATCAATTGACGTTCGACAATCCCGTGTTCGCGACCTTCGCGGCAAGTGCGGCCGCGCTCTCGCTGCTCGCGATCCTGACCGCGTGGATCGTGGTGTTGCAGACGATGCGGCACAAGGGCGGCTTTCGTGCCCCCGAGGACCTGAAGCGCACCCCACTCAATCTCCGGCCCAACGCGAACCAGACCGCGCCGATCGAGGCGGTCGAGCGCTATCGGCGCATCATGCTCAATCATCTCGAGAACTTGCCCTTCTTCTTCATCTTGGGCTTGCTGTTCGTCCTCACCGGCCCATCGCTCGGCCTCGCGCAATGGTTGTTCTGGGGTTATGTCGCCAGCCGTATGGCGCACTTCCTCGCTTATGCGACCGCGCAGATCCACGATGTGCGCGCGACCTTCTGGACGATCGGATCGGTCATCCTCGTCGCCATGGCGCTGATGGTCCTGCAGGCAGCGATCGCCGCGCTGTAGGAACAAGCGGGCCGCCCAAACCCTTGTTGTTTCATCTGATGATCAAAGGGGACGGTCCATGAAATCCATTGTCACATTCACCATCGTCGGCGCGAGCGCGCTGATCGCTTCGACGCAGCTCGGGGCGCAGCCTGCCGGTGCACCGGCGAGCCCGACCGAGGCGGCAGCAGTCGCCGCCGGCACCTATGCCACCGACCCCGCCCACACGCTGGTGCGCTGGTCGGTCAGCCACTTCGGCTTCAACCCCTATTGGGGCAGCTTCGGCAATGTCGCGGGGACGCTCGAGATCGATCCGTCGAACGTGGAAGCCGCGCGGCTCGACGTCTCCATTCCGATCGACAGCCTGTCGGTGGTGAGCGAGGGCCTGCGCGAGCATATGCTGCGCCCGGGAAGCGATGGGGCAAGCCCCGACTTCTTCGGCCCCGACGCGGGCGAAGCGCGCTTCGTGTCGACAAAGGTCCGCCGCACCGGGCCGACGAGCGCGCTCATTCATGGCGAGTTGACAATGCTCGGCACGACGCAGCCTGTGGCCATTGCCGCGCAATTCACCGGCGCCGGCGCCAATCCGATGAGCCAGGCGGAGACGATCGGCTTTACCGGGCGCGCGCGTATCCTGCGCTCGCAATTCGGCCTCAACTTCGCGGTCCCCGCCATTTCCGACGAGGTCGACCTCGAGATCAGCGCGGCGTTCGAACGTCAGTAGGGCGCGCGCGCATCCCTCCGACGCATCGGCGGCAGGCAACATCGTGGTCAAGCGACCGGTTCGTCATCCTCGTCGTCATGCGCGCGCGCCGGTCTCTCCTCGTCGCGGCAGCACACGGCGTGACAGGCCGAGGGCGATTTGACCGGGTGGGGCGCCTGGTCGGGCATCGGCGGGCCATGGCGACCCGCCTCCTCGCCCTGCGCCATCGCCCCGCAATGCTCGGGCGCCATGCCATAGGGCGATAGCGCGAGCGCGACGCTGACGAGGCTCGCGCCGAAGGATCGATCACACAGCACTGGAAAATTTCCGCTGCGATTGAAGTCGCCACGGGTCGAGCAGCGCCGCCATCGCGCGTGCATAGGGCCAGCCGTCCTTGCCGATGACCAGCCGCCCGCCGTCGAGCCGGGCCAGACCGTGCGCGACGAAGGGGCAAAGCGCCGAGGTAATCCGCGCCCAATCGGGGAGCAGCTCGAGCCGGGTCGATCCGGTGCACAGGAACCGTTCGATCACGCGGGCCCGAAGGCTGTCGAGCGGCCCGAGTGCGATCCCGCGATTGCCCGAAAGCAGACCGTTGGCGGCGCGCAGCCCGTAACGCCCGCTGTTCTTCTCATTCTGGACCAGCAAGCCGGGCAGGCGGCTGATCGCGCTCGCACCCATGCCGATCAGCGTGTCGCATGGATCGTCGGTATAGCCCTGGAAATTGCGACGAACGCGGCCGAGATCGGCGGCCTTGGCGAGCGCATCGTTCGGGCGTGCGAAATGGTCGAAGCCGATGGCACGATACCCCGCCTCAACCAGCTGGTCGCGGGCGGCCTCGGCCTGTTCGAACCGGGCCAGCGGTCCCGGCAGTCGATCGGCAGGGATGGCGCGCTGGCGCGGGACGATATGGGGGACATGGGCATAGCCGAACACGGCGAGCCGGTCGGGACCCATTGCGACCGCACGCCCGATATTGTCGGCGAGCATGGCGGCGTCCTGCCCCGGCAGCCCGTACATCAGGTCGAAATTGAGACTGGTGACGCCCGCCTCGCGCAGGGACGATGTCGCCACAGCGATCATCGGCTCGGGCTGCACGCGCCCGATCGCCGCCTGGATGGCAGGATCGAACGTCTGGACCCCGAGGCTGGCGCGCTCGAAGCCGATGCGCGCCATCGCTTCGGCAAAAGCGGGGGTCAGCGATCGCGGGTCGATCTCGATGGACCAGCTCGCATGATCGCCGCCGAACGCATCGGCCAGGTGCTGCGCGAGCGCCTCGAGCTGTTCGGGGGAAAGGGCGTTGGGGCTGCCACCGCCGAGCGCGACGCGGACCACGCGGCCCCTTCCCTCGAGCGCGGCCGCGACGAGATCGATCTCTGCATGGAGCCCGGCCATATAGCGGTCGAGCCGCGCGCTCCTGTTGGCCGCGCCGGTGTTGCAGCCGCAGTAGAAACAGATTTTCTCGCAAAAGGGGATGTGGAGGTAGAGCGAGACGGGATCATGTTCGCGGACCCGTGCGAGCGCGGCGCGCTGCTGCTCGGGCGTCATGTCGTCGTGAAATTCGGCGGCCGTCGGATAGCTGGTGTAGCGCGGGACGGGCGTGGCGAGGAGGTCGGGAAAGTAGGGCATGGACCGCGCTATGCCTCGCGCGACGGGGCCTCGCCTTGATCGTCGTCAAAACTATCCTCCTCCTCGTCGATGAGGATGCGCGCGGCGGCGCCGTCGAGGTCGTCATATTGCCCGCTGCGCAAGGTCCAGAAGAATGCCGCGAGCCCGGCAAGACCGGCGAGCAACGCGATGGGCAGGAGATAGCCAAGCGCCGTCATCGCGCCGCCCGCGCGAGCCGCAACGAATTGGCGACGACGATGAGACTCGATCCCGACATGGCGATGGCGGCGACGAGCGGGGTGACCTTGCCCGCCAGCGCGAGCGGCACCGCGCAGACATTGTAGATGATGGCGAGCGCGAAATTCTGGCGAATGACGCGCATCGTGGCGCGCGCCCCGCGCACCGCGCGCGGCACTGCGTCGAGGCCCTCGCCGAGGAAGAGGAAGTCGGCGGCGGTCTGGCCGACGTCGCTGGCCGAGGCGGGCGCCATGGACACGTCGGCGCGTTTCAATGCCGGCCCGTCGTTGAGACCGTCGCCGACCATCAGCACGCCGTGGCCATCGAACTGGAGCGCAACGATGCGCGCCTCCTTTGCCCCCGGGTCGACCCCGCCACGCGCCGGAATGCCGAGCGCGCCCCCGACGCGTTCGACGCTCGCGGCTCGGTCCCCCGACAGCATCTCGCTCGCCACCCCGAGCCGCGACAGGCTGGCGAGGCTGGCGCGCGCTTCGGGGCGCAGCTGGTCCTCGAACCTAATGAGCGTCGACGCGCCGCGGGGCAGTTCGGCGAAGGCGGCCAGCGCCTGTGTCTCGCTGTCGGCGACGCGAAGGCCGACCCAATCGGGTCGACCGAAACGGTAGAGGCGCCCCCCGATGCGCGCTTCCAGCCCCTGTCCGACATGCTCGTCGATGCTGTCGAGCGTGGCGGGAACCACGTCTTCGAGGCGACAGCGGATGGCGCGGCTCAAGGGGTGGGTGCTGGCCGCGACCATGGCGGCAAGAACGGCGCGATTCTCTGGACCCAGCGGCAGGCTGAGGGGGCGCAGGTCGCCCCGCGTCAGCGTCCCCGTCTTGTCGAACAGCGCCCGCGTGACGCCGGCGAGCCGCTCGAATGCGCTGCCTTCGCGCACGAGGATGCCGCTGCGCATGAAGGCGCCCGCCGCGACGACCTGCGCGACCGGCACGGCGAGGCCGAGCGCACAGGGACAGGTGATGATCAGTACCGATACCGCGATCAGCAGCGCCTGATGCGCCCCCACGCCCGCCAGCATCCAGCCGATGAAGGCGAGCAGTGCGAGGCTATGCACCAGCGGTGTGTAGAGGCGCGCGGCGCGGTCGGCGATGCGGACATAGGCCGAGCGGCTCTCGCTGGCGCGCTCCATCAGGCGCGCGATCTCGGCGATGGCGGTGGCCTCGCCCGCAGCGGTGACACGCATCTCGATGGGAGCGGCAAGGTTGATGGTGCCGGCGAGCAGGTCGGCGCCGCGGTCTACCGTAACAGGCAAGCTCTCGCCGGTGACAAGCGAACGATCGACCTCGCTATGGCCTTTCTGGAGCCTACCGTCGGCGGGGATGCGCTCGCCCGCGGCGACGAGAAGGCGGTCGCCGGGGGCCAAGGCCTCGACCGCGACGATGCGGGTCGCGCCGCCGGTTTCGAGGAGCAGCGCCTCGCGTGGGATCCGGCGCATCAGCGTGGCGACCGCGCTTTCGGCGCGCGCGCGCATAATGCTGTCGAGCACGCGCCCGATCAGGAGGAAGAAGAGCAGCATGACGGCGCTGTCGAAATAGGCGTGGGGCGCGTGGGTTGCAGTCTCGTAGAGGCTCATGCCGGTCGCCAGCAGGACGCCGATCGAGATGGGCACGTCCATGTTGGTGCGCCCCCGCTTCAGCGCGGCAAGCGCGGAGGAGAAGAAGGGGCGGCCTGCATAAGCGACGGCGGGCACGGCGATGAGCGCGGAGAGCCAATGGAACAGGCTGCGCGTGATCCCCTCGGCTCCGGCCCAGACCGAGACCGAGAGGAGCATGATGTTCATCATCGCAAAGCCTGCGACCGCGAGCGCCTTCACCAGCGCGCGGGTCTCGGCGATGCGCGGGCTCTCGATGGTCTCGCCGGCATAGGGGTGGGCGTCGAAGCCGGTACGGGCGAAGGCGTCGGCGATGGCGTCTTCGGGAAGATCGGCCTCATGCTCGACCCGGACGCGGCGCGCCGACAGGTTGACGCGCGCGCCCGTGATCCCCTTGGTCGCGGGCAGCTCGCGCTCGATCCGCGCGATGCAGGCCGCGCAGCGCATGCCCTCGACCGACCAGAGCGAGCTGGCGGTGGGGATGAGCGAGGCGCGCGGTGCGTCCATCAGGCGCCCAGCGGCAGGAGGAAGCGCGCGCCGCCGCGGGGGCCCTCGGCGGTAACGCGCACGCTCCACCGGCCCTCGCCGACCGCTTGCTCGCTGAGGAAGAGATTGTCGCCCAGCGGGACGAAGGTCAGCGCGACATCCTCGCTCTTGCGCAGCCGATGCTCGGCGCGGCCTTCGAGCCCGCTGGCATCGGGGCCGGTGATGCGCACTTCGACACGGCCATCGCTACGCCAGGTCGCGCCTGCGTCCCAGCCCAGTGCGTCCTGGCGTTGCTGCGCCTCGGCCCACTCGTCATGCGCCTGGCCCGCGACATAGCTGTTGTCGACGACCGTACCGCCGAAATTGCCGATCGCGAGGCGCGCCATGGTGAAATTGACCGCCATGACGACCCCGAAGAAGGCGACGAGCACCAGCGCCATCTTGCGTCCGGTAAAAGGTGTTTTCATCGCTATCGCCCCTCGCGGTTGAAGTTGGTTGCAGCGCTGGCGGTGCCGCCCTCCTCGTCGAGCGCGGTGGCTTCGAAGAGGATGTCCTGCCGCGCGGGCCCCTCGCCGGGTGCGGCGAGATAGACGGTGGTGCGCTGGACCGCATCGGCAGGCACCTCGACAGTGAAGCGGGTCGCCGCCTCTTCGCGAGTCTGGCGGTCGGTCCACAGCTCGACATCCTCGAGCCCCGACACGCCGACCGAGAAGATGCGCGGGCGCTGCTGCATATTGCGCAGCTTGACGACATAACCGTTGCGCACGTCACCGTCGGACAGGGTCATGCTGAGCGGATTGCGGATCTGCCCCGCGTCGAGCTCGATGCGGGTGCGGTTGGAAACGGCGAACAGCATGGCGAGTCCGATCGCCGCCCAGATGCCGAAATAGAGGAAGGTGCGCGGGCGCAGCAGGCGCTTGAGCGGCGGCTCGGCTGGCTGGCCCGATGTCGCCAGCTTCTCGTCCTCCACGGTGGTGTAGCCGATGAGCTTGTCGGGCCGCCCGACCCGCCGCATGACCTCGTCGCAGGCATCGATGCACAAGGCGCAGGTGATGCAACCGATCTGCGGCCCTTCGCGAATGTCGATGCCGGTCGGGCAGACCGCGATACAGGCCTTGCAGTCGATGCAGTCGCCCTGCGGCAGGAGCGCGGCGGGATCGTCGGCCTCGAGCGCGGCGGCTTTCGCCCGCTTGACCCCGCGGGTCCGCGGTTCGCCGCGCCAATGCTTGTAGGTGACGAGCAGGCTCTTGTCGTCCATCAGCGCGGTCTGGATGCGCGGCCAGGGGCACATATAGATGCACACTTGCTCGCGCATGAAACCGCCGAAGATGAAGGTCGTCATCGTCAGGATGAAGATCGAGAAATAGGCGGTGGTGGGCGCGCTGCCATCGACGAGCTGGAGCGCGAGCGTCGGCGCATCGGCGAAATAGAAGACCCAGGCCCCGCCCGTCAGCACCGCGACGAGCAGCCACAGGCTCCACTTGGTCAGCCGCTTGGCCGCCTTGCGCGGTCCCCAGGGCGCTTCGTCGAGCTTATATTGCTCGCGCCGCCCGCCATCGACGAAGCGCTCGATGTGCATATAGAGGTCGGTCCACACCGTTTGCGGACAGGCATAGCCGCACCAGGCGCGCCCCACAGCCGAAGTGACGAGGAACAGCCCCAGCGCGGCCATGATGAGGAGCCCCGCGACATAATAGAATTCATGCGGCCAGATCTCGATCTGGAACATGTAGAAACGCCGGTTGGCGATATCGACGAGCACGGCCTGGTCGGGCGCATAGGGGCCGCGGTCCCAGCGGATCCACGGGGTCACATAATAGATCGCCAGGGTGACGATCATGATCGCCCATTTCAGCCGCCGGAACGACCCGTCGATGCGGCGCGGGAAGACCTTTTTGCGCGCCTCGAAGAAGCGGTTGGTCTCGCGGTCGGTGAGATTAGCCGGCTGGTTGTTCATTCTGGATCACCGGGTCGGGGGCATCGCTGCCGGTGGATTGGACTTCTGCATCGGAGACTTGCGGCACGAAGGCCTCGCCCCCGCCCAGCGAATGGACATAAGCGGCGAGCATCTTGACCGTGACGGGGTCGAGGCGCCCCGACCAGCTCGGCATGATGCCGTAGCGGCTGTTGGTCACGGTTTCGGTGAGGCTCGCGCGGTCGCCGCCGTAGAGCCAGATGGCGTCGGTCAGGTCGGGCGCGCCCATCGAGCGGTCGCCGCTGCCGGTCGCGCCGTGGCAGGCGGCGCAATTGTCGGCGTAGAGCTGGCGCCCGCGCAGGCTGCTCTCGCTCGAGCTTTCCGCGCCGGAAATGAAGCGGACATGGCTCACCACATCGGCGATCTGGGTGCGGTTGAGGATGCCCATCTTCCCGAAGGCGGGCATCTCGCTGTAGCGCGTGTCGTCATTGCCGGGCTCGCGGATGCCGACCTCGAGCGTCTCGTGGATCGACTGGAGGTCGCCGCCCCACAACCAGTCATCGTCGTTGAGGTTGGGATAGCCCTTCGAGCCCGCCGCACCCGAACCGTGGCACTGAACGCAATTGACCTTGAAGGCCGAGCGCCCGCCCTCGACCGCAAATTGGAGGAGGCGGCTGTCTTCCGGAAGGCGCTCCAAGGGGATTTGCGCCAGCGCGGCGGTCATCGGCGCCTTGCGCGCGGTCTCGGCGGCCATTTCCTCGGCCAGCTCGCCACGGCTCGACCAGTCGGCGGTGCCTTGCGAAAAGCCGGTGATGCCGGGCCAGGCGGGATAGACGACGGTGTAGCCGATGGCCCAGATGATGGTCGCATAGAGCGTCCACAGCCACCAGCGCGGCATCGGCGTATCGAGCTCTTCGATGCCGTCCCATTCATGGCCGACGGTCTCGGTGCCGGTCGGCTCGTCGATGCGCTTCTTCTCGTCAGCCATGGGTGCGGCCTTCCTGTTCGTCGTCATGGTCGAAGATGCTATGCTTGGCGTCATGCGCGGCAGCCTTGCCGCCCGGGCGCCAGCCCCAGCCGATCAGGCCGAGGAAGAGGAGCGTCATGAAGAGGAGCCCCCAGCTGTCGGCGAAGGTGCGGAGGAACTGGTACATCAGCGCTCCACCTCCTGCGCTTCGACCTGGCTGAAGTCGACATGGGTGCCGAGCTGCTGGAGATAGGCGACCAGCGCGTCCATCTCGGTGATGACGCTCGGCTGGAGGTCATAGTCGCGCGCCTCGGCGTCGGGGTAGCGTGTCGTCAGCCCGGCGACATCGCCGCGCCCCGTCGCCTGCGCGCGAAGGTCGGCCACCGCGCTGGCGATATGTTCCTCGCCATAGGGAACACCGACCGCCGCATTGGCCTCGAGATGGCCCTCGATCGACTTGGGATCGAGCAGCTTGTCCCTGAGAAAGCCATATTGCGGCATGATCGATTCCGGCACGACCGACTGCGGGTCGGCGAGATGCTGGACGTGCCATTCGTCCGAGTAGCGTCCACCGACGCGGGCGAGGTCGGGCCCCGTCCGCTTGGAGCCCCACAGGAAGGGATGGTCGTACTTGCTCTCGGCGGCGAGGCTGTAATGGCCGTAGCGTTCGACCTCGTCGCGGAACGGGCGGATCATCTGGCTGTGGCAGGTATTGCAGCCTTCGCGGATGTAGATGTTGCGCCCTGCCAGCTCGAGCGGCGCGAGCGGGCGGACCCCGTCGACATCCTCGACCGTGGAGTCGAGATAGAAGAGCGGGGCGATTTCCACGATACCACCGATCAGGACGGCGACGAGGGAGAAGCCGGCGAGGAGCGTGATATTCTTCTCGAGCTTCTTATGCTGCTGAACGATTTTTCGCATGGGTCTTTCCTCAGGCGCGTACGCTGGCGGGGATGGGGCGGTCCGCGACGGGGTCGTAGGCGGCATCGGTCATCGGCGCTTCGTCGCGCAGGCGGCCCTTCACGGTCATCCAGATGTTGAAGACCATGATGAGCGCGCCGGCGAAGTAGATGAGCCCGCCGCCCATGCGCATGATGTAATAGGGGTTCATCGCGGCGACGACGTCGGCGAAGGCGTAGACGAGATAGCCGTCGGCCCCATATTCGCGCCACATCAGGCCCTGGGTGATCCCCGCCACCCACATCGAGGCGGCGTAGATGGCGATGCCGAGGATGGCGAGCCAGAAGTGCCAGTTGATCATGCGCAGCGAATACATCCGGCTGCGGCCCCACAGGCGCGGCACGAGATAATAGAGGCAGGCGAAGGTGATCAGCCCGTTCCAGCCGAGCGCGCCCGAGTGGACGTGGCCGATGGTCCATTCGGTATAGTGCGACAGGCTGTTCACCGCCTTGATCGACAGCATCGGCCCTTCGAAGGTGCTCATGCCGTAGAAGGCGAGCGCGGCGACCATCATGCGGATAATGGGGTCGGTGCGGATCTTGTCCCATGCCCCGTTGAGGGTCATCAGACCGTTGATCATGCCGCCCCAGCTGGGCATCCACAGCATCACCGAGAAGACCATGCCGAGCGTCTGCGCCCAGTCGGGCAGCGCGGTGTAATGGAGGTGATGCGGGCCGGCCCAGATGTAGAGGAAGATTAGGCTCCAGAAGTGCACGATCGACAGCCGGTAGCTGTAGACCGGGCGCTCGGCCTGCTTGGGCACGAAGTAATACATCATCGCGAGGAAGCCCGCGGTCAGGAAGAAGCCGACGGCGTTATGGCCATACCACCATTGCGTCAGCGCATCCTGCACGCCGGCGAACGCGGCATAGCTCTTCGACCCCAACAGGCTCACCGGAACCGCGAGATTGTTGACGATGTGCAGCATCGCGATCGTCAGGATGAAGGCGAGGTAGAACCAGTTGGCGACATAGATATGCGGCTCGGAGCGCTTCACGATGGTCCAGACGAAGACCACGGCGTAGGCGACCCAGACCACGGTCAGCCACAGGTCGACATACCATTCGGGCTCGGCATATTCTTTCGAGCTGGTGGCGCCGAGGAGGTAGCCTGTCGCCGCCATCACGATGAACAGCTGGTAGCCCCAGAAGACGAAGCGGGCGAGGCCGGGGAAGGCGAGCCGCGCGCGGCAGGTGCGCTGGACGACGTAGAAGCTGGTCGCGAGCAGGGCATTGCCGCCAAAGGCGAAGATCACCGCGCTGGTGTGCAAGGGGCGCAGCCGCCCGAAGTTGAGATAGGGCTCGATATTGAGCCAGGGGAAGGCGAGCTGGGCGGCGATGAAGACGCCCGCGAGCAGCCCCGCGATGCCCCAGAAACTCGTCGCGATCACGCCCCAACGGACGACCTGATCGTCATAGCGAGATGCAAGATCGCGCGCGGTCGGCTGGAGAATGCCGACCTGCCCCGCCGCCACGAAAGTGGCGATGAACGCGGCGGTCGCGAGGACCAGCATGTGAAACGAAAAGATCGAATCCTTCGCCGCCGCCGCAGCGATGACGAGAAGGACGCCGGCCCAGAGCCAGGCGAAGCTGCGTTGAAAAGCGGTATCCATAAATGCCTCCCGGAATGGAAAGGCATTAGGTCAGGCGCGCCGACAGCGAATTGACCGCGGTCAAAGCCGCTTGGCTCAGCGGATGGGCAGCGGGGTGCCGGGGTCGGGGAGGGGCGCGGTGGCGGTGATCGCCTGCATCATGGCGGGAGGCAACGGCGCGGCGCGCACGGCGGCGGCAAGATCGTCGAGATGCGCCTTGTTCGCGGACTTGGGAATGGGCGCGGCGAGGCCGAGGCTGACGTGCCAGGCGATGGCGAGCTGGGCGAGGGTCAGTCCGGCCTCCTCGGCAACGTCCTCGAGCCCGTCGATCTGGCGCATCGGGCCGACCTCGAGCGGCGAATAAGCGATGGCGGCAATCTCCCGCTCCGCCATGAAGGGGAAGAGACCGGCTTCGGCGGCGCGATGCGGGATATTGTGCATCACCTGGTTTGCCGCGACCAGGTCGAGGAGCTGGCGGTCGGCAAGGTCGGCGAGCGCGTCCTCGTCGAAATTGCTCACCCCGAAGGCACGGATCCTGCCCTCGTCCATCAGCCGCCGCGCGCCCTCGAGCGTCTCCTCGAACGGCACGTCGCCGGGCCAGTGCAGGAGGTAGAGGTCGAGTTGCTCGATCCCCAGCCGGTCGAGCGAGGCGGCACAGCTCGCCAGCATCGCATCGGGGTCGGCATTCCACGGGTAGAATTTGGAGACGAGAAAGAGGGTGTCGCGGTCGCTATCGGCTATGGCCTCGCCGAGCACCTCCTCCGCACCGCCATCGGCATACATCTCCGCCGTGTCGAAATGGGTGAAGCCCAGTTTCATCGCATGACGCAGCGCCTCGACTTCGCGAGCGCGCTGCGATCCGTCCTCACCCATGTGCCAGGTCCCGATACCGACGGCTGGGATTTCAATATCGGCGGCGGCGGGGCGGAAGGGGTCGAGGTCGAACATTGGGTCTCAACGCCGCGAACCGGTGCGGGTTTCCCCTAAAGCGCCTCGACGATGGTGGCGTTGGCGATGCCGCCGCCCTCGCACATGGTCTGGAGCCCGAAGCGCTGGCCGTTCTGGCGCAGCGCATAGATCATCGTCGTCATCAGCTTGGTGCCCGACGCGCCGAGCGGATGGCCGAGCGCGATCGCGCCGCCGCGCGGGTTGAGCCTGGCCATGTCGGCACCCGTCTCCTCGAGCCACGACAGCGGCACGGGGGCGAAGGCCTCGTTGACTTCATAATGGTCGATGTCGGCATGGCTGCGCCCGGCGCGTTTCAACACCTTGGCGGTGGCGGGCGCCGGCTCCATCAGCATGACGACGGGGTCGCCCGCCGTGACCGCCAGCGCGTCGATGCGCGCGAGCGGGGTGAGGCCGTTCGCCTTCAAAGCGGCCTCCGACACCACCAGCACGCCCGAGGCGCCGTCGCAAATCTGGCTGGCATTGCCCGCCGTGATGACACCGCCCGCGCTGATCGGATTGAGGCTGGCGAACCCCTCCATCGAGGCGTTGGCGCGAATGCCTTCGTCATGGGCGTGAGCGATGCGGTTGCCCTCCTTGTCGAGCCCGTCGAGGACGAGGATCTCGTCCTGGAACGCCCCCGCCTCGGTGGCTGCGGCGGCGCGCTTGTGGCTTTCGAGCGCGAAGGCGTCGAGCTGCTCGCGGCTCATACCGTAGCGCTCAGCGATCATCTGCGCGCCGGTGAATTGCGAGAAGGTGGGGACGCCGAAGCGCTCCTTGATCGATGCCGGGAAGGGGTCGGCGGACAGGCCTGCCTGCGCCACCGCCATGATCGGCGTGCCCATGGGAACGCGCGTCATGCTCTCGACCCCGCCCGCGATCACCATGTCCTGCGTGCCGCTCATCACCGCCTGCGCAGCGAAATGGAGCGCCTGCTGCGAAGAGCCGCATTGGCGGTCGACGGTCACGGCGGGCACGCTCTCGGGCAGCGAGGAGGCGAGGACGCAGTTGCGTGCCACGTGAAAGGCCTGTTCGCCCGCCTGGGACACGCAGCCCATGATGACATCGTCCACCGCAGCGGGATCGACCCCGCTGTCGGCCACCAATGCATCGAGGATCGCCGCGCCCAGGTCGGCAGGATGCCAGTCGCGCAGCGCGCCCTTGCGTTTCGCGCCCGCGGTGCGGCGCGCCGCGACGATATAGGCCTGGCCCATTCGATCCTTCTCCCTTGTCGTTCGTTGATCATCTGATGGACAAGCGCGCTGCGATTGTCGATGCCGCGCCCGCTATGCTAGGCGCCCCGGCAAGATGATATTCCCATGGAGAGGGACGAGAAAAATGGCTGATCTGTTCGACAACCCCGCCGGCCTCGACGGCTTCGAATTCGTGGAATTCGCCGCGCCCGAAAAAGGCCTGCTCGAGCCGGTGTTCGAGGCGATGGGCTTCACCCATATTGCCAACCACCGCTCCAAGGACGTCCAGCTTTGGCGCCAGGGCGGGATCAACCTCATCACCAATTACGAGCCCGACACCCATGCCGCCTATTTCGCCGCCGAACATGGCCCCGGCGCCTGCGGCATGGCGTTTCGAGTGCGCGACATCGCGACCGCCTGGGACCATCTGATGGAAGCGGGCGCGCAGCCGATGCCGAGCGAGACGGGGCCGATGGAACTGGCCATCCCCGCGATCAAGGGCATCGGGGGCAGCTATCTCTATCTCGTCGACCGCTATCCCGACGACAATGGCGAAGGCCTCAGCATCTACGACATCGACTTCGATTATATCGAGGGTGTCGACCGCCACCCCGAGGGGGCCGGTTTCAAGGTCATCGATCACCTCACCCACAATGTCTACAACGGGCGCATGGCCTATTGGGCGGACTATTATGAGAAGCTCTTCAACTTCCAGGAAATCCGCTATTTCGACATCAAGGGCGAATATACCGGCCTGACCTCCAAGGCGCTGACCGCGCCCGACGGCAAGATCCGCATCCCGCTCAACGAGGAAGGCGAGGGCGGCAAGGGCCAGATCGAGGAATATCTGCGCGACTTCAACGGCGAGGGCATCCAGCATATCGCGCTCATCTGCGGCGATCTCTACAAGGCGTGGGACAAGCTGAAAGACCTTGGCGTGCCCTTCATGACCGCGCCGCCCGAAACCTATTACGAGATGCTCGACGAGCGCCTGCCCGGCCATGGCGAGCCGGTCGGCGACCTTCGCGCGCGCGGCATCCTCATGGACGGCACGATCGAAGACGGCCGCCCGCGCCTCCTCCTCCAGATCTTTGCCGAGGCCAAGATCGGTCCGGTGTTCTTCGAATTCATCCAGCGCAAGGGCGACGACGGCTTCGGCGAGGGCAATTTCAAGGCATTGTTCGAGAGCATGGAGCGCGACCAGATCCGCCGCGGTGTGCTCAAGACCGAAGAAACCGCCTAGGCGATCAGCCGAGCACCTCGGGCACCAGCAGCAGCGCGATCGCGCTGATCACGGCCACGCTCATGATGTTGAGGAGGACGCCGGCGCGGATCATCTGCGCGGTCGTCACCTTGCCCGAAGAATAGACGATCGCATTGGGCGCGGTAGCCACCGGCAGCATGAAGGCGCAGCTCGCCGCCAGCGTCACCGGCACGATCAACAGCAGCGGGTCGTGCCCGGTCTCGCCCGCGATCGCCGCCATCACCGGCAAGAAGGTAGCGGTGGTGGCGAGGTTGGACGTGAATTCGGTAAGGCTGATCACGAGCGCGCAGGCCGCCACGACGAGCAGCGCAATATGCCAGCCCGCCAGCGGCGCGAGCTGGCTGCCGATCCATGCCGATAGGCCGCTTTCGCTCATCGCGCCCGCCAGCGCGAGCCCGCCGCCGAACAGGACGAGCACGCCCCACGGCATGCGCTTCATTTCTTCCCAGTCCATCAACGCGCCGGGGCGTGACCCGGCGGGAATGAGGAAGGCGAGGAGCGCGGCACTCATGGCGATGGTGGTGTCGGTGACAACCGTAATGCCGGTAAGGCTGGCAAAGGGCGCGCGCAGCACCCACGCTGCAACCAGCGCCAGAAACAGCATGGCGACGCGCTTCTCTGCCGTCTCGGCGGGGCCAAGATCGTCGTGGAGCCGCTCGATCTCCGCGCGCGCGCCCGGCGTGGTGTGAAAGTCGACGCGAAAGGCGAGACGGGTCAGGACCCACCAGGCGATGGGCAGCAGGATGATGGTGGCGGGCAGCCCCACCAGCATCCACTGCGCGAAGGGAATGGCAAGGCCGTAGGTCTCGTCGAGAAAGCCCGCCATCAGCGCATTTGGCGGAGTGCCGACCAGCGTGGCCACCCCGCCGATGGTCGCGCCATAGGCCACGCCGAGAAGGAGCGCGGCTTCGAACTGGACGCGTTGTTCATCGCCGAGCTCGGGCAGGCAGCGGCGCATCGCCAGCGTGATCGACAGCGCGATCGGCACCAGCATCAGCGTGGTCGAGGTGTTGGAAATCCACATCGACAGGAGCGCGGCCGCGAGCATGAAACCGGCGACGAGCGCGCGCCCGTCGCTGCCGATACGCCGCACCATCTTCAGGGCGATCCGCTGGTGCAGCCCGCAGCGTTCGATCGCCAGCGCGACCACGAAGCCGCCGAAGAAGAGGTAGATGATCGGATGGGCGTAGCGCGCGGCGGTGGCATTCATGTCCATCGCGCCCGCGATCGGGAAAAGGATGAGCGGCAGGAAAGCGGTGGCGGCAGGCGGGATCGCCTCGGTCATCCACCATGTTCCCATCAGGACGGCGGCAGCCGCCGTGAGACGCGCTTCTTCGCTCAACCCCGGGGGGTCGAAAAAAAGCGCGATGGCGATGGCAGCGATCACGCCGCCGAAGCGACCGATGAGCTGCGTGCGGCTGGGCGCATCACCGCGCCGATATTGGCTGTCCCCCGTCATGCCGGTGACGGTGGAAAAGCGCGCCGCCGCTGTCAAACGCGATCACGCCGCGCTATCGAACGATCATGAACGACATGCCCCCCTTCCACCTCGCCTTCCCCGTCGATGACCTTCAGGCCGCACGCCGCTTCTATGGCGGTCTCCTCGGGTGCCGTGAGGGTCGGTCGAGTGACAGCTGGATCGACTTCGACCTGTTCGGGCATCAGGTGGTTGCGCATCTTGACCCCGCGCACGATAGGTCGGCGCGGACCAGTGCGGTCGACGGCGATGCCGTGCCGATCTTTCATTTCGGCGTGGTGCTCGATTTCGCCGCCTTCGACGTGCTGGCCGAGCGACTGCGCGACGGGGGCGCCGATTTCATCATCGAACCGCGCGTCCGTTTTGTCGGCCAGCCGGGCGAACAGCGCACCATGTTCGTGCGCGATCCCGCCGGCAATGCGCTCGAATTCAAGGCCTTTGCCGACCGCGCGGCGCTATTCGCCACCGGTTGAGCGCTCGTCGTCGCGTTCCGCCGTTCGTCGAAGACAACTGTAGCCGGTGCCGCGATCTGATATCGAAGCAGAAACTTCGATAGGGGATCTCATGCGTGCCATCCGTTCGACCGTGCTTGCCGCGGCCATTCTGACGAGCGCCGCAGCTGCGGCTCGGGCGAATCCGACCCCGTCAGGCGAGATACCCGCGCTCGACCTGTCGATCATGGATCGCAGCGTCGATCCGGGGGATGACTTCTATCGCTATGCGGCGGGCATCTGGCTCGACACCACATCGGTGCCCGACGGACGTCGTTCCTTGAGCGGCGCCAATGCGGTGGCGATCGATGTCGACAGGACGTTGGCGGCGATCGTCGAGCAGGCCGTGGCGAGCGACCCTGCGCCCGGGACACCGGCGTGGCGGATCAAGACGCTGTACGACAGCTATGTCGCGGGCGACGGCACCTCGCCGGTCGCGCAGCAGGCGGTCGCCGACGGCGTGGTTACGATCCAGAAGCTCGACACGCATTACGATGTCGCGCGCTTCATGGCCGATCCCTATTCGAACAGCATCGCCGGCGTCTATAACTGGATCGACGCGGGCAATCCCTCGCGCCGCGACATCACCATCGACCAGCAATTCTTCTTTCAGGGCGCATTGGGGCTCGGCGACCGCAGCGCTTATCTCGATGCGGAGAAGGCCGAAGCACTGGCCGCCTATCGCGATTATATGGCGGCGACCTTCGCGCGCACCGGTCTTGCCGATGGGATCGCGCGCGCCGATGCGGTGGTCGCCTTCGAAACCGCGTTGGCCGAGGCGATGTGGACGCCCGATCGCATGCGCGACCGCGAGGCCAATTACCGACCCATGACGATGGCCGAGCTCGACGCCTATGCCCCCGGCTTTTCATGGCGCGGCTGGCTCGATGCCGTCGGGATCGACCGACCCGAGCGCGTGATCCTGCGGCAGGACAGCGCGCTCCGGGCCGCCGCGCGGATTTTCGCCGATACACCGGTCGAGGTCCTGAAGGACTATCTCGCCTTCCATTGGGTCGACAATCACTGGTCCTTTCTCGGCGCGGACCTGCGCGAACCCGCGCTCGTCTATCATTATGACGATCCGTCGCAGCGCGCCTCGACCGAGCAGCGCGCGATCGGCATGGTAGCGCGCTATCTCGGCGACGACCTGTCGCAATTGTGGGTCGCGGAAAACCTCGACGCGGCGCGGATCGAGCGGGCGCGCGCCATGGGTCGCGAGATGGTCGCCGCGACCGGCGACTGGCTCCGACAGGCGGCGTGGCTCAGCGAGGAAACGCGCACGAAATCGCTCGACAAGCTTGCAGGCTTTACCCTCAAGCTCGGCGCACCCGAGGCCTATCGCCCGGTGCCAGCCGATGCCGTCAGCTCGGACTTTTACGAAAGCGCGCGCGCGCTCAAGATGACCGCTGCCGACCTCGATTGGGACGGCATCGGCCAGCCGCTGCCCCCGCAATATTGGTATGCCGCCAAGCCGTTCACCGTCGATGCCGCAAATGCGCCCGACCGGCGCACGCTGACCATCACCCCGGCGGTCATCGACGGCGCGCTACGGGGACAGGACCCCGCGGTCATCTATGCGAGCGCCTTCGTCATCGGCCATGAAATCGGACACAGCTTCGATGACCAGGGATCGAAGTTCGACCCCGACGGTATCCTCCAGCCATGGTGGACCGAGGCCAGCCGCGTCGCTTACGACGCAGAAGTCGCCAAGATGGCGCGCCAGATCGAGGCGTGGGAATTTGCGCCCGGGGTGACGATGAAGCCCGAGCAGGTCATGGGCGAGGCGCTCGGCGATCTCATCGGGCTGCGCATCGCCGAACGAGCGCTCGACAATTACCTTGCCGCCAACCCCGACGAGGCGGGCGCTGACGCCAGTGGCTATACCGCCAAGCAGCGCTTCTACCTCAGCTATGCGCAAGGTTTTCGAACCGTCTGGAAGCCCGGCGCGCTCGAAGAATATGTCGCCACCCAATATCATCCGCCCGGCGAGTTTCGCGCCATCGGCATCCTGCGCAATATGGACGGCTGGTACGACGCCTTCGACATCGGACCCGAAGACGACCTCTGGCTCGCTCCCGAGGCTCGCGTTCGCCTTTAACGACTGATTGCGTCACGGCCTCGCCGTTCCATCGAAGTTTCCGATCAATCTGACCAATGTTGTTGATTGGACGGAACGAACGGGGAGGCGCACCCTTTGGCCTGACAGACATCTGAGTCGATATCAGGAAAGGGGATTTGCCATGGACGCCAAGACCGGGACGACGGGGGGCGGCTGCCCCTTCCACGGAGACGGGGGCGTGCGCTCGCTCCTTGGACGCCAGAACCGCGACTGGTGGCCCGACCAGCTCCAGCTCGACATCCTAACCACGGGGGCCAAGTCGGCCAATCCGCTGGGCGAGGATTTCGACTATCAGAAGGCCTTTCTCGAGCTCGACTATCAGGGCCTGAAGAACGACCTCAAGGCGCTGATGACCGACAGCCAGCCGTGGTGGCCGGCCGATTATGGGCATTACGGCCCCTTCTTCATCCGCATGGCGTGGCACGCGGCGGGCACTTATCGCACCGGAGACGGTCGCGGCGGCGCCTCCTCGGGCCAGCAGCGCTTCGCGCCGCTCAACTCGTGGCCGGACAACGGCAACCTCGACAAGGCGCGCCGCCTGTTGTGGCCGATCAAGCAGAAGTACGGCAACAAGATCAGCTGGGCCGATCTGTTCGTGCTCACCGGCAATGTCGCCATCGAGAGCATGGGCGGCCCCGTCTTCGGCTTCGGCGGCGGGCGTGCCGACGTGTTCGAGCCCGAGATGGTCTATTGGGGCTCGGAAGAGAAATGGGTCGATGAAGGCGTCGAGACGCGCATCATCCCCGACGAGGGCAAGGCGCTCGAAAACCCGCTGGCCGCGATCCAGATGGGCCTCATCTATGTCAACCCGGAAGGCCCTGGCGGCAATCCCAACGACTGGGAAGGCATGGCGCGCGACATGAAGGAAACCTTCGCGCGCATGGCCATGAACGATGAGGAAACCGTCGCGCTGACCGCCGGCGGTCACGCCTTCGGCAAGGCGCATGGCGCCAAGCCGATCGACACCTTCTCGGGCGCGCCCGAGGGCGAAAACCTCCATCGCATGGGCTTCGGCTGGCTCACCGATCCAGAGGAGATCGGCAAGGGCCATATCACCACCTCGGGCATCGAGGGTGCGTGGACGCCGAACCCGACGCAGTGGGGCGGCGACTATTTCCGCCTCCTGTTCAAATATGAATATGAGCTCGTCCAGTCGCCGGCGGGCGCCAACCAGTGGCAGCCGATCGACCCCGATCCCGAGGACATGGCGCCCGACGCGCGCGACCCTTCCAAGAAGGTGCCGACGATGATGACGACGGCGGACATGGCATTGAAACGCGACCCCGACTATCGCAAGATCTCGGAGCGTTTCCGCGACGACCAGGCCGCATTGGACGATGCCTTCGCACGCGCCTGGTTCAAGCTGACGCACCGCGACATGGGCCCCAAGGTCCGCTACCTCGGCCCCGACGTGCCCGATGAAGACCTCATCTGGCAGGACCCGACGCCTGCTGGCGCCAAGCCCTCCGACAGCGACGTCACGGCGTTCAAGTCCAAGATCCTCGATGCCGGCCATTCGGTCGCCGAACTGGTGAAAGCGGCTTGGGCCTCTGCCTCGACCTATCGCAAGTCCGACCATCGCGGCGGTGCCAATGGCGCCCGCCTCCGGCTTGAGCCGCAGAAGAATTGGGCGGTCAACGATCCCGACGAATTGTCGAAGGTGCTCGCCAGCATCGACAGCCACCGCGGTAATTTGTCGATGGCCGATGCCATCGTGCTCGCGGGTGCGGCGGCGATCGAAAAGGCGGCCAAGGATGGCGGCTTCGACGTCAGCGTCGACGTCACGACCGGGCGCGGCGATGCGAGTCAGGATCAGACCGATGCCGAGAGCTTTGAGCCCCTGCAGCCCTTTGCCGACGGGTTCCGCAACTATCTCAAGACCAAGGCGCAGGTGAAGACCGAGGACATGCTCGTTGACCGGGCCGAGAACCTCAATCTCTCCATGCCCGAGATGACAGCCCTCCTCGGCGGCATGCGGGCGCTGGGGGCGGTCAGCCACCACGCCAAGCATGGCGACAAGATCGGCGTCCTCACCGACCGGCCGGGGACCCTCTCCAACGATTTCTTCGTCAACCTCCTCGAGATGGGCACCATCTGGGAAGTGGTCGATGACAGCGGCGACGAGGAATTCGTCGGCAAGTGCCGCGAGAAGGGCAGCGAGAAATGGCGCGCGACCCGCACCGATCTCGTGTTCGGCTCCAACTCGCAGCTGCGCGCCATCGCCGAGGTCTATGCCGAACGCGGTAACGAGGCGAAGTTCGTCAAGGACTTCGTGGCGGCGTGGACCAAGGTCATGGACGCCGACCGCTTCGATCTCGCCTACGCCAAATATCACGGCTAGTCGTCGGACCGCCCCGTCTTGGGGTAGTTGCAAGGAGGCGCCCCGTCACTGACGGAGCGCCTTTTTGCGCGCGCCTAGACCGCCGCGCTGGTCTGCCGGTAAAGCTTTCTGCAACATATGGTTGGCAGAAGCCCCATGATCCGCAAAAACCGCTGTTTCAGGAACCTCGCATGACCCTTTCCCGCGCCGCCTGCACGCTTCTGGCCGCGAGCCTGATCGCCACGCCTCTCGCGGCGCGCGAGATCGCCTTTCGCGTCGAGGCGCGCACCGTGCACAGCTATGAGATCGAGATTTGCGATCCCGAGGTCGAGCTGATCGCCGATGGCGATGACGATACCGATCTCGATTATCGCATCACCGATTCCACCGGCGCGGTGGTGCACGAGGACAAGGGCGGCACCGACCGCGCCGCGGCACGGCTCGTCAACCTCAAGAGCGCGGGCTGCACCGCCTACGATCTCGAGGTCACCAACCTCGGCAATGTCTTCAACCTGATGAAGGTGACGCTCGGCGCGCCGTCGGGCGCCACGTCGGACGATGGCCGCGATCGCCGCGTCACCTTCGAGAACAAGCGCGACGAGGCGATCTATTTCCTGCGCTGGTCGCGCGGCGAGGAGCCGCGCTGGGGCGAGGATCGGCTGGGCGACGAGGTCATCATGGGCGGCGGCAGCTGGACCGGCACGGTCGATGACGGTGGCAATGCCTGCGTCTACGATTTCAAGATCGAAACCGCGAGCGACGAGGTGGTGATGCGGATGGACGTGGACGTCTGCGAGGCCCGGCGGATCGTCATCGACTAGGCCTTCTCTCGGGCGCAGCCTTCCCCCCTGTGGCGCAAATGCGCCTTGCCAGTGGCCGCTGCGCCGCTATCGTCGGCGCCGAACCGTAACAATAGCGCTCGGGGAGGGCGTATCCATGGCAGCAACACAACAGGTCTCGCTGATCGATCGCGTGACCAACATCTCGGACTTCATCTGGGTCGGCACCTGGAATGGTGCCGAAATCATCCCCGTCCCGCCGATGGTCATCATTTTGCTCGGGATCGGGTTGTGGATCATGGTCGGCCTGCGCTTCTATCCGATCCTCGGATTGGGCAGCGCCTTCAAGGGGCTGTTCGCGGGCCGCAAGGGCCAGGGTGCGGGCGAAATCTCTCCCTTTGCCGCGCTGTCGACGGCTTTGTCGGGACAGGTCGGCACGGGTAACCTTGCCGGCGTCGCCACCGCCATCACGCTGGGCGGCCCCGGCGCGATCTTCTGGATGTGGATCACCGCGCTGTTCGGCATGGCCCTGGCCTTTGCCGAGGGCAGCCTCGCCATCCGCTTCCGCTCGCAGTCGGCGAGCGGCAATTATCGCGGCGGCCCGATGACCTACATCCTGATGGGGCTGGGCAAGAAATGGACCTGGCTCGCGGTGCTCTTCTGCCTCGGCACGCTCTTCTCGGCGGTCGTCACGGGCAACTCGATCCAGGCCAATTCGATCGCCGACAGTTTCGGCGAGATCTTCGGCATGCAGGAATGGCTCGCCGGCCTCATCGTCGCCATCGCGGTGTTCATCGTCATCATCGGCGGCATCAAGTCGATCGGCTCGGTGGCCGAAAAGGTCGTGCCCTTCATGGCGGCGGCCTATATCGCCATGGCGCTGCTCGCGATCCTGCTCGACATCCAGGACATTCCCGAAACCTTCGCGCGCATCTTCCACGGCGCGTTCAACGTGCAGTCGGCCTCGGGCGGCTTTGCCGGGGCGGCCATCATCATCGCGATGCGCGCGGGCGTGGCGCGCGGCCTCTTCTCGAACGAGGCCGGTCAGGGTTCGACCCCGATCGCGCACGCCGTCGCACAGAATGACGACCCTGCCAGCCAGGGCCGCTTCGCGATGCTCGGCACCTTCATCGACACGATCGTCATCTGCACCATGACCGCGCTCGTCATCCTCACCGTGGAAGGCAATTTCACGGGCGGGGGCGAAGCGGTGAAGCATGCCTGGCAGTCGGACCTCAACGGGTTCGAGATGACCTCGGCGGCCTTCGGCGCGGCCTTCCCGGCGCTGGTGCTGGGCGTGCCGATCGGCTCGCTCGTCGCCTCGGTGGCGCTGATCCTGTTCGTCTTCACCACGCTCCTCACCTGGAGCTATTACGGCGAACGCGCGATCACCTTCCTCTACGACCGCGTCCCCGGCGCCAGCCTCAAGGGCGAGCAGGTGCTCCACGTCCTGTGGCGTCTCCTGTGGTGCGTCGTCATCTACATCGGGGCGAGCGTCGACCTTGAGCTCGTGTGGCGTCTCGGCGACATCTCGAACGCGGCGATGGCGCTGCCCAACCTCATTGCGCTGGCAGCATTGTCGGGCGTCGTGTTCGCGCTCGCCAAGGGCGACAAGACGGCGGGCAAGACGCATGACGTGGCCGAGGTCACCAACCTCGCGCGTGACGACGATGCGCCGCCGCCGGGGGTGGGCCACTAGGCCTGCGAACCGACAGCTTGAACAAGGGAAAGGCCGGGCATCGCTCCGGCCTTTTTCGTTGGCGAGTGCGCGTCGACTAGCGCGGCACGCGGGTCGACAGGATCGTCGCGGTCGAGATGGACGCCACCCCTTCGGTGGCCGCGATTTTCTGGCGCAGCGCGTTGATGGCGCTCGTCGTCGCGGCGCGCGCGTGCAGCACGATATCGTCCTCGCCCGTCACGCAATGGACCCGGGCGACATGATCATAAGCGGTGATCGCCTCGGCAAACGCGTCATTGTCCTGACCCGCGGCAAAACGCACCGTGAGCATCGCCTCGACGAGCCCCGCCGCCTCGGCATCCACCTCGGCGCGATAGCCGCGAATGACGCCGCGCTCCTCGAGCCGCGCTATCCGGTCGTGCGTCGCGCTGCGCGACAGGCCGGTGACGCGCGCCAGCGCGGTCATGCTGGCGCGGGCATTGCGCTCTAGGGCAGCGATCAGCCGGGCGTCGATCTCGTCCATGAGGCGCAGCGCTAGCAGCGCTGGGGCGGGGCGACAATCGTCCGGCCGCGCCGACGCCTTGCCGGTGGCAGCGCTCGGCCATGCGCTCTATTTCGCAAGCCATGACCCATCACTTCGACGCCGCAGGCACCGCCGCCCTTTCCCGCCGCCTCGCGACCGCGCTCGCCCCGATCGAGGAGGGACGCGCGAGCGCCTCGCCGAGCTTCGACGAGTCCGCCTTCCTCGCCGACCTCGCCGCACAGGATTTCGCAAACCCGCGCCCGCTCGAAGAGGTCGAGGATTGGGTCATCCGCGCCTTCGCGAGCGGCAATGTGCAGATGACGCATCCCGGCTATGTCGGCCTGTTCAACCCCGCGCCCTTCGAGGCGGCGAGACGGGCCGACCTCATCGCGGCAGGATTCAATCCTCAACTCGCGGTGCGCAGCCATGCCATCGCCGCCGCCGAGGTGGAGGCGCATGTCGTGCGCGCATGGACCCGGCGCATCGGCTGGGGTGAAGGCGCGGACGGCCATTTTACCAGCGGCGGGGCGGAGGCCAATGCGACAGCGCTGCAAGCGGCGCTGATGCACGTCGCGCCGCAGATTGCCGAAGAGGGCATGGCGGCGATTGCCGAACCGCGCTTCTATATCAGTGCCGAGAGCCATCTCGCCTGGCTCAAGATCGCGCATCAGGCGGGGCTGGGGCGACGTGCGGTGGTGCTGGTGCCGACCGACGGGGTGGGACGAATGGACGCGAAGGCGCTGGCGGATGTCATCGCCGGGGACCGTGCGGCGGGCCGTACCCCGCTGATGATCGCGGCGACCGCGGGTACGACCAATGCCGGCGCCGTGGATCCGCTCCATGCCTGCGCCGACATCGCCGCGCGAGAGAGGCTCTGGCTCCACGTCGATGCGGCATGGGGCGGGGCGCTGCTGGCGTCGAACCGGCTGCGCGACACGCTCGACGGGATCGCGCGCGCCGACAGCGTGACGCTCGATGCGCACAAATGGCTCGGCGCGACGATGGGCACGGGCATGTTCCTCACCGCGCATCCCGAGCATCTCGCCAAAGCCTTCAACGTGGCGACGAGCTATATGCCGAGCGCCGATGCGGGGGTGGATCCCTATCTCAACGGTTATCAATGGTCGCGCCGCGCGCTCGGCCTGAGGCTCTACATGGTGATGGCGCAGCTCGGCTGGGACGGGCTTGCCGCGCATGTCGAACAGGCGGTCGCGCGCTGCGACAAGCTCGCCGCGCGGCTCGAGGCCGAAGGCTGGGTCCGGCGCAACGGCAAAGCGATGGCGGTTGCCTGCATGGTACCGCCCGATGGCGGCGCGGAGGTCGCCACCATCGTAGAGCGCGTCATCGCAAGCGGCCAGGCCTGGCTGTCGCTGGCCCGCTTCGAGGGCGAGCCGGTCCTGCGCTTCTGCCTCACCAACGGCCTGACCGACGAGGCGGCGATCGAGCGGATCGCGGCGGCGATCCTCGAGGCGGCTCAGTTATAGGCGCGCTCGCCATGCTCGGCGAGGTCGAGCCCCAACTGCTCGTCTTCGCTGTCCACCCGAAGCGGCATGACCGCACGGAGCGCGAACAGGATGAGCGCGCTGCCCCCGCCCGACCAGGCGATGGCGATGGCCACGCTGGCGACCTGCACGCCGAGCTGGGGCAAGAGCGCATAATCGCCCTGTCCGCCGAGCGCGGGGAGCCCCGCGACGACGAGGCCGATCGAGCCGATGATGCCGCCAAGGCCGTGGATGCCGAAAACGTCGAGGCTGTCGTCGAGGCGGAGCTTGTGCTTGGCCACCCCGACGAAGCCGTAGCAGCCGAGGCCCGAGACGGCGCCCAGCAGCAGCGCGCCGAGCGGGCCCGAGACGCCTGCCGCCGGCGTGATGGCAACCAGCCCCGCGACCGCGCCCGAGGCGCCGCCGAGGAGGCTGGCCTTGCCCGAGCGCACGCGCTCCGCCGCCATCCACGCCAGCACGCCTGCGGCAGGCGCGATGAAGCTGTTGAGCATGGCCAGCGCGGCGAGCCCGCCAGCGCCCAGCGCCGAGCCCGCGTTGAAGCCGAACCAGCCGACCCACAGGAGCCCCGTGCCGATCAGCGCCAGCGCGAGGCTGTGCGGGGGCATGGCGTCCTTCAGGAAGCCGCGCCGCTTGCCGACGAAAGCGACCGCGACGAGGCCCGCGATCCCTGCATTGATATGCACCACCGTGCCGCCCGCAAAATCGATCGCGTCCATGCCGAGGATGAGGCCGCCGTCAGCCCAGACCATGTGCGCGATGGGGGCGTAGACGAGGGTGAGGAAGGCTGCGGCGAAGGCGAGCATGGCGGAAAAGCGCATCCGCTCGACCACCGCGCCGACGATCAGGGCGGCGGTGATGGCGGCAAAGGTCATCTGGAAGGCGGCGAAGAGCAGCGTCGGGATCGTGCCGCTGGCATCGTCGGGGCCGACGCCGACGAGACCCGCGAGCTTCAAGTCGCCCACGAACTTTCCTGTCCCTGAGAAAGCGAGGCTGTAGCCCCACAGCACCCACAGGATCATGACCAGCGCGGCGACCCCCATCACCTGGCTCATCACCGACAAAAGGTTCTTGGCGCGCACCAACCCGCCATAGAATAGCGCCAGCCCGGGCAGGATCATGAGCATGACAAGCAATGTCGCGGTCAGAAGCCAGGCGGTATCGCCGCTGTCGATCATGTGGATGCCCCCCGGATATGTTGCACCTGCGAAGCCTAGCCTGCGGGCGTGGGGAGACAATTAAAATGGCGGGCGAAGTGAACTTTTCACCAGCAAGAACAGCGCCCTAGCGCGCCTCGAAACCCGCGATCGCCTCGGCCATCCATCGCCCCGCGACGAGGCTCGACAGGTCGGTGGCATCGAGCGGCGGGTCCCATTCGACCAGGTCGATGATGCGGACCCTAGGCTCGGCGGCGAGACGGCGGACGGCGGCGAAGAAATCGCGCGCCTGCATCCCGCCCGGGCGGGCGCCAGGGGCGGCAGGAAATTGCGCGCGGTCGATGACGTCGATGTCGCAATCGACAAGGATCGCCTCGCAATGGGCGACATGGGCGAGCGCGGCTTGGATCGCCTTTTCCATCCCCACCGCCTCGGCCTCGGCCAGCGTGATGACCCTATTTCCTGCCGCCAGCGCGTCATCGTGCATGGCCTTGGAATTGGCGAAGGGGAGGAGCCCGACCTGCGCCACATTGGCGCCGGGCAGTCCGTCCTCGAGCAACGCGCGCACCGGATTGCCGTTCAACAGCCCGTCCTCCATCCCGCGCATATCGAAATGCGCATCGAGGGTGACGAGCCCGACCTTATCCAGCGGCAGCCCGAGCGCATGGACGCAGGGACGCGTCACCGCATTATTGCCGCCGATGACGAGGCTGAGGTCGTGCGCATCCACGCTGGTTGCGATGGCGTCGATCATCGCACCGGTGACCTCCTCGATCGTCTCGCTCTCGAGCATCACGTCGCCATGATCGGTGATGCGAGCCGTCAGCTCGCGCCTCGTGTCCACGTCATAGCGCCCGATGCGCCGCAATACCTTGCGCAGCGCGGCGGGGGCGAGGTCGCATTGTCCCGGCGTCACCGAACCGATGCGGAGCGGCACGCCGACGAGCCCGACAGATGCATCTGCGGCGGAATCGACCAGGAGGTCGCCAAGATTGGGCCAGCTCATGGCTTGACGAATAGCAGGGTGAACGCGCACTGCCAGCCTCATGGGGGAAGTGATTTATACGGGTGGCGGCATCGCCACCATGGAGCGTCGTGACGGCGACCCGCTCGGGCGCATTGCCGACGGCGCGGTGCGCGTGTCGAACGGGCGCATCGTCGCGGTGGGCGCGCGCGACGACGTCGATGCGGCCGATGCCGAGGTGATCGACCTGTCCGGCCAGTGGCTCACCCCCGGCCTCATCGACTGTCACACCCATCTCGTCTTCGGCGGCACGCGCGCGCAGGAACATGCCATGCGCCGCGCGGGCGCCACTTACGAGGAAATCGCCGAGGCCGGTGGCGGCATCCTGTCCACCGTCCGCGCGACCCGCGAGGCGAGCGAGGAAGACTTGCTTGCCGCCGCCCGCAAGCGCCTCGAGGCGTTGGCAGCCAGCGGCGCAACCACGGTCGAAGTGAAGTCGGGCTATGGCCTCGATGCCGACAGCGAAGTGAAGATGCTGCGCGTCGCCCGCGCGCTCCACGGCCATGCCGGGGTAAGCGTCGTGCCGACCTTTCTCGCGCTCCACGCCCTCCCGCCCGGCGTCGATCGCGCCGACTATGTCGAGGAGGTCGCGACCCGCACCATCCCGCGCATCGCCGCCGAGGGGCTGGCGCGAAGCGTCGATGCCTTTTGCGAGCGCATCGCCTTCACGCGTGAAGAGGTCGAACGCATCTTCACCGCCGCGGAGCGCGAGGGGCTGCCCGTGCGCCTCCATGCCGAACAGCTTTCCAATTCGGACGGCGCGGCGATGGCCTCGCGCTTCAAGGCGCTGTCGGCCGACCATCTGGAACATCTCGACGAAGCGGGCGCGGGGGCGATGGCGGAGGCGGGGACGGTGGCGGTGCTGCTGCCCGCCGCTTTCTATTGCCTGCGTGAGACGCACCGGCCGCCGGTCGAGCTCTTGCGCGAGACGGGCGTGCGCATCGCCATCGCCACCGACTGCAACCCCGGCACCTCGCCCACGCTCTCGCTGCCACTGGTCATGAACATGGCGGCGACCATCTTCGGCCTGTCGCCGGAAGAAGCGCTGGCAGGCATGACGATCCATGCCGCCGCCGCATTGGGCCTCGACGACCGAGGCCGCATCGCGGTCGGCCAGCGCGCCGACCTTTGCGCCTGGGATGTCGAGACGCTCGATGAACTCGCCTATTGGATCGGGCTTCCCGGTCCGGCCCGCCGCTTCGTGGCGGACGATGAACGATAAGGACCCCGCATGACCGACCCGCGCCGCGACAATGCCCGTGTGATCCACGCCCGCACCGGCCCCCACAAGGTAGCCAAGCATTGGACCACCGAGGCGGCCGTGCGGATGCTCCAGAACAATCTCGACCCCGCCGTGGCGGAAGCGCCCGAGAGCCTCGTCGTCTATGGCGGCATCGGCCGCGCCGCGCGCAACTGGGCCTGTTATGACAAGATCGTCGAGACGCTGGAGCGTCTGGAAGAGACCGAGACACTGCTCGTCCAGTCGGGCAAGCCCGTCGGCGTCTTTCCCACCCACAAGGATGCACCGCGCGTCCTCATCGCCAATTCCAACCTCGTTCCCAAATGGGCGACGTGGGAGCATTTCAACGAGCTCAATGCCAAGGGCCTGATGATGTACGGCCAGATGACCGCGGGCAGCTGGATCTACATCGGCAGCCAGGGCATCGTGCAGGGCACCTACGAAACCTTTGCCGAAATGGGCCGCCAGCATTTCGGCGGCGACCTGTCGGGCAAGTGGGTGCTGACCGCCGGCCTCGGCGGCATGGGCGGGGCGCAGCCGCTCGCCGCGGTCATGGCGGGCGCGCATTGCATCGCCATCGAATGCCAGGAAAGCCGCATCGAAAAGCGGCTCGAGACGCGCTATCTCGACCACCGCGCCGACAGTATCGAGGAAGCGCTCGAGATCATCGGCAAGGCCACCGCGCCCACCAGCGTCGGCGTGCTCGGCAATGCCGCCGAACTCCTGCCGCAGATGGTGGAAAAAGGCATCCGCCCCGACGCGGTCACCGACCAGACGAGCGCGCACGACCCGGCCAACGGCTATTGCCCCGCCGGCTGGAGCGTCGCCAAATGGATCGAGATGCGCGAGAGCGATCCGGCCCTCGTCGCGGCAGAGGCGCGCAAGTCGATGGCGGTGCACGTCCGCGCCATGCTCGCCTTCCACGAAATGGGGATCCCCACCTTCGATTATGGCAACAACATCCGCCAGGAAGCCTTTGACGAGGGCGTGGAGAACGCCTTCGACTTCCCCGGTTTCGTCCCCGCCTATGTCCGCCCGCTCTTCTGCCGCGGCGTCGGTCCGTTCCGCTGGGCCGCGCTCTCGGGCGATCCCGAGGACATCGCGAAAACCGATGCCAAGGTGAAGGAGCTGATCCCCGACGATCCGCACCTCCACCGCTGGCTCGACATGGCGGCCGAGCGCATCTCTTTTCAGGGTCTGCCCGCGCGCATCTGCTGGGTCGGACTGGGCCAGCGCCACCGCCTGGGCCTCGCCTTCAACGACATGGTGAGGAACGGCGAACTCAAGGCGCCCGTCGTGATCGGCCGCGACCATCTCGATTCAGGCTCGGTCGCCAGCCCCAATCGCGAGACCGAGAGCATGATGGACGGGTCGGACGCGGTATCCGACTGGCCGCTCCTCAACGCGCTCCTCAACACCGCGGGCGGCGCGACCTGGGTGTCGCTCCACCATGGCGGCGGGGTCGGCATGGGCTATTCGCAGCATTCGGGGGTGGTGATCGTCGCCGACGGCAGCAAGGATGCCGACGAACGCCTCGCCCGCGTCCTGTGGAACGACCCCGGCACCGGCGTCATGCGCCATGCCGATGCGGGCTACGACATCGCCAGGGAGTGCGCGCGCGAACAGGGCCTCGACCTGCCGATGCTGGAGAACGGCCAGTGATCACGCTCATCCCCGGCAACGTCTGCCTCCACGATTTGAAGCGCCTGTGGGAAGGTGCGCCCTGCCAGCTTCACGATGGCGCCAAGGCCGACATCGAGGACAGCCACGCCGTCGTCACCCGCATCGTCGCGGGCGGAGAGACGGTCTATGGCGTCAACACCGGTTTCGGCCTGCTAGCGAGCGAGAAGATCCCGCCCGAACGGCTCGCCGAACTGCAGCGCAACCTCATCCTCTCGCACAGCTGCGGGCTGGGCGCGCCGCTGCCGACGCGGGTGACGCGGCTGATGATGATCCTCAAGCTGATCGGGCTGGGGCGCGGCGCCTCGGGCGTGCGGCTGGAGCTCGTCGAGGCCTTGCAGGGGATGGTCGATGCCGACGCGATCCCGCTGGTGCCGAGCCAGGGCAGCGTGGGCGCGAGCGGAGACCTCGCCCCGCTCGCGCACATGACCGCCGCGATGCTTGGCGAGGGCTGGGTCGAACTGAAAGGCGCGAAGATGCCCGCCGCCGAGGCGCTCGAGGCGATCGGCATGGCGCCGGTCGAACTGGGCCCGAAGGAAGGGCTGGCGATGATCAACGGCACGCAGGCCTCGACCGCGATCGCCTTGGACGCCTTCTTCAAGGGCCAGCGCGTGTTCGACGCGGCGATGGTGGCGGGCGCCATGTCGGTCGATGCCCTGAAGGGCAGCGTGAAGCCGTTCGACGAGCGCATCAGCGAATTGCGCGGCCATCGCAGCCAGGAGTTCGTCGCCCACGCCATGCGCGACTGGCTCGAAGGCAGCGAGATCGTCGACAGCCACCACCGCTGCGGCAAGGTGCAGGATCCCTACAGCTTCCGATGCCAGCCGCAGGTGATGGGCGCCTGCCTCGACCTGATCACCAAGGTCGCGCAGATGCTCGAGGTGGAAGCCAATGCGGTGACCGACAATCCGGTGCTCTTCGGCGCCGAGGGCGAAGAGGCCGACGAGGCGATTTCGGGCGGCAATTTCCATGCCCAGCCGGTGGCCTTCGCGGCCGACATGCTGGCCATGGCGCTCTGCGAGGTCGGCAGCCTGTCGGAGCGCCGCACGAGCGTGCTGGTCGATCCCAAGATGAGCGGACTGCCCGCCTTCCTGATCGACGATGGCGGGGTGAATTCGGGGCTGATGATCCCGCAGGTCACCGCCGCCGCGCTAGTCAGCGAGAATAAGGCGCTGGCCCATCCGGCGAGCGTGGATTCGATCCCGACCAGCGCGGGGCAGGAAGACCATGTCTCCATGGCTCCGATCGCGGCGCGCAAGGCGGGGCAGATTGCCGAAAATGCGGCGGGCGTGATCGCCGTCGAACTGATCGCGGCGGCGCAGGGGGTCGACTATCACGCGCCCCTGAAGACCAGTCCCAAGCTGCAGACGATCCATGCAAAGGTGCGAGAGCATTCGGCCTATCTCGAAAGCGACCGCTATTGGGCCGACGAAATGGCCGCGCTCCAGGCAGCGGTGCTGGCGGGCGAAATCGCCTGACGGAAAACGGCGTCACATCGCGCCGACTTGGCGGAAATCGACGCGGCGGCGTTCGTTTTCAGCTGAGAACGCCGAATTTTGCGGATCGCCGCCCGGCACCTTTACCGGACCCCGTCGTGGGCCATAACTCTCTCCGCGTGGGTGGCGTAAGGGGGAGTGAAATCGATGTTCGAGCTTGTTGAGGCCCTCTTTCTGGCCCCTGAGGCGGCGCCGGTCGAGCCGATCGCTTTCACGCTTCGACCCGACCCCGTGGCCATCAACCACGCACTCGAAAAGCGCAGGGTCCCCGCGCTCGCTTATGCGAGCATGCGCGATTGCCGGCTGGAAACGGTCGGCTATTTCGGGATCGTTGACAAGGCGGCGCAGCGTCCCGCGGGGCCCGACACGCTATGGGAAGCGGCCTCGCTGACCAAGTCGGTCTTCGGCTATCTCGTCATGCGACTGGTCGAGGACGGCAAGATCGAGCTCGACGCCCCGCTCGCCGACGACATGGATGCGCCGCGCATTGCCGACAAGGCGCGCTATGCCCGCCTTACGCCCCGCCTCATCCTCCAGCACCAGAGCGGCCTGCCCAACTGGGCGGACGATGTGGACAACAAGATTCAGCTGACCGAACCACTCGATTTCATCGCCGAGCCGGGTGAGGGGTTTCACTATTCGGGCGAGGCCTACCAGCTGCTTGCGATCCACGTGCAGAACCGCACCAACATGACGCTGCACGAGATCTTTCGTCATTACCTCGGGGAGGTGATGCCTCGAAGCAGCTTCGAGCGCACCCCCGACGGCATGGTCCCCGCCATCGGCTATTTCCCGATTGGCGAGCGTGAATTTGCCATCCCTGCCTTTCCCTCGCGCCCTGCGGCGGCGCCCGGCGGTCTGGTGACCACACCGACCGACTTTGCCGCCTTCATGGGACATCTCTGCCGCGAGGAAGGCCTGTCGCCGGCGGGCTATGAGGAGATGCTGGGGGTGCGCAACAGCATCGAACCCACGCCGCAGGATCGCCGCCGCCGGATCCACACCAGCGGCTATGGTTTCGGCTTCGCGGTCGAGCGTTACGGCGACCGCGAGACCATCTACCATTATGGCCACAACGGCAATTTCGAGGCGCTTTATCTCTATGATCGAATGGCGCGTGACGGGATCGTCTATTTCACCAATGCCAAGGGCGGGGATGCGGTGATCCACGATGTCGCGGGTCTCTATCCGTGGGAAGAGGCGGAGGAATGAGGCCGCTTGCTCGCCTCCCTTTGCTTCTCCTGTTTCTGGTTGGCCTCGTCGCGAGCCCGGCGCATGCGCACGACCTCGCCGCCGATCTCGACGCGATCGCGCAGCGTCATTTCGAGGAGGCCCGCCTGCCTGGCCTTGCCGTCGCCGTAGTAAATGACGGGCGGCTGGTCTATCAGGGCACCTTCGGCGACGCGCGTCCGGGCGTGCCGCTGACCCCCGCGCATGCCTTTCACGTGGCCTCGCTGTCCAAACCCTTCGTGGCGACGGCGATCATGTTGCTGGTCGAGGAAGGCCAGTTGGGGCTCGACGACCCGGTCGTGCGCCACCTCCCCTATTTCCCTTTCGACCCAGCCATCACGGTTCGACAGATGTTGAGCCATAGCTCGGGGCTGCCAGACGTGACGGATTATGGCTGGGATCGCCCGGACTATGATGACGCTGCCGCCGAACGCTATGTCCGCTCGCTGGAGCGCGGGACGGCGCTGTTCGTGCCGGGCGAGGATCGGGTCTATTCGAACATGGCTTTCGATGTTCTCGGCGACCTCATCGCCAAGGTGTCGGTCGTGCCGTTCGAACAATATGTCGAGACGCGGCTGCTCCGCCCCGTGGGGATGCTGACCAGCAGCTTTTTTTATCCCGACATCCCGTTTGCCAACCGTGTATTCGGTCATGAGGGCGAGGAGCGCCGCCGGGTCGCTCACCATCCCTACAACCGGCCGCATGCGCCCTCATCGACGCTCAATGCCTCGCTCGGCGACATGGTGCAGTGGATGCAATTCAATTTGCAGCGCGGGGTGGTCGGAACCCGAGAGATCCTCGGCAAGGACAGTTTCGAGGGGCTCTGGTCGGCGCAAAGTGCTGATGGGCGCAACGGGTTGAGCTGGTTTCGCTATGCCGACGGCGATCGATGGTCGGTCTATCACGGCGGCGCCGACACGGGCTTTCGCGCGCGCATCAGCCTCTATCCCGACGAGGGGATGGGCATCGTGATCCTGTCCAATTGGGACGGGTTCGATTACGGCCCACTCTACTTCGAGTTGCTGGGCGCGCTCGCCGACTAGCGGAAATTGCGTCCCTTGGGAATGCAATCGACATTGCGCGGGTGGATGCCGGTGGTGCGGCCGGCGTGTTGGCCGGGGAGCGTGCCGCTGCCGCCGCCCATGACTTCGTCGCCGCGTCCTCCATGGGGCGCCCACGCTCCGCCGCCGTCGCCGCGACCCTGGGTGGGGGCGAGAAGATCGTCCGACAGGTGCGAGAGCAGCGCGGTGTCGTCCTCCAGATGCGCCGCGATGACGTGGACGACGGCGTCGTCATGCTGGACGATGCCCGTCACTTTCAACAGCCGCGCGCCCATGACGATGGGGCGATAGGCCTCGAACGCATCGGGCCAGACGACGAGATTGGCGACGCCGGTTTCATCCTCGATGGTGGTGAAGCACACGCCCTTGGCGCTGCCCGGGCGCTGGCGGATGAGGACGAGCCCCGCGAGGCTGACCCGCCGCCCATAGCGCATGTCGCGAAGCTCGCCCGCCGTCACGCAGCCGCGCGCCGCATAATGGCCGCGCAGGAACTGCATCGGATGCGCCTTCAGGCTCAGCCGGGTCGTCTGGTAATCGGTCACCACCTGTTCGGACGGCGGCATGGCGGGCAGGCGCACCTGCTCGACCTCCCAGCCCTCGTCGCGCGCATCGGCCGCCTCGAACAGCGGCAGCGCGGGCGCGCCCTTCAGCGCCTTGGCGTCCCATAGCGCGGCGCGGCGATCGAGCTTCATCGAGCGAAAGGCATCGGCCTCGGCGAGCTTCTCGACCCCCGCGACCGAAATCCCCGCGCGCTTCTTCACCTCCTCGACGCTGGCATAAGGCGTGGAGGCGCGCGCTGCGACAATTCGGGTGGCGTCGTCGAGCCGGAGGCCATCGACCTGCCGGAAACCGAGCCGCAGCGCCATGCGCGGGCTCGGTATCGGTAAGCTGTCGGGCGCCCAGGCACCGGTCGGCAACGCGGTCGAGCCCCAGCTGCGGTGCTGCGCCACCGGCTCCCTATCGGTCGGCTCGAGCGTGCAGTCCCAGTGGCTGTGATTGACGTCCACCGGCCGCACCTCGACCCCATGTTCGCGCGCGTCGCGGACGATCTGCGCGGGCGCGTAGAACCCCATCGGCTGGCTGTTCAATAAAGCGGCGGCGAAGGCGGCGGGATAGCGCCACTTTAGCCAGCTCGACACGTAGACGAGCAGCGCGAAGCTCGCCGCATGGCTCTCGGGGAAGCCATATTCGCCGAAGCCGCGGATCTGGTGGAAGCATCGCTCGGCGAATTCTGGGTCGTAGCCGCGCTCCACCATCCGTCCGACCATCTTGTCCTGCAACAGGTCGATGGTGCCTCTGCTGCGGAAGGTCGCCATCGCCTTCCTCAGCTGATTGGCCTCGGCGGAGGAGAATTTCGCCGCATCGAGCGCGATCTTCATCGCCTGTTCCTGGAACACGGGCACGCCCAGGGTTCGCCGCAGGATACGCTCCAGTTCGTCCGGCGGGCCATGATCGGGGTCGGGGCAGGGGTAGACGACGGGCTCGCGCCCCTGCCGCCGCTTGAGGAAGGGATGCACCATGTCGCCCTGGATCGGGCCGGGGCGCACGATCGCCACCTCGATGACGAGGTCGTAGAATTCGCGCGGCCTGAGGCGCGGCAGCATGTTCATCTGCGCGCGGCTTTCGACCTGGAAGACCCCCAAACTGTCGCCCTCGCACAGCATGTCGTAGACGCCCGGCTCCTCCTTGGGGAGCGTGGCGAGATCCCACGTCTCGCCATGATGCGCCGCGATGAGGTCGAACGCCTTGCGGCAACAGGTCAGCATGCCGAGCGCGAGGACGTCGATCTTGAGGATGCCCAGTTCCTCGATGTCGTCCTTGTCCCATTCGATGAAGGTGCGGTCGGGCATGGCGCCATTGCCGATCGGCACCGTCTCGGTGAGCGGGCGCTGGGTCAGGATGAAGCCGCCGACATGCTGGCTCAAATGCCGCGGCATGCCGATCAACTGCTCGGCGAGCGCGACCGTGCGCTTCAAATGCGGATCGCTCAAATCGAGCCCTGCCTCGGCCACGCGTTCCTCGCGCATCTCGCTTTCCATCGAACCCCAGAAGGTGCCCGCGATCGCCGCGCACACATCCTCCGACCAGCCCATCACCTTGCCGACTTCGCGGATCGCCATGCGCGGGCGATAATGGATCACCGTCGCCGCGATCCCCGCCCGCTCGCGCCCATATTTGGCGTAGATATGCTGGATCACCTCCTCGCGCCGCTCATGCTCGAAATCTACGTCGATATCGGGCGGCTCCTTGCGCTCCTCGCTGATGAAGCGCTCGAACAACAGGTCGGTGGTCGAGGGGTCGACCGCGGTGATGCCGAGGCAGTAGCAGACCGCGCTGTTGGCCGCGCTGCCCCGCCCCTGGCACAGGATCGGCGGGTCGAGCGAGCGCGCGAAGGCGACGATGTCGTGGACGGTGAGGAAGTAGCGCGCGAAGTCGAGTTTCTCGATCAGCGCCAGCTCCTTCTTCAGCTGGGCGATGATGGCGGGTGGCACCCCCTCGGGCCAGCGGCGGCTGGAGCCTGCCCAGGTGAGATGTTCGAGATGCTGCTGCGGGGTGCGCCCGCCGGGACAGGTTTCCTCGGGATATTCGTAGCGCAGTTCATCGAGCGAGAAATGGATCGCGTCGGCGAACGCGCGGGTGGCGCGAATGGCGTGCGGCCAGCGCTCGAACAGCGCCGCCATCTCGCCCGGCCCCTTCAAATGCCGCTCGGCATTGGCGTGGAGGCGCCAGCCCGCGGTCTCGAGCGTCACCTTCTCGCGGATGCAGGTCATCACGTCCTGCAGCGGGCGCTTTTCGGGGGCATGATAATGCACGTCATTGGTGGCGAGGATCGTGCAGCGATGGGCGCGGGCGAGGCGGTCCAATCGCTCGATGCGGGCCACATCGTCGCCGCGATAGAGGTAGCTCGCGGCGACATAAGCGAGTCCCGGCAGCGCGGCGACCAGCGCGGGCAGCGCCTGTGCAAAGGCATCCACGTCCTCGCCCGGCAAGGCGATGAAGGCGATGTCGGCGCACCGGTTCGCGATTTCGGAAAGCAGCAGGTCGCATTCGCCCTTGGCGCTGCGCATCTTGCCCATGCTGAGCAGCGCGGAGAGATTGGCATAGCCCTCGCGGCTGACCGGATAGGCGAGCAGCTCGGGCGCATCCACCGGGCACAGGCGGCAACCGATCAGCGGGCGCAACCCCGCCGCCTTGGCCGCGCTGTGGACACGCACGACGCCCGCCAGCGTATCGCGGTCGGCGACCCCGATCGCGTCCATCCCCTTCTCCAGCGCGCTCAGCACCAGCTCGATCGCATCCGACGCGCCGCGCAGGAAGGAGAAGGGGGTGGTCACGCCCAATTCGACATAGGGCGCGCGCGGGATCACCGGACGCGGCGCGCCGTCGTCGAGGATCAGCTTGCGCTTGGAAAAGGAGGCGGGGCTGGCGTCAGGCATGAGCTATCGCGTCGCCCCAGCGAAGGCTGGGGCCCATGCCGGCGAGGTTTCGCCACCATCGCCGGTTGCCGCGCCGACATGGATCCCAGCCTGTGCTGGGATGACGGCAAGGGGGCACTGCCCGCTCATCCGAACAGGCCGTGGATGTACCAAACCGGATCACCCCCGCGCCCGTCCCCGAACAATCCCTCGCGAAAGATCCAGTAGCCGCGCCCCGCCTGGTCCTCGACGCGATAATAGTCGCGCAAGCGCGCAGGCCGATATTCGCGCCACCATTCGGGCGAGATGCGCTCGGGCCCCTCGACGCGCTTGATGTCATGCACCGCGCGGCGCCAGACGAAGCGGCGCGGCAACCCCTCGGGGGTGGCGTAGAGCACGCTGATCGCCTCGGGCGTATCGAGCAGGCGCTCGGGGCGCGGGGCCTGTGGGGGCGGCGTTTCTTCTGCCGGTGCATCGGCGAGCGCCGACTGCCAGCCTGCCGAGCGCTCGGGCATGTGCGCGGGCACGCGGCGTGGACGGCTGACGGCCTGGGGCCCGAGCCGCGTCGCGATGCGATCGACGAGGCGCCCGACCGCCACGCCCGCCGGTTCGCCGCCGTCCAACGCGTCCTGCGCGGGGTCGAGCGGCTCGGCCCAGGCCGCGGTCAGCGCAAAGGCGTCGAAACCGAATTCGGGGTCGAGCGCTTGCACTTTCTCCGCCAGCAGGCGCTTCAGATGCGCGGCCTCTCGGGTCGCCAGTGCGGTCGAGGCCTCGACGCTGGCGACCGATCCGTCGACGCGAAAGCCCGCGAGCGTGATCGTGCGCGCGCCCAGCCGCCGCGCCTCCAATTGCCTTGCGAGGTCGGGGACGAGCAGGTCCAGCGCCTGGGCGGCGGCCTGCGGATCGTCGACCGGTTCCTTGAGGCGGAGCCTCGCGGTGGGCGGCGGGTCGTCACGCTCGGTGGTCAGCGGATCGCTGGCACGGCCCAGGGCGCGGTCGAGCGCATCGAGGGGATTGTCGGCGGTGCGAAACCGACGCGCGAGGCTGCGCCGTTCGATCCCCGACAGGCTGGCGATGGTCTTGAGGCCGAGACGGTTCAGCGTCTGGACCACATGGGGCGGCAGGCGCAGCGCCGACACCGGCAGCGGGGCGAGTTGCGCGGCCAATTGCCCGCTCGCCAGCTTGCGATCGATCTTGTTGCGGGGCGGGGTGTGTGCCGAGCCCGCAAGCTCCCCCCGCCCCGCTCCCTCGCGGGAATGATGCGCCAGCGCCCAGGCGGCGAGCGGCGTGTCGGCGATCGCGGTGCGCGCGGTGAGGCCGAGGCCGGCAAAGCGCGCCTCGACATCGTCGAGCAACTGGCGCTCGCCGCCCCACAGGTGGGCGATGCCGCTGGCGTCCAGTCGCAAGGCATCGGCGCCGTCGCGCTCGACCAGCGGCGACCAGCGCTGCGCCCAGCGCGCCAATCGCGCCATGAGCTTGTCATCGCCGATGAGGTCGCAGGCGATGACGGTGGCCTGCGGATCGATCGCGCGCGCATCGGTGAGCCGCATGCCGGCGCGAAGGCCGAGAAGCGCGGCATTGTCGCAGGTCGCATGCACCAGCGTACCATGCGGCCCCTCGCGGGTGAGCAGGATGCGCGCGCCTTCAGGAGGCGTGTCGCCATGCTGGCTCGCGATTTTCCGCCAGCGCTCGATCGACAGGCGCGGCAACCAGATGGCGAGCGTCCTTGCTCGCACCTTCCTCATCGATCCACTCCCATTGGCCGGGCGCCCGCCCGCGCGCGCGAAACAGGTCGAGCGATAGTCGCGATCGCCCCGGGGCTTTCAGATTGTAGGGATGCGCGCCCGACGGGCGGCTTTCGACCCGCCAGCGCCAGCGCGCGCCTGACAGGTTCGCCGCGCCTGCCCCCAGCCGGACCAGCCAGCAGGGCACGCCATGCGCTTCGGCGGCAAAGGCGAGGCGCCGCGTCGCGGTGAAATCCAGCCGCGCATGCTCGCCCCACGCCTCGCCCACGACCCCGCTCAGGGCCGAACATCGCAACGCCTCCTCCATGACCCAGAGCAATTTGGGCGTGTCGGGGGTGCAGACATGGACGAGCGGAAGGGTGCCGTCCCCGAGGCCGGGGGGATGGATGCGCCCGGCCTCGAGGATGGCCATCCGTTCCTGTACCCACAGGAGCGGACGATCCGGGCTTGCCTGCGCGAGCAGGAACCGCACCCAGCCCGCATCGCGCGCATGGGTCGGGAAGATCTCGCTGAGCGTTGGCTGGTGGGGGAGCGGGATGCGTGCCCGGCCGAGCAGGTCATCGGGTGCACCCCCGCGCTCCTCGCCTTCCCCCTCGGGAAGGTCGGATGGAGGCCGCACGAGCCCCCGCGCGGCGCCGTCGGGCAGCGCCACGGGAAGCTCGCCGGCGCGGATGGAAAGGCCATCTGCCACACGACTCGCCGTCACCTTGTTCTTGTTATGTTCTACTTCGCCCAACAAGCGGGCCGGAGTCAAATCTGGCGGAAAAGCAGGACCGGATCGAAGGCTTTCGCCCTGCCGCTTCAGGCGTGACGCGGCGACTCGGGTGCCGTGCGACCTGCACGTTTCCCGGTGCGTTTCCCGGCGCGATCATACGCGCGCTGCTGGCGACGCGTGCGCGCGGGCATCTCGCCCTCCATCTCGCACACGAACTGGTTCACATGCGCCATGATCCGGCTCAATGCCGGGCGCCAGACGGCAAAGCCCATGTGATGCGTGTCGATCTCCACGGCGCGATCCGAATGGCATTCGTCGCCGCGCGCGGCGCGCGGCGCGACGATGCCGTCGCGGCGGCTCCAGAAGGCCATGGTCGGTACCGGCGGCTTGTCTTCGAGGCGGGGGAAGGGCGGCTCGTTGACGTCATGCCCCGCGACCCATTCGTAGAGCCAGCGGACATTGTTGTTGCTCTTGAGGTCGCCGCAGAAAGGCGAGGCGAGGGTGACCACCGCGCGTACTTTGTCGGGCGCGTGGCGCGCCAGTTCGCGAGCATAAAGGCCGCCGAGGCTCCAGCCGAGGACCAGTACCTTGCGGCCCTCGCCGATGGCGTCGAGCCGCGCCTCGAGCGATTCCAGCAGCCCGGCATAGGCGCCCTTGTTGACGCCCAACTGCCACGGATGCGCGCGCCAGCCATAGCGCCCCAGCGCACCGCGGATCTGGCTGGTCGACCGGTCGGAGGAGAGAAAACCGGGAAGGACGAGCGCGGGCGGGCCGTTATCGGGCCCGGTCGGCTCGGTCGGGCCCCAGGCCGAGGCGAAGCGCGGAAATTGCCACAGCACTTCGCGCGTGCGTTCCCATGCCGACGGCGCGATGTCGTCGGGATGGATGCGATCCTGCGGGTGTACCGCAGGCGGGGTGCGCTGCGTGGCCATGTCTCCCATGTGGGGTCGATAAAGCCCCGAAACAAGTTAAGTTCCCGATAAAAACCGGGCTATTTGGGGACGAAGTCGGCGATTTCGCGGGTCACGATCCGCAACATCGGGCGCGACAGGCCGATGCGCAGGTGGCCGCAGGGCAGCTTGACGCAGCGATCGCTTTCATGCGGCAACCCGCATTGCGCGCGCTGGGCGAGGAGCCCGTCCTTCTCGGCCACCAGCGACAGCGTCGGCACCGGCGGCTTGTCGCTAATCTGTTCGACCGGCGGCGCATCGACCGGATGGCCCGCGACTTTCTCGTACAGGGGCCAGACATTGTTCAGCTTGGCATGGCCCGAAAAGGGCGAGGCGAGCGTGACGACGGCGCGCACCTTGTCGGGCACCGCGCGCGCCACTTCGCGCGCCACCACGCCGCCGAGGCTCCAGCCGACGAGCAATGCCTTGTCATCGCCGCGAATGGCGTCGAGCCGCGCGATCATGTCCTCGAGCATGCCCTCATAGGCGCCATTGTTGCGCCCGCGCCCCCAACCATGGACCCGCCAGCCATCGCGCGCGAGGAAACGGCGCAATTCGAGCGTCGTACGGTCATTGGCAAGAAAGCCCGGGATCACCAATGCTGGCGGCCCGTTGCGGGGGCCGCGCGCGTCGAGGTGCCCGATCATCCGCCCCATGCGCACCAGTTGGTTGGCGCTGTCGATCAGCCGCCGCGTGAAGTGCGGGACGTCCTCGCCCTCGCCCTCCTTCAGCGTCGAGCGCCGATCCTCAGAGATATTCATCGCCATTCATCAGGTGGCGGATGCCCTCGGGCAGCTTGACGCGCCCATCCTCGGTCTGATGGTTCTCGAGGAGCGGCACGAGGATGCGCGGGCTCGCCAACGCGGTATTGTTGAGCGTATGCGCGAACACGACCTTGCCGTCCGAATTGCGATAGCGAAGCTTGGCGCGGCGTGCCTGCCAGTCGTGCAAGGTCGAACAGCTGTGCGTCTCGCGATATTTGTTCAGGCTCGGCACCCAGCTCTCGAGGTCGTTCATGCGATATTTGCCGAGCCCCATGTCGCCGGTCGAAGTCTCGATCACCTGATAGGGGATGTCCATCGCGCGGAGGAGCTTTTCCGCCGCGCCCAAGAGCTTCTCGTGCCATTCGGCGGAAACGTCCTCGTCGGCCTGGCAGATGACGAACTGCTCGACCTTGACGAATTGGTGAACACGCAGCAGCCCGCGCACGTCGCGTCCCGCGCTGCCCGCCTCGCGGCGAAAACAGGGGCTGTAGCCGACATAGAGGATCGGCAGCTGCGCTTCCTCGAGGATCTCGCCCGAGTGGAGGCCCGTCAGCGCCACCTCTGCTGTGCCGGCGAGGAACAGGTCGTCCTTTTCGAGCTCGTAGGTTTCCTCGCGGTGTCCGGGGAATTGCCCTTGGCGAATGAACGCATCTTCGCGGGCATAGGCGGGCAGGGTGATCGGCTCGAACCCATTGCCCATGATCTCTTCCAGCGCCCAGGCCATCAGCTTCTGTTCGAGCAGCGCAAGGCGTCCCTTGAGGCAGTAGGTGCGGCTGCCCGAGACCTGCGTGATGCGGCTGAGGTCGGCCCAGTCGTTCTTCTCGAGGAGCGCGACATGGTCGAGCGGTTCGAAGTCGAAGGTGCGCGGCGTGCCCTCGGTGCGGATGACGACATTGTCCTCTTCGCCGGGGCCGACAGGCGCGCCTTCCCACGGGATACCCGGCATCTGCAGCATCATCGCCTCATAGGCGGCGACCTTGTCGGCCAACCCGGCTTCGAGTTCGGAAGCGCGCTTGCCCGCGTCCTTGGCCTGCTTGCCGAGCGCAGCCTTTTCATCGGGCGCGGCATCCTTGAACATGCCGCTGATCCGATTGCGCTCGGCGCGCAGCTGGTCGATCTCGGTCTTGGCCGAGCGGATTTCGGCGTCGAGCGCGAGGAGCGCGTCCACGTCGAGGTCGACATTCTTGGCGGCGATGGCCTCGCGCACCGTGTCGGTCTGGGTCTTGATGAAGTCGATCGAAAGCATGGCTGCCTCCTGCCTTGCCCAAGGGGGCGTTGGCAAGGGCGAAGCGCGCCCCGACCATTGACAATTTCGCAACCGAAATGCGCTATGCCTCGCGTGAATCGTGGGGGGATCAAGTCATGGCGTTCCTGTTTTTCGATGAGCATCTCGGGACAGCGGTTCCGGCAGGCGAGGCGCGGTTCGACGCGGCGCGGATCACCGTGCGCGACCTCATTCGCGCCAGGGTCGAGCTCGAACTCGAAAAAATGCGCGATCACAGCCAGTCGGCAAACGGCCGCTTTGCGGGCAGCGCGGCGGAAGAAGCGCTGAACGGCCCGCGCCTGTTCGGCGGCGGCGCCTCGGCCATCGCGCTGAGCGATCCGGACGCCTGCATCCGCGATGCCGAAAAGGCGTTCGAGCTCGGCCGCTACTATCTCTTCCTCGGCGATGAACAGGCCGAGGATCTCGATGCACTGATCGATCTCGACAAGACGGGCGAGGCGACCTTCGTCCTGCTCACCCCGCTCCAGGGAGGCTGACCCTCATGTTCCGCAAGATCTTCGGTCTCGGCCCGCGCGCCGAGCGTGTCGAAACGCCTGCACCCGGTCGCCCCGTGTTCGGACGCAAGGTCGGCGGCGACGCCGCACCGCGATCGCGCGCCGAACGCGTCAGCGCCAACCCGACGCCGCGCCCGCTGCGCGTGCCGGCACCACACAGCAAGCTGATGGACGGGGTGATCGCCGAATTCGAACGCGATTCGGGCGGGTCCGAGCGCATGCATGTGCGCCGCAACGAGGTCAGCCGGATGCTGCTCGACGGGACCGATCCGCTCGATGTCTACGAAGAGCTCGTCCTCGGGACGACGCAATTGTTCGGCAAGCAGCGCGACCATTATGTCCAGAATGGCGTGCTGCAGGTCGTCTACAACGTGAAGAAGGAAGCGGTCCCGGCCTTTTCGCGCTGGGCTCCCGATGCGAGCCGGGTCGCGCGGATGCTGGTCGCGCTGCTCCCTGTCTATGCCCAGATTCCGCTGCAGGCTTCGCGCTATGACGAGGTGCTCGACTTTCTCGTCCGCCGCGCCGCCACGCTGGGCGAGCCCGCGTTGCGCGGCAATCTGATCCTCTTCTTCGACGCCATCGTGCAGGCCAAGGACAATGGCCAGGTGGCGAACCGCAAGAAGGTCGACGAATATCTGCCGCTCCTCGGCATGGTCGAGGAGGATGTGCCGACCCTCGCAAAATGGAAGGCGCAGCGCCCGCAGTTCAAGGCCGAGCGCGAGGCGCTGGTCGCCTTTGGCGGCGATATCATCGGCCCCGCGATCGGCGACCTGTTCACCGGCATCCACCTCAGCCAAAAGCGCGATGCGACCCCGGCGGTGCAGGCGCTCTACGATGCCAGCCCCGCCGTGCATGGCGAGGCCTTGGACAAGCTGCTCTCGATCAGCTGGAACGGGCGGACCTACGATCCGAAGAAGCATCTCGCCATGCGCGACGGCTTCGGCGCGCATGAACTTTACGAGCCGATGGTCGCCACCCCGCCTTTCGCGACGCTCATCCTCCAGCTCGCCATGCTCAAGCATGAGCTCGCTGACGCGGACGATGTCCACGCCCGCCTTCTCGGCCTGATGAAAGCAGTCCTGCCGCGCACGCGCGAGACCAATCGCAACCTGCTGAAGAAATTCCTCAAGACCGTCGCCGCCCATCCGCAGGGCCGCACCCGCAAGGCGCTGGAGGCCCTGATCGAGTGTCCGCAATATGCCGCGTGGAAAGGCGATCTCGTCAAGACGCTCCGCGATGCCAGCCAGAATGCCGAAACCATCGTGCAGGCCGAACTGCCGCCGCTCGCCATGCCCGAAATCGACATCTTCGAATTTAATGCCGCGCAGACGCTCGAACGGCTGTTCGGCGATTATTTCGACGTGCGCCTGCATCGCGGCGACCATCGCGATTTCCTCGCCGCCGGGGCCGAGGTGCACCAGCTGATCGAGGCGGGCGACCGCCCCGCCGCGAAGGAAAAGCTCAAGCAGATGGCCAGGCGCGGCTGGATCAAGGGCGCGCGCTCGACCAACTGGCTGGTGCCCGATTTCGGCGTCTATGTGACTGAGACCTTCAAGACCATCGCCAGCTTCCACGAGCAATTCTCGCGTGTCGCGCCGATCGCGGCGCTGGGCGGCGAGATCCCGATGCGGCTGCAGGGGCTGGCCGCCCAGATCGCCAACAAGAGCGCCCCGACCAAGGCGTGGATGAAGGAAGCCAAGGCGATGGTCGCGCTCGCGCCCAAGGACGCGTGGGTCGCCGCGATCGCCGCCATGCTCGACGGCGAGACGCCGCACCGGACGCTCTATGGTGACAATCAGTTCGGCTCGCTGCGCACGCTTCTCTATGTCGCGAGCCTGCTGCCCGCCGACGACATGGGGCCTGTGCTGACCGATTATGCGCTGAAGCGTTGCTACGTCTCGAAGCGCTTCGTCGGGATGGCGAACGAAAAGCTCGGAAATGCCTGCGTCTGGGCGCTGGCCGAGATGGACGGGGGCATCCCCTATCTCGCGCGCATCCTGTCGCGCACCAAATATCCCAAGATCCGCAAGATGGTCGACAAGAAGCTCGATGCCGCCGCGACCAAGGCGGGCATGAGCCGCGCCGACTTGGACGAGGCCACGGTGCCGACCCACGGGCTGGCCGAGGACGGCACGCGCACCGACGAGCTGCCGGGCGGCGAGGCGGTGCTGGCGCTCGAAGGCCGCAAGGTCGTCATCCGCTGGGTGGGCGAGGCGGGCAAGCAGCTCAAATCGCCCTCGACCGCGATGAAAGAGGACAAGGCGGCGATCAAGGAGGTGCGCGCCGACGCCAAGGAGATCGAAAAGGATCTCGCCGCGCAGGCCCACCGCCTCCAGCGCCTTTATCTCGACGACCGGTCGTGGACGAGCGCGCAATGGACCGAGGCCTATCGCGACCATCCGCTGATGCGTCCGATGGTGAAGCATCTCGTCTGGTGGGTTGAGGCCGATGGCCAGCGCACCGCCGCCATGCCCGATGGCGACGGCGGAGCCTTACGCGACGCGGCGGGCGAACCCGTGGCGCTGCCCGACGAGGCGACCATCCGCCTGTGGCACCCGATCGACGCCGAGGTCGCCGAGGTCGAGGCGTGGCGCGACCGGCTCGAGGAAGGCGAGATCACGCAAGCCTTCGCGCAGGTCTGGCGCGAGGTCTACGCGCTGACCGACGCCGAGCGCACCACGCGCACCTATTCGAACCGCTGGGCCGCGCATATCCTCAGGCAGGGGCAGGCAATGACGCTTGCGAACCTCAACGGCTGGACGACGACGCGGCGCATGGGCTTCGACATGCCCAATGACGACCCGTGGCACCTCCATCTGCCCGCGCACAATCTCAACGCCGAATATTGGGTCGAGGGCGCGGGCGGGCGCGACGATATCCAGGCCAGCGAGAGCGGCGCCTATCTCTATCTCTCGACCGACCGCGTAGTCTTCCACCGTGTCGCCGAGGATGCGACCGACAGCGCGGCCGGCCCGCCGAGCCTCGATGAAGTGCCCCTGGAAGACGTGCCACCCGTCATCTTCTCGGAGGTCATGCGGACCTGCGACCTGATGACCTCGGTGACCTCGATCGCCGCCGATCCCGCCTGGCTCGACCGCGGCGCCGATGTCGCACATCCGACCCAGTGGGGCAATGTCGCCGAAACCTATTGGCGCCGCGTCAACGAGGGTGAATTGTCCGAAGGCGCCAAGCGCCGCCGCGCCATGCTCGAACGGCTCATCCCAAAGCTGCGTTTTGCCAAGAAGCTCGAATTGACCGACCGGACCCTCAAGGTCACCGGCACCCGCCACGTCTACGACATCCACCTCACCTCGGGCGCGGCGAGCCGGAGCGGGCGGCATATCTGCATCGTCCCCAAGACCGAAGCAGGCAGCCGCCTGTGGCTACCGTTCGAGGGCGATCGCACATTGTCGATCATCATCTCCAAGGCGCAGCTTCTGGTGAATGACGACAAGATCACCGACCCGGTGATCCTCGGCCAGATCTGACGGGGTTGGCAGGACGGGCGCGCTTGCTAAGAAGCGCGTCCTTCCCGACTTGCTCGAAAGTCCGATCGATGCGTTTTCTCCCGCTGCTTGCCGCCCTGTTTCTTGCCGTTCCCGCTGCCGCGCAGGACCGCGAGGAAACGGTCATGGCCGGCGAGCGCTACGCCCGGCTTTACCACTGGGACCCGGCAGGCGAGCCGGTCGGCACGATCCTGTTCGGTCATGGCCACGGCAGCCATCCGGCGCGCTATGACGCGCTCCTGTCGGGCTGGCGCGATGCCGGGTGGCACGTCGTCGCGGCGCTCCATGTCGACAGCCTCGCCCATCCGGCGCGCGCCGATTACGACCTCCAGTCGGCTTTCATGGCGCGGATGGAGACGATGCAGGCGCTGCGCCAGCGGATCGCCTTGCAGTCGCCTGACGCGCCCATGGTCCTGGCCGGGCACAGCTTTGGCAGCTTCATGGCGCTCCTCGGCGCGGGCGCGCAGACGCGCTTCGGCCCGCCGCTCGAGGGGCCGCCGGTGGCCGGGGTCATTGCTTTCTCGACCGCCGGGCTGATGCCGCAGGTCATCGCCGAGGACGCCTATGCGGGGCTCGATGTCCCGCTGCTGCTCATCACCGGCACCGCCGATGCCGACCCCGCCTATGCGCCGCGCTGGACCGACCATCGCCTCGCCTTCGACACCGCATCGCCGGGCGACAAGATGCTGGTCGTCGCGGACGGCGGCCATGATCTTGCCGCGATGGACCAGCCGGTGGCGCCGACGCTCGCCACCTTCACCCGCCTGTTTCTCGCCGCGCACGGCCGGGGTGATGAGGGCGCCGCGGCGCTTCTCGAGGAACTCGGGAGCAGCGCGCGCATCGCCATCGAACGGCGATAACCGCCGTTGAACGCACATCATTATGCCGAGATCGCCGAGGATCCGCGCCAAAGCAATTGCGCGGTGCTGCGCGAGCGCACGACCGGTTCGCGCCTGTGCAAGAATTGGGCGATGGGCTTCAAGCGTTCCGACAGCCCCGAGGCAGCCAATGACGACGAGGCGGTCCGCGCGCTCGTCGGCGCCATCGAGGACGTCGACATCCAGGCCCAGTTCCGCGGCTTCCTCGCCACCAACTAAAGCCCGTTCGGGCCCTTTACGGAACGAAACACACCTGCCACCCCTTCTCAGGCCACACAGCTTGGGAAGGGGTTTTCATGCCATCAGGTCTTGTCGCATTGCTCGATGATGTCGCGATGATCGCGCGCGCCGCTGCCGCCAGCGTCGACGATGTCGCGGTCGCGGCGGGCAAGGCGGGCTCCAAGACCGCGGGGGTCATCATCGACGATGCCGCCGTCACCCCGCGCTATGTCACCGGCCTGGATCCCAGCCGCGAATTGCCGATCATCGGCAAGATCACGTTGGGGAGCCTCAAGAACAAGCTCGTTTTCCTGCTGCCCGCCGCCTTGCTGCTCAGCGAATTCGCGCCCTTCCTGATCATCCCCATCCTGATGCTCGGCGGCGGTTTCCTCGCTTTCGAGGCTACCGAAAAGATCATCGAAGCGATCACCGGCGACCATCATGGCGAGGCCACGCTGGCGGCCGCCGAGACACCCGAGGAACTCGAAAAGCGCCAGGTGTCGGGCGCGGTGCGCACCGATCTCATCCTGTCCGCCGAGATCATGGCGATCACGTTGAACGAGCTGACCGCCAGCGGGCTGGTCGACAATCTGTGGATGCGCGCCGGCGCGCTCGCCATCGTCGCGGTGGCGGTCACGCTGGTCGTCTATGGCGCCGTCGCGATCATCGTGAAGCTCGACGACATCGGCCTTCATCTCGCCCGCAAGGAAGGCGTTGCGAAGCGCTTCGGCAAGGCGCTCATCGCCTTCGTGCCCAAATTGTTGAAGGCGCTGTCCGTCATCGGTACCGCCGCCATGCTTTGGGTCGGCGGCTCGATCCTCCTACATGGCTTCCACGAATTGCACGTTCTGGATTTCCTCTACGAATGGAATCACGACGCGGCGGTCGCGGTCGCGGGCGACAATGGAGCAGGCGTGTGGATCATGGAAACGCTGGGCGCGGCGCTCACCGGGCTCGTTTTCGGCTTCCTCATCGTCCAGGTCGTCACCCGCCTGTTCGGCCATCACCCGCTTCACGGCGGGGGCGAGCCCGTCAAGGATGCAAAGGCGGCTCACTGATGCACGCGCTCGCGGTCTTCCTCGGCGGCGGGCTGGGCGCGCTGGCGCGTTATGGCGTGGGCAAGTGGACGCTCGCCTGGTTCGGCAGCGGCTTTCCCGTGGGTACGCTGGCCGTGAATATCGTCGGCAGCCTGATGATCGGCCTAGCGGTCGGGGCCTTGGAAGGCGTCGGCCAGCCCGCCAAGCTCTTCTTCGTCACCGGACTGCTCGGCGGCTTCACCACCTTTTCGGCCTTCAGCGTCGACACGCTCACGCTTTGGCAACGGGGCGAGGCGAGCACCGCGCTCGCCTATGTCGCCGCCTCGCTGATCCTCTCGCTCGGCGCTTGCTGGGCCGGCTGGGCACTCGCCCGCTAGAGCTGGAAGACGTCGCCGAGGATGGTGCCTTCCTCCTCGTCGAGCCGCCCCGGATTGGGGCTGTCATAGACTACCAGCAACCGCCCATCTTCCGGGTCGCCGACCCAGTCGATCCCCTCGGGGTGGTCGGCGCCCACCTTGACCGGAATATCGATCAGCCGCTCGGGGCAATGGACGCGCAATTTCTCGTCATGCTCGGGCGGACAGTCGGCCCAGCCTTCCCACTTGTAGAGCACGCAGCGCCCGTCGAGATCGCCCACCGGCCCGGCGAGAATATACAGATCGCGCCCGCGCGTGCACAGGTCGCGAACACCCAGCCCGCCCAGTTCGACCAGCCGGATGCGCAGCGGCTGGTGCAAATGGAGGCGCCCTGATTTCTTGAACTTGAAGCAGGGCTCGACCAGCACTGCATAGGTCTGGATCACCGGCCCGCGCAGCCCCAGTGCCACCCGCTCCTCGCCCGCCGCGGCGATGCCCTCGATGTCGATCCCGCCTTCCTTGGCGGCCATCGAACAGGCGGGGCCGAGCAGCCGGTTCTCGCACAACAGACGGCGCAGCTTGGAGCCATTGGCACCCGATTGCTTGATCAGTCCCGCGCGGCGCTCGCCGTCGTTGCGGACCGGTTTCACATGGCCGTCCATGTCAGGGACGAGCGGGATACGCGCCAGCACACAGCGCGCCCGCGTATCCTTGAGATCGCCCACCTTGGCGATGTCGATGCGCCCGTCCTCGTCGGCATCATCCTTTGGGTCGGGCCGGGTGCGGCTGTGGCTGCCCGTCACCCACAGCCAATCGTCGGCGACCGCCAGCCCCTCGATATCCATCTCCTCGCCGCCGCGAACCATGTCGAGATAGTCGGACAGCTCGAAGCGGCGATGGTCGCCCGCCTCGCCGTCGTCGCCGAGGATCAGGCGCTCGACCGAATGACATTCGTCCCCGGCGACGAAGATCGCTCGGCCATGGGTGGCACAGGCCGACAGGTCGAAGATCGGATGCTCGCCATTCTCCGCCGGATCGCCCTTGAAGCGCAGCCTGAGCTGGCCGACGGGCTCTGCCGGGGCGGGGGGATCGGGGGCGTCGAAGGTCTGGGGATCGAGCAGCTTCATGCCCCGATCAACCGCGGTGGAGCGAGCCCCGTTCCCTAATCGTCGAAGTGAAGGCGGCGATAGCGGCCCTTGTAATAGAGCAGCGGATCGGGTCCCTCCTCGAAGCGCGCCCGTTCGACCCGCCCGACGAGGATCCAGTGATCGCCGCCGTCATGCACCGCATGCGCGGCACATTCGAACATGGCGAGGCTGCCGGTCAGGAGCGGCGCGCCGCCCAGGCCCTCTTCCCACTGCGTCTTGCCGAAGCGGTCGCCCGCCGGGGTCGAGAAGGTGATCGACGCCGGACGCTGCTCGGTGCGCAGGACATTGACCGCGAAATGATCGGCGTTGCGCAGCGGATCGGCGCTGGTCGTCACCTTGGCCGGGCACACGATCAGCAGCGGCGGATCGAGGCTCAGCGAGGTGAAGCTGTTGGCGGTCAGCCCATGCGGTTCGCCATCGGCGTCGCGGCAGGTGACCACGGTGACGCCGGTCGCGAAACTGCCAAACGCATCGCGAAGGATGCGCGGGTCTCCGTCTTCCTCAAATGTGCGCCATCCGCTCATCCTCTGCCGCATAGCGAGGCGCTTGCCCCGCGCCAAGGCTTGCGAGGTCATCGAGCGTCAGGTCGCCGAGCAGCGCGCAACTGTCCTCGACGCTGTCCGAGAGGAAATAGAGCGGCTGGAAGCGGTCCGAGCGATAGGCGGTGTTCGCCGCGTCCTTCAGGGTAAAGCGCGGGCGCGGCAGGTCGGCGACCAGTGCGTGCTCGGCTTCGCCAAAGGACGACGCCAGCCCCGCGCCCCACAGCTTCAACCGTCCCTCCTCGCGCGCCAGCCCGAATTCGATGGTGTGCCAATAAAGGCGGCTCATTTCCTCGCCGAGCCCGCTCGCGCAGGCTGCCTGTCCCAGATGCCCCATCGCCTCCATCGCATCGGCGACCGGCTGGTAGGCGAGCAGCGGCACATGGCCGAAGATATCGTGGAAGCAATCGGGCTCCTCGAGATAATCGAGATGCCGCCCGTCGCGGATGAAATTGCCGATCGGGAAGCGCTTGTCGGCCAGCATGGCGAAAAAGGCGTCGTCGGGGACGATCCCCTCGACGGGCACCAGCCGCCAGCCCGACTGGCCCTCGAGCCGGTCGCTGAGGCGCTCCAGCCGGGGGATGCCGGGTTCCTGTAGGCCCAGCCGCACGATGCCGCCGATGAAGGCGTGGACGAAATCGCCGCGATGCCGCGCCATCTGCCGTTCGAACAGGCGGTCCCAAGTGGCATGGTCGGCGGGCATGAAGCGCGCCCAATTTTCCGGCACGAGATAGGCGCGCCAGTCGACCTTGGGTGCCTTGTTCCGGGCAATCGGGGACTGAAACATGATCTCGTGCCTTCCTTCGCTGATCCCAAACACAAAAAACCCGCCGAGGCTGGAGCCTGGCGGGCGGTGGTTTCGGGATGATGTCTTCTAGATGATCAAACCGTCTCCACCGCGCGCCCGGCAATATAGGTCGCTCGCACCGTGAGGTACGCGACCGACATGCAGGGAAGGGCGGCGAATTTGGTCATCAGGCGCTTACCATGACCTAGCTTGATCCATGTTGCAAGTGCGAATGTCGGTATGGAGACGGTTCACTGCAGCAAGGCGTCGATCGCGGCGGCCAGCTTCTCGTCCTTCTCGGTGATGCTGTTGCCCGCATCATGCGTCGTCAGCCGCAGCGTCACGCGGTTCCAGACATTGTGGATCTCGGGATGATGCCCGTGGCGCTCGGCGAGAAGCGCGACGCGGGTGAGGAAGGCGAAGGCTTCCGAAAAATCCTCGAAGGCGAAGGTGCGGACCAGGGCATCCTCGCGCTGGTGCCAGTCGTTGCTGTACATGGACACCGAGCCTAGCGGGTTGCGCGGCCTGCGCAAGCTCGGCACATGGGCCGTCCAGAGGCGGCGAGACAGGAGACTTCATGACCGACGCTTTCATCTGCGATGCCATCCGCACCCCCATCGGCCGTTTCGGTGGGGCGCTGTCGAGCGTGCGCGCCGACGATCTTGCCGCCGTGCCGCTGGCTGCGCTGAAGGCGCGCAATGCGGGTGTCGACTGGGCGATGCTCGACGATGTCATCATGGGCTGCGCCAACCAGGCGGGCGAGGACAATCGCAACGTGGCGCGCATGGCGGCGCTGCTGGCCGGGCTCGGCGACACCGCGCCCGGCACGACCGTCAACCGCCTGTGCGGCTCGGGGCTGGACTGCGTCTCGATGGCCGCGCGGTCGATCAAGGCGGGCGAGGCCGATCTGATCATCGCCGGCGGCGTCGAATCGATGAGCCGTGCGCCCTTCGTCATGCCCAAGGCGGAAAGCGCCTTCTCGCGCAACAGTGCCGTCTATGACACGACCATCGGCTGGCGATTCGTCAACAAGCGGCTACAGGCCGAATATGGCATCGACTCGATGCCCGAGACCGCCGAAAATGTCGCCGAGCAATATGGCGTGAGCCGCGAGGACCAGGACGCCTTCGCGCACGAAAGCCAGGTCCGCGCCGCCCGCGCGCAGGAGAGCGGGCGGCTCGCCGCCGAGATCGTCGGAGTGGCGATCCCGCAACGCAAGGGCGATCCTCTGCTCGTCGAGGTCGACGAACATCCGCGGCTGTCGAGCGTCGAGGTGCTGTCAAACTTGCGCCCCATCGTGAAGCCCGATGGCACCGTCACGGCGGGCAATGCGAGCGGGGTCAATGACGGCGCCGCCGCGCTGATCATTGCCTCGGAAGCCGCCGTGAAGCGGCATGGGCTGACGCCGCGAGCGCGGGTGCTGGGCGGGACGGTGGCAGGCGTGCCGCCGCGCATCATGGGGATCGGCCCGGCACCGGCGAGCGCGAAATTGATGGAGCGGCTCGGGCTGCATATCGACGATTTCGGCGTGATCGAACTCAATGAGGCCTTTGCGGCGCAGGGGCTCGCGGTGATGCGCGAGCTTGGGCTTGCCGACGATGCGCCGCACGTCAATCCCAATGGCGGGGCCATCGCGCTCGGCCATCCGCTCGGCATGAGCGGGGCGCGGCTCGCGCTTACCGCGGCCGAGGAATTGCAGCGCTCGGGTGCCGAAAAGGCGCTCGCCACCATGTGCATCGGCGTGGGGCAGGGCATCGCGCTGGCGCTCGAGCGGGTGTGACCTTGGACCAAGACGCCATCCTCGCGGTGCTGGCGCAGGTGCCCGATCCCGAGATCCCTGCGGTCTCGGTGCTCGACCTCGGCATCGTTCGCGGGCTCGAGGAAGTTGGCGACAGGGTCAAGGTGATCATCACCCCCACATATTCGGGCTGTCCCGCCACCGTCGCTATTGAGGAAGCGGTTCGCGCCGCGCTCGATGCCAACGGTCTTCGCGACGTCGTCATCGAGAACCGTCTCGTGCCGCCCTGGTCGACCGACATGATCAGCGCGGAGGGCCATGCCAAGTTGAAAGCCTATGGCATCGCGCCGCCGACCCGATCCGACGAGGTCGAATGCCCCCAATGCGGTTCGATGAACACGAGGGAAATTAGCCGCTTCGGTTCGACGCCCTGCAAGGCGCAGTGGCAGTGCAAGGACTGTCTCGAGCCCTTCGATCGGTTCAAATGCCACTAGGGCGGCGATCTTCGAGATGAGCGGACCGACCGCCTTTCTCGTCGCCATGCTGGCGATCTACACGCTACCGTGGCTGGCGTGGCGGGCGCTGGGACGGCGCAGCTGGGCGCCGCTGGTGGTGGTGCAGATCGTCGGCGGGGTGCTCGCCGGGCCGGCGCTCCTGGGCGCGGTGGTGCCGGGCGTTCATGAGGCGGTCTTCACGCCGCAGGTGCTGGGCACGCTGGGCGGGATCGCCAGCTGGGCGGTGATGCTGTTCGTCTTTGTCGCGGGATTGGAGCTCGACCTGCCCGACGCCTGGGCCAAGCGGCGCGATACGGGCACGACGGCAGGGCTGGCGCTGCTGGTGCCCTTCCTGCTGGGCGCAGGGGCCGCCATGCTGGTCATGCGCGATCCCTTGTGGATGGGGGACAATGCGGCGCGCTGGCAGTTCCTGCTCGGTATCGGGCTGGCCTGCTCGGTCACCGCGCTGCCTATCCTCCTGCTCTTCCTCGAGAAACTCGGGATCCTGCGCTCGCCGCTCGGGCAGCGGGTGTTGCGTTATGCCAGCCTCGACGACCTCGTCGTCTGGGCTCTCCTCGCGCTCATCCTCGTCGATACCGAGATGCTGGGGCGCCAAGCGGTGTTCGCCGGGCTGTTCGTCGCAGCGACGCTGGCGGCGCGGCGGCTGTTCGCCGGCCTTGGCGAGAAGGACCGGGCGCCGGTGGCGCTCATCTGGCTGCTCATCACTGCCTTGGGCGCCGACTGGGCGGGGCTTCACTATATGGTCGGCGCCTTCCTCGCCGGCGCGGTGCTCGAGGCCGAATGGTTCGGCATTTCGGTAATCGATGAATGGCGCGACCGCATCCTGACGCTCCTCATGCCGGTCTTCTTCCTTTCAACGGGTCTCAGGACACGCTGGGAAATGGGCGGTCTCGACGTGGTGCTGGTGGCCGGCGCGCTCCTCGTCGCGGCGGTGGCGGGCAAGCGGCTGGGGGTCATGCTGGCGGGACGGATGCTCGGCTGGCGAGAAGGCGAGGCGCGGCTGGTCGGCTGGCTCCTTCAGACCAAGGCGCTGATCATGATCATCTTCGCCAACATCCTCCTCGATCGCGGCGTGATCAGCTCGACCGCCTTCACCGCGCTCCTCCTGATGACGGTGGCCTCGACGATGCTGGCCATGCCGATGGCTGAGCGGGCCTTGAAGCGGACTGGCTGACCCTCGATCCTGTTGGACGAAATCGGGGGCCTGTCCACTTCATCCACTTCGGGAACTTCAGGGGCGGCTGAGAAGAAAGAGCGCGGTCACCTTACCGCCAACCGGCCCTGTAGGACAGCGCTGTCACCGCCCGCTCAACCGCCGCATTGGGCACGGTGGAGAAGCAAATGGTCGGCCAGCACCAGCGCCATCATCGCCTCGGCGACGGGTGCGCCGCGAATGCCGACGCAGGGGTCGTGGCGCCCGCGCGTCGCGGCGTCGACTTCCTCGCCCTGCCGGTTGATGCTGGGGACGGGGGTGCGGATCGAACTGGTCGGCTTGAACGCCATGCGGACGACGACGTCCTGACCGGTGGAAATGCCGCCCGCCACGCCGCCACTATGGTTGGCGGTGAAGGCGGGCCGGCCGTCCTCGCTCTTGCGCATGGGATCGGCATTCTCGCTGCCTTGCAGCGCCGCGCTTGCCATGCCGCTGCCGATCTCCACGCCCTTCACGGCAGGGATCGACATCATGGCGCCCGCCAGCGCGGCGTCCAGTTTGGCATAGACGGGGGCGCCCCAGCCGGCGGGGACGCCGGTTGCCACGCATTCGACCATCGCGCCAAGGCTATCCCCATCGGTTCGTGCTTGATCGAGCATATCTTCCCATCTGGCACTATTGGCTTCGCCGCCGATGGCGGCGACTCTCGCGGAGATGGCGACATCGGGGATGATCAGCCGGGCGATGGCCCCGCCTGCGACGCGGATCGCGGTTTCGCGCGCCGACGCGCGCCCGCCGCCGCGGGGGTCGCGAAAGCCATATTTGGCGTCATAGCTGTAATCCGCATGGCCGGGGCGATAGGGCGCCTTGGCCAGCTCTTCGGGGGCCGGATAGTCCTTCGAGCGCGCATCGACATTGTCGATCATGAAGGCGATCGGCGTGCCGGTGGTGCGGCCCTCGTAGAGCCCGGACATAAGGCGGACCCGGTCGGGTTCCTGCCGCGGGGTGACGTTGCGCCCGGTGCCGGGGCGACGCTGGTCGAGGAAGGCCTGGATATGCGCTTCATCGAGCAAGAGCCCCGGGGGACAGCCGTCGATCATGCCGCCGATGGCGGGACCGTGGCTCTCGCCCCAGGTCGACAGGCGGAAGAGAAGGCCGAAATGGTTGACGCTCATCGCGTCGAGATCCCGCCGCCGAGGCTCCGCACGAGCGCGGTGAAATCGGGGAAGCTGGTGGCGATGGGTTCGGCATTGTCGACCGTGATCGCCCCCTTGGCGGCGAGGCCGAGGGTGAGGAAGGCCATGGCGATGCGATGATCGTGGCGGGTCGAGACCATACGCCCGCCCATGACCTCGCCCTTGCCGATGATGCGCAAACTGTCCTCTGTGGCAAAGGCGGTGACGCCGTTGGCGGTGAGGCCCGCGGCGACCGCGCCGATGCGGTCGCTTTCCTTGACGCGCAATTCGCCGATCCCCTCGAACAGGCTTTCGCCATCGGCCATGGCGGCGACGCAGGCGAGCATGGGGATTTCGTCGATCATCGAGGGGACCTCGTCGGGGGTCACGTGCACGGGCTCCAATCGGTCGTGTGCGACGGTGACGTCGCCGACCGGTTCGCCCGAGCGCAGGACGTGATTGTCGAGGCTGACCGCCGCGCCCATTTCCTCGAGCTTCTCGATAAAGCCGGTGCGCGTGCCGTTGACGAGGACGCCGCGCGTGGTGACCTTGGCGCCGGGGATCATGGCCGCGGCGGCCCAGAGGAAGGCGGCCGAGGACGGATCGCCGGGGATGCTGAGGTCGGTGGCGCTCAGCGCGCGCTGCTCGCCGAGCGAGATGGCGATGCCCTCCTCCACTTCCTCGACCCCGCCCTCGACGCCGAACTGGGCGAGCATAATCTCGGTATGATCGCGGCTGGGGCGCGGTTCGACGATGCGGACCGGCGCTTGGGTGCGAAGGCCCGCGAGGAGGATCGCCGATTTCACCTGCGCCGAGGCGACGGGACTGGCAAAATCGATGCCGCCCAGCCGCGCACCGATGAGGTCGAGCGGCAGCGTGTCGCCGCCCTCGAAGCTGGCACCCATGCGCCTGAGCGGCTGGGTGATGCGCTCCATCGGGCGCGAGGACAGGCTGTCGTCGCCGGTGAAGCTGGCGGCAAGTCCTTCGAACCCTGCGGCGGCTCCCATGAGGAGCCGCGCGCTGGTGCCGCTGTTGCCGCAGTCGATCGGCTCGGCGGGCGAGGTCCAGTCGCGCCCGGTAACGTGGACGACGCCGTCCACGTCGCGCTCGACATGGGCACCAAAGGCTTTGACGGCATTTTCGGTGGCGCGCACGTCGTCGCTGTCGAGAAGGCCGGTGATGCGGCTGGTGCCGCTGGCGAGCGCGGCGAGGATCAGCGCGCGGTGGCTGATCGACTTGTCGCCGGGAAGGTCGGTCTCGCCGCCGAAGCGGGGCGAGGGATGCGCGGTCAACGGGGTCACAGCGAACTTTCCAGATCGGTTACAAGTTGTAGGGCCTGATCGCCATTGAGGCGAGGGTCGCAGGCGGTGCGATAGGCCCGGCCAAGATCGGCGACGCCTTCCGGCCCGCCGCCGCCAAGGCATTCGGTCACGGCATCGGGGCTCATTTCGAGATGCACCCCGCCGGGTACGATGCCAGCCTCGCGGGCGAGGCGGAAGAAGGCGCGGGCCTCGGCGAGGATGCGGTCGTAGCGGCGCAATTTGCGGCCTTCGACCTTTTCGGTGTTGCCGTGCATGGGATCGACGATCCACGCCGCGCCGCGATTTCCGGCGGCGGCGAGCAGCGGGGGCAGCTTTGCCTCCACCTCGTCGGCACCGAGGCGGACGATGAGCGTGATGCGTCCGGGCGTGCGGCCGGGATCGAGCCGGTCGAGCAGCGCGGGCAGCGCCTCGGGGTCGAGCGAGGGACCGCATTTGATGCCGATCGGATTGGCGATACCCGACAGATAGGCGACATGCGCGCCGTCCAATTGCCGGGTGCGATCACCAAGCCAGAGGAAATGGCCCGAGGTCGCCCACCAGCGCCCGTCCGAATCGCGGCGGGTAAGCGCTTCTTCATAGGGCAGCAGCAATGCCTCGTGGCTGGTGTAGATGGGCGGCTGCCCGTGGCGCGCGGCGGCGAGCGTTGCGGCGGTGCCGACCGACTGGATATGCGCCTGGATCATGCGCGTCGGCTCGGCGGCGCGTTCGGGGCCGGAGAAGCCCTGGCCGTTGATGATGTCGCCGCGATAGGCGGGCAGGCTGGCGGCGCCGCGCGTCTCGGTCGGGGCCGAGCGCGGCTTGGCGAATTGCCCCGCGATGCGTGCCACGCGCAGGACGGGGCGCTCCGTGCGTGCCTCGATGGGCGCAGCCATGGCGTCGAACAGGCGCGCCAGATTGGCGACGCGCATGCCGATGGCATCGTCGAAATTCTCGGCGCAATCGCCGCCCTGGAGGAGGAAGCGCTTGCCCGCGGCGACCTCGGCGATGGCATGGGCGAGCTGCTGCGCCTCGGCCAGCGCGATGACGGGGGCGGCATCGCGCAAACGCGCCTCGACCGCCTCGAGCGCTGTCACGTCCGCATAGGCCGGCTGCTGCGCGGCGGGGGCGCGGCGCCAGTCGCCGGGCTGCCAGTCGGCGGGGGCAAGGGGGAGGTGCTGGTTCATGCTCGCTTTCTCCCTAGCCGAGCGGTGCGGGCGAGGAAAGCGCGGGGGATAGGGCTTGCGGGCAGGGGGCGCGGCGCGCACGGTCGAAGGCGAACCATCAAGCGGAGCGCAACCCATGACCGACATCCTGCATCACGATCCGGCGCGATTTACGGGGCTGCCCGACTACGCATTTGCCGACCGTTGGCAGGCGGTAGACGTCGGCGGCGGGCGCGAGGCGCGGATGCATTATGTCGACGAGGGACCGCGCGATGGGCCAGTGCTGCTATTGCTCCATGGCGAGCCGAGCTGGTCCTATCTCTATCGGCACATGATCTCGCCTCTGGCGGCGGCGGGGTGCCGGGTGGTGGCGCCCGACCTCATCGGCTTTGGCAAGTCGGACAAATTGGCGGATCAGGGGTCTTACAGCTACGCCGCGCATGCCGATTGGCTTGAGCAGTTCGTCGCGGCGTTGGGGCTGAAAGACATCGGGCTGTTCTGCCAGGACTGGGGCGGGCTGCTGGGCTTGCGGATGGTGGGAATGCAGCCGGAGCGATTCGCCTTCGTGGTGGCGTCGAACACCTTCCTGCCGGTCGGCAAGGGCGAACCTTCGCCCGCCTTTCTCGCATGGCGCGAATTTGCCGCGAGCCATCCGGGGTTCGAGATCGGGCGGATCATCCAGCGCGCCACGGTGCGCGAATTGAGCGAGGCCGAAGTCGCCGCCTATGACGCGCCTTTCCCCGACGAATCGCACAAGGCGGGCGCGCGGGCCTTTCCGGCGCTGGTGCCGATCAGCGAGGAGGATTCGGGCGCGGTCGACAATGTGCGCGCCTGGGACGGGCTGCGGCGGTTCGAGCGGCCGTTCCTGACGCTGTTCACCGATCAGGATCCGATCACCAAGGGCGGCGAGCAGTTTTTTCAGAAGATGGTGCCGGGCGCGGCGGGGCAGCCGCACCGCATCGTCGAGGGCGGCGGACATTTCTGCCAGGAGGATGTCCCCGAGGTCTTCGTCGCGGCGATGCTGGACCTCGCAGGGCGCGGCGGTTGAGATTCGATCAACTGCTGGGTTCCTGGACGCGGAAGATGATGTTGTCACCTGCATCGAACGTACCCCAAAGTCCGCCATCTGGTGCTCGCATAAGACCGGAGACCGGTCGGCGAAGCGTTGATGTATCATGGGGGCCGAAAGAATGAAGGACGTCATGTTCTCCAGTTTTCGAAAGGCGGAAAATCGTGCCGTTGTCGGACGTCCTATAAAAGCCTCCGCTAACCGTCGCGCCATATAGATATCCATCGGCACCTTCGACGAGATGCTCTCCAGGCGTATAACCCAACGTATGATCTAGTTCGCCATTGTCGTCGAGAATGAAACGGTGAATGAATTCCACTCGCCCATCGGTTGAGAATTTGTAGACTGTCCCGCAACCAAGTGTCCGACACGCTACGGAAGCGCCAAATGGTGTCGTGCCGTACATATAGCCGTCGCTAGCGACTATAAGAGGCCCTCGTGGCATCGTCCCTTGGGTTTGCGGGTCGCCAAAGTGATAGACTGTCTCAAATCCAGCCTTCGGGTCATAACGGAAGATCGTTCCGCATTCGCTCCCGTCCTGGGCATTGATGTCGCGACAATCGAGTTTGCCCCCCCTGGCTGTACCATACAACGCACCATCGGGTCCTTCGACGAGCGTTCCGTTGGGTTTGGTCGCAGCCATGGGATCGGAATCGCGTCCGAAGGCATGCACGACCTGATATTCGCCATCCTTTGACACGCGATAGATCGTCCCGCACCTCACCGACCCTTCGGGATGGCTGTCGCAGATGTTAGGACCGAAATTCGTTGTGCCATAAAGATAGCCGTCGCTATGTTCGACCAGCGAACCGATGGGTTGCCCCTCGTCGCCGCCGCCCTTGAATTCATGCAATACGGTGTAGCTACCCGCCGATGTAATGCGGAAGACGACCCCGCGATCATCTGCCCCACCGAATAACGTGGTGCCATAAAGCGCGCCATCGCTGCCTTCGATCAGATGCCCGTGATCGCGCCCATAAAAACCGTCCGCGCCAGAAAAGCGGTGCAGTCGCTCGACATTGCCTTCACGATCCATCCGAAAGATCATACCGCAGTCGCTGTTCATATAGCAGCCACCCGCGCCGCCGCGAGTCGCCATGCCGTAGACGTATCCGTCGTCGAGACCGAGCAAAGGTGTGTATAGACCCAACTGCCGGTTTTCCGAATCCAACCTCGGATCATAGAATTCGATCGCCATCTGCTCCGGTTGAGGATCGGGAGCGGGAGCAGGGGAGGGAGCCGGGGCGGGCCCTTGCGTTGGGGGTGGCACCGGCTTGGAAGTACCGCCACCACCACAACCCGAAAGGCCGAAAAGGATCGCCAAACACGAAACCAGCTTCAAATCGACACCCATGGACGCAACCCTACGCACTCTAATGACTGATAGCAGCCTAGGGTGCACAGCACACGCATGCAAAAGATCATTCGATGAACGCGTAACGTCCCCGAGGTCCGCGTCGAGGCGGTCCTCGACCTCGCGGGGCGCAGCGACTGAGCTTGGGGGAAGTGGCGGAGCGGGTGGGATTCGAACCCACGATACGGGGTTACCGTATACACACTTTCCAGGCGTGCGCCTTCGACCACTCGGCCACCGCTCCGCACGACTTGGGGCAGGTAGCGGGCAAGTGAGTTGGGCGCAAGGCTTGCGGGCGGCGGGGCGGGCTGCTTAGGCATTTTCCCATGACCCGGAGCTTCGGCATCGCGCCCACGGGGGCGGACATGGAAGAGATGGCCCGCGCCGCCTTCGCGCGGCTGCCCGAGGCGTTCACGCAGCATCTCGGCGATGTCGTCATTCTGGTCGAGGATTTCGCCGACGAGGCGACCTTGCGCGCGATGGGGATCGAGGAGCCCTATGAGCTGACCGGCCTCTACGAAGGCCTGCCGATGACCGAGCGGTCGATCGAGCATTCGGGAACGCTGCCCGACAAGGTGCGGCTGTTCCGCCTGCCGATCCTGCTCGAATGGATGGAGCGCGGCGACGAGACACTGGAGCATCTCGTCGCCCATGTGCTGATCCACGAGATCGGGCACCATTTCGGCTTTTCCGACGAGGAAATGCACGCGCTGGAGGACATGGTTTGATCCCGCACCTGCGCTTCGAAGGCGTGACCTGTCGGCGCGGCGGGCGGGTGCTGTTCGAGGCGTTGAGCTTCGAACTGGCGCCCGGGGAGGCGATGCTGCTTACAGGCCCCAATGGGGTGGGCAAATCCTCGCTCCTCCGGGTGGCGGCGGGGCTGCTCGCGCCTGCCGAGGGCCGCGTGGTGAGCCGCTTATTGGCGCTGGCCGACGACCGACTGGCGCTGGAGCGCGACAAGCCGCTGGGCGAGGCGCTGGGGTTCTGGGCGCGGCTCAATGGCGCGGAGGCGCGGCTTGGCGAGGCGATGGACGCAATGGCGCTTGGCGATCTGGCCGATGTGCCGGTGGCTTATCTGTCGACCGGGCAGAAGCGGCGCGCTGGCCTTGCGCGGGTGGCGGCGTCGGGGGCGAGCCTGTGGCTCCTCGACGAGCCCGCCGATGGGTTGGACACCGCCTCGAAAGAGCGGCTGGCCGCGCTGATCGCGCACCATCGCGCAATGGGCGGGGCGGTGCTGGCGGCGAGCCACCAGCCGCTGGGCGATGACTGGCGCGGCCACGAGATTCGGCCATGATGGGGGCGCTGATCGGGCGCGAATTGCGCCGCGCGTGGAGCGGCGGCGCGGGGCTGGCGCTGGTGTTCTTCCTGCTGGTCGCGACGCTCGTGCCCTTTGCGACGGGGCCTGACGGGGCGCTCCTCAATGCTATCGGCGCGGGGATGGTGTGGCTTGCCGCGCTGCTCGCCGCGCTCTTGCCGATCGACCGGTTGGTGGCCCCTGACCTGGCTGACGGGACCGTGGACCAGCTGCGGCTACGCGGCGCGTCGACCGAATGGATCGCGCTCTCAAAGCTGATCGCGCATTGGCTCAGTTTCGGGCCGCCGCTGATGCTCGCGCTGCTGCCCGCAAGCGCGCTGCTGGGGCTCGAGGAATCGAGCCTGCCGCGCATCGCGCTGACGCTGCTGATCGGCACGCCCGCGCTGGCGGGGCTGGGGCTGATGGCGGCAGCATTGATCGCGGGGCTGCCGAGGGCGGGCTCGCTGGCCGGGCTGCTGGTGCTGCCGCTGGGCGTGCCGGTGCTGATCTTCGGCACGGGCGCGGCCGAGGGTCAGCCGGGGGCGCTGGCGCTTCTGGGCGCGGTGTCGCTGCTGCTGACGGGGGCGAGCCCCTTCGTCGCCGGGTTCGCGATCCGCGAAGCTAGTCGTTGACGTAGCGGGCGAAGATGGCGGTGGGCAGGACGAGCCCGCGCCGTTCCTCGCGCACCCCCATCTCGCCGACCTCGACCCGGCCCGGCAGGTGCGCGGCCTGTTGGCGCATCAGTTCGCCGATGGCGAGCGCGCTCATGCGCACGGCATAGACGGTGAGGATACAGAAGCGGCTTTGGTCGTCGAGCAGGCCGATGCAGTCCTTGAGGAGCGGGGCGAGCCCGGTGTCGATGTCCCAGCGCTCGCCCTTGGGGCCGCGCCCGAACTTGGGCGGGTCGAGCATGATGCCGTCGTAGCGCCGTTCCCGCCGCACCTCGCGCGCGGCGAACTTGCCCGCATCCTCGATCAGCCAGCGGATCGGGCGGTCGGCCATGCCCGACAGCGCCGCATTCTCGCGCGCGCCCTCGACCGATTTCTTGCTGGCATCGACATGGACGAGCTCGGCGCCCGTGTCGCTCATCTGCAAGGTGCCGACGCCGGTATAGCCGAACAGGTTCAAGGCGCTGCTGCCCTCGCCCAGTCGCTCGCGGGCGAAGTCCCATTGCGGCGCCATGTCGGGGAAGAAGGCCAAGTGGCGGAAGGGGGTCAGCTGCGCATTGAAGGCGACCGCGCCGCGCTTCAGCGGCCAGCTTTCGGGGACGTCCCGGTAATGCTGCCACCGGCCCTTGCCCTCGGCGTCGCTGGCGGGGACGAATTCGGCATGGGCGTCCCAGTCGTGATGCGCGGGCTCCCACATCGCCTGCGGTTCGGGGCGGATGGTGCGGATGGGGCCGAAGCGTTCGAGCTTTCGCCCGTTGCCGCTGTCGATGAGGGCGTAATCGTCCCACGGCTCGGTGACGAGGGTGAGGAGGTCGCTCATTCGGACGGCTCCCTTGCGGCGTCCTTTCGGCGTTTGGCCGAGGCCAGCAAGAAGATGACGACCGCGATGGCGGCAAAGGCGAACCATTGCATCGCATAGGCGAAATGGTTGTTGCTGATCGCGTCGAGCGAGGGCGGGGCGCTGGGCTGGAGCCCTGCGAGACCTTCGTCGGCGACGAGGCGATAGCGATATTTCTCGTCGGGCCCGATGGTGCCGGTGACGGGGCCACCGGTCCAGTCGGTGCCCGCGACGGGCTCGGTGCTCCAGCCGATCTCGACCGCCGCGCCGGGGCCCTCGGCGCCGAGGCGGCAGTCGGCGACATGGACATAGCCCGAGCGCCCGTCGCGATTGGCGCCGGCCTGATGGCGCCAACCGGTCACCTCGAGACAGGTTAGCGCGGACTTGCGGTAGAGCGGGGGATCGTCGGTGGGGACGGGGGGAAAAGCGATGGCGGGCCGGTCGGCGGCGGCCTCATAGCCCGCGATCAGCGCTTCCTTCTGTTCCAGCCGATCCAATTGCCAGAAGCCGAGGCCGATCATGACCGCGACGGCGATGGCGGTGAGGATCGCGCCGATGACGAAGGCGGTGCGGGTCATTGGGTGCGGCGTCCTTCGCGCGCGTCATTGGTCACCTCCTGGTAGAGGAGGGCGGCCTTGCCGATGCGCAGGCCGAGGATGGTGAGGGCGATGAGGATCGGCACCCAGACAAGGTGCACGTACCACGCCGGTTCGAGCGCTAGCTCGAGCCAGATGGCGGCAACGCCGATCACCGTGCCGAGGATGAGGATAAGGAAGGCGGCGGGACCATCACCGACATTGTAGCGGCCGATATCGAGCCCGCAGGAGGGGCAGTTGTCGGCGAAGGTCAGCAGGCCCTCGAACAGGGTCTTGGCGCCGCAGCGCGGGCAGCGGCCGCCGAGGCTGGCCTGAACCAGCCCCGGCGCCTGTTGCCTAGTGATAGGTCGCGCCCCAGCCACCCCAGACATAGATGGTGGCGAAGAGGAACAGCCAGACGACGTCGACGAAGTGCCAGTACCAGGCGGCGGCTTCGAAGCCGAAATGCTGCTTGGGCGTGAAATCGCCCTTCTTGGCGCGCAGGTAGCAGACGATCAGGAAGATCGTGCCGATGATGACGTGCATGCCGTGGAAACCGGTCGCCATGTAGAAGGTCGAGCCGTAGATGTTGCCGCCATTTTCGGTCGAGAAGGCGAAGGGGGCATGGAGATATTCGAACGCCTGCACGCCCGAGAAGATGAGGCCGAGCGCGATGGTCGCGAGCAGGCCCTTCTTCAAACCTTCGCGGTCGCCGTGGATGAGCGCGTGGTGCGCCCAGGTCACGGTGGTGCCCGAGCAGAGCAGGATCAGCGTGTTGAGGAGCGGATAGCCGAACGGATCGATCACCGCCTGGTTGACGGGCGGCCATACGCCTCCGACGGCGTCGACGGCGGGCGGGAAGAGCGAGGCGTTGAAATAGGCCCAGAACCAGGCGACGAAGAACATCACTTCCGAGGCGATGAAAAGGATCATGCCATAGCGGTGGTGAAGCTGGACCACCGGGGTGTGATCGCCGCCATTGGCTTCCTTCACCACATCGGCCCACCAGCTGTAGAAGGTGAAGAGCACGCCGATGAGGCCGGCGCCGAAGACGAGACCGCCATAGGCATAGTCGTGCATCCATCCGACCGCACCAGCGAGCATGGTCATCGCCGAGACGGCGCCGATCAGCGGCCAGGCGCTGGGGGGAAGAATGTGATAGTCGTGGTTGACGGTGCCAGCCATGAAAAGGTCCTCTAGTTCAGCTTTGCGGGCGTCCTAGCCCGGCTCTCCTCATTTTTCCACCGGGAAAAACGTATAGGAGAGGGTGATCTCGTCGATGAAGTCGGTGTTGGGGTCCTCGGCGATCGCGGGATCGACGAAGAAGATGATGGGCATTTGCGCCGTCTCGCCCGGTTTGAGCGTCTGCTCGGTAAAGCAGAAACATTCGATCTTGGAGAAATATTGCCCCGCCTGCACGGGCGAGACGTTGAAGGTCGCGGTGCCCGTCGTCGTGCGCGCGGTGAGGTTTTGCGCGGTATAATTGACGATGGTGCGCGCGCCGGGATGGATGCGCACGGTCTCCGCGGCCTCGACCTTCCAGGGAAGCGCGCCGTTCATGTTCACATCGAAGCGAACGCCGATCTCGGCCGCCACCGCGCCGGGGGCCTCGGCCGCCTGCTGGGTGGTGCCGCCAAAGCCGGTGACCTGGCAGAAGATGCGGTAGAGCGGGACCGAGGCGAAAGCGACGCCAAGCATCGCCAGCGCGAAGAGCGCGGCGCGAATCGCGATGCGATTGTTGTTTTTCGAGGCGAGCGCCTCGCTCATGAATAGAGCCCCATCTTGGCGATGGTGATGCCGAAGACGAGCACGACGAACGCGATCAGGAGGATCGCCATGACGCGCGCACGCTCGCGCTGGCGGCGGCGATACTCGTTTTCGTCGAAATCGGGAGGCGTGTCGGTCATTTAAAAGAACATCCGGTCGATGGTGAGGATCGCGAAGAGCGCGAAGAGATAGAGGATCGAATAGCCGAACAGGCGCTTCTCGGGCACCATCAGCTTTACCTTGTCGGTGCGGTTGCGCGCGACCTTGATGGCGAGGACGAGGAAGACGGCGTTGAGGGCCAGCGAGGCGAGGCCGTAGACCGGGCTGGCGAGGCCGAGCGGCCAGGGCGCCAGCGCGGCGGCGATCATCGGAAAGGTGTAGATGAGGATCTGGCGCCGCGTCATCGCATTGCCCGACACATTGGGCAGCATGGGGATGCCGGCGGCGTCATAGTCGGTCTTCACGAACAGCGACAGCGCCCAGAAATGCGGCGGCGTCCACAGGAAGATGATCGCGAACATGAGGATGGGCAGGATGGTGACATCGCCCGTCACCGCCGCCCAGCCGATGAGCGGGGGAAAGGCGCCCGCCGCGCCGCCGATGACGATATTCTGCGGCGTGCGGGGCTTGAGCCACATGGTGTAGACCACAGCATAGAAGAAGATCGAGAAAGCGAGGATGGCGGCGGCGAGGACATTGGTCGCCAGCCCCATCAGCACGACCGAGAAGAAGGACAGGCCGATCCCGAAATGCAGCGCCGAGCGCTTTTCCATCCGGCCCGCGGGCAAGGGGCGCCCGGCGGTGCGCTTCATCTTGGCGTCGAGTTCGGCCTCATACCATTGGTTGAGCGCCCCCGAGGCACCTGCCGCCACCGCGATGCACAGGATGGCGGTGAAGGCGAGGACGAAGGGGATCGTCTCGGGCGCCGCGAGCAGGCCGCATAGCGCGGTAAAGACGACGAGGCTCATGACCCGCGGCTTGGTCAGCGCGAACAGGTCGGCGACGCTGGCGGGATAGCGCGGCAGCTCGGTGGCCGGGGAGGCAGCGGGCTTGGCGCCGGGGCTGGAGGAAGCGTTTTCCATGGTCGGGGCTGGCCTATAAAGGCTTGAAGGGACGAGTCAAAGAGGGGCTTGGGGGCAGGGCGCGACTGGGCTAGGCTCATGCCCATGATCCAGCCTGTTGCAGCCCTGCTCGCCGCCCTTGTCGCCACGCATGCGCAGGAGGCCGCGCCGCCTCCCGCCGAGCCGATGGCGATCGCCGCGCCCGAGGCCGTGGAGTCGCCCGCGCAGCTCGTGCGGGTCCGGGTCGAGACGGCGATGGGGCCCTTCGTGCTCGAACTGGACGAGGGCGCGGCGCCGCTGACGGCGGGCTTGTTCCTCGATTATGTCGCCAATGGCGCGCTCGAACATGCGACCTTCTATCGCGCCATGCCCTATGGCGATGCGGGGATCGCGCAATTCGGGATCCGGCGCGGCGACAAGCTGCTGCCCGCGATCGCGCATGAATCGACCGCCGACACGGGGATCCTGCACGAGCGCGGCGTGATCTCGCTGATCGCGCCGCAGCCGGGGCAGGGGCAGGGCGACTGGTTCATCGCGCTGACCGATATTCCGGGCTTCGACGCGAGCGCGGACTTTCACGGCTTCACCCCCTTCGGCCGGGTGGTCGAGGGGATGGAGATCATCGAAGCGATCTTTGCCGCGCCGACCGACCCGCAAGCGGGCGAGGGGGTGATGAAGGGGCAGATGCTGGCCGCCCCGGTCGCGGTGACCGGGGCGAGCCGCGAGGACTAGCGCCCGGTGGCGCGCTGGAACAGCTGGCCGGCGCCCATGAAGATGGTCACGAACAGCGCGTGGATGCCGATGATGAAGGGCGCAGGCTCGCCCTGACCCGCGGCGAAGGCGGCGATCCCCATGCCGATGTAGAGCGTTGCGGCGGTGCGGCACGTCGCGGCCATGCCGGCGGGCTTCAGCCTCGCGAGCGTGGCGCCGAGCGCGAGCAGCGGGACGATCAGATAATAGCCGATGTTGATCGCATTATCCTCGTTGCCGACGATGCCGACGGCGAGGTTGGCCCAGAGGGTGAAGAGTGCGCCGAAGGTCGCGAGCACGGCGGCGATGCGGTAATTCCAGTCGCGGCTGACGCGAACCAGAAGCTCGACGACGAGGCCCGATCCACCGAGGAGGAGGGTGGCGGCGATGAAATCCTCGGGGCCCCATTGCACCTCGGCACCCCCGGCCATGGCGATGGCGGGCAGCGCGAGGAGGACGGCGACGAGGCTCCATGCGATGATGCGCAGGATCTTGAGCAGGCGATCGTCGCCGGAGAGGGAAAGGTCGGTCATGTTGTTGCACCTTGAGATCGTTGAACGAGCCGCAATCATGGCAAGGTGCGCGCATAAGGGCATGAGCGCCCGATAAGGATCAGGTGAGGATCAGCTGAGGATCGGCTGATGTCTGCGCTGGGCGATGAGGATGCCCGCCGTGACAAGGCTACCGAGGAGGAGGCCCTCGACCCCCGCGCTCAGCGCCTGGGCCAGCGTGCCGAACCCCTCGGCGAGTCCCGACAGCCCGCCGCCGTCGATGGCATCGCCGTGGAACTTGCGCGCGAGGCCGAGCAGGCTGGCGGCCATGAGCTTGCCGCCGCCAAGGCTGATCAGTACGCCCGCCAGCCCGCCGCCGATCCCGGCGCCGAGGACGGGACGGGGCCAGCGGCCCTCGACTCCCCCACCGAGCTGCGCGCCCATCGCGATGCCGGCGCCGAGCACCGCGCCCTCGAGGCCGCCCGTGAAGTCGGCATGGGGGGTCGCGAGGAGCAGCGAGAAGCTGCCGCTGGCGAGGAGGTGGAAAAGGTCGCCGACAAGGAAGCCGCCGAGCGCGGCGCCGAGCGCGAGAAAGCCGAAGGGACGGGCAAGGATGCGGCTGGCGGCGGTCATGCCGAGGAGGAGGCCGAGTGCGCCCAGTCCGGCGACGCCCATGGTGATGACGGTCATCACCGTGACGATGACGAGCGCGGCATCGTTCCCGGTCGCCGCGATCATGCCATAGACGAGCCCGCCGACGAGCCCCGCGACGACACCGCCCAGCGTGCCGCCGAGAATGGCGCGTGCGCTGGAGATGGGGCGCGCTGTCGGCGATGACGAAGGCGTTGCCGCGCCGCCTTCCACCGGGGCGATGAAGCGATAGCCGCGGCCGCGCACGGTTTCGATATAGGTCGGCGCGGCGGCATCGTCGCCGAGCGCCTTGCGCACTTCCTTGATGGCCTGGGTGAGCGCTTCGTCCCCGACGGTGACGCCGGGCCAAACCTGCGCGAGCAACTCGTCCTTCGACAGGAGCTGGCCGGGATGGCGCGCTAGCACATCGAGCAGGTCGAAGGCGCGGGGCTGGAGCGCGATGGGGGTGTCGCCGCGCAGAAGGCGCGCTTCCCCCGGCTCGAGGGTGAAAGGGCCGAAGCGAATGGCGCGGGGCTCGGACATGGGCTCATTCATAGCAAAGGGCGGGAGGATGCCTAGCGGAGAGATTGTTCGCTGGCCGGAACGAGTGGCGACAAAGTGGGTTGATTTCGAGAAACCATCTCGCATCTGCAAACAAACTGTGATACAGATGTCATATTATGGCAACGCAAATGAAACATTCCGTCCGCGCTTTCGATGAAGATCTGACCACGCTCCGCGACCTGATCGTGGAGATGGGGGGCATGGCCCGCACCGCGCTCGACGGCGCGATCCACGCGCTCGTCAAGAACGACCGCGCGCTCGCCGAAAAGGTGATCGCGGGCGATGCGGCGATCGACGCGCTCGAGGCGCGGATCGACCAGTTCGCCATCCGCACCATCGCGCTGCGCGCGCCGATGGCCGACGACCTTCGCGACATCATCAGCGCGCTGAAGATCGCCAACGTGCTCGAGCGCGTGGCCGATTATGCCAAGAATATCGCGCGCCGCTCGCGCAAGGTGACCGATGAGGACGCCGATCCGCTGAAGGAACGGCTGGTGGTGCTGGCGAGCCTGTCGGGCGATCTCATCGACAAGGCGGTCAAGGCCTATGCGACCCGCGATGCCGACATGGCGACGCAGGTGTGCAAGGACGACGATGCGGTCGACACGCTCTATGCCGCGATCTTCAAGGAGACGGTCGGCTATATGCGCGGCCATGCCGAGGAGGTCGACTGGGCCGCGCACGGCCTGTTCATCGCCAAGCATCTCGAGCGGATGGGCGACCAGGCGACCAATGTCGCCGAGATCGTCTATTATATGGAAACGGGCGAGCTATTGCCCGACCGCCCCAAACAGGACGAGGCGGCGGCGGAGTAGATCCGCGCGCCGCCCCGGCTCCCACTATTGCTGAACGCGTCGCCTAGAAGGCGAACTGCGCACGCGCGCCGATGACATCGGCCGCATAGTCGGTGTCGCCGTCGGCGGCCGGCGCCGCATCCTCATAGGTGATGTGCGCATAGTTCACGAGGAAGCGCAGATAGGCGTTGGGGTGCCACGAAAGCGCCGCCGCAATGGCATCCTGCGTGCCGCCGATCACGGCTTCGTCGCTGAGGTCGAGCCGGTCGTAACGCAGCACCGCCTGAACGGCGCCAAGGCCGTTCCAGCCGGCGTCGGTCGTGGGCTTCACGCTCTTGAAGGCGCCCGGCGAATAGCTGCGCGCATAGCCCGGCGTCAGCATGTAGCCGACCTCGGCATAGCCGCCGAAGAAGGTCGGATTGTCGCCTGCGATCAGGTCGGGTCGCATCCAGTGGACCTCGCCCGCGGTGTGGAACCGGCCCATGAGCGCGGCGGCCTCGAGCCCGTAGCTCATCTCGCTGGTCGCGCCGAGGCTGCCGGTGTTGATGAGGCGCGTGTCGGGGATGTGGATGAAGGGGCGCTGGCGATAGCGCACGCTTTCGCTGTCATCGTCGAGATCGCGCCAGTGAACCGAGCCGCCAAGATGCAGCTGGGTATCGCCGATCATCGGCGCGTAGACGGCGCGCGCATCGAGGCTGTAGGCCTGCGCCCCATCCTCGCCCAGATCGCCGATGTTCGACCCGAACAGCCCGCCCCAGACGTAAAGGTCGCCCGCATTGCCGTTCGCCGAGATGCCGAGGCGGCGCTCGAAACCGAAGGCGTCGGTGAAGGCGGCGCGCTCCATGAAGCTGATGTCGTTCGACGAGGTGATTTCCTCGAGGCTCTGGAAATTGTTGTGCTGGCCGAGCACCACGCCGACGTCGCCGCCGTCATAATCGATGAAGGCGTCGGTGAAGGCGACTTCATTGTCGGCGAAGTCGAGTTCGAACTTGTAGCCGAAGTCGCCCGGGATATCGCCCGAGACGCCAAGGCGCGCGCGGCGCACTTCGGTCGCATTGCCGAAATCGCCCGAAAGGCCGTCGGGCGCGCCGACGCTGCCCATGTCGAACTGGAGACGGCCGCGCGGCTTCAAGCTCCAGCCGTCCGACTTCTTGAAGCTGGAGATCGCCGGGGTCTTGGCGGCGGCCTCGCTCGCGGCGGTAGCGGTCGTGGCTGCCACGGCGGCCTCGCTGGTGGCGGCGTCGGCGGCGGCGGTGGCCTGTGCGGCCTGCGCCTCGGCGGCGGTCAGGCGGGCACGCAGCGCGGCGGTCTCGGCCTCGAGCGCTTCGAGACGCTCGAGCATGGCGCGGCTTTCCTCGGGGGTGAGGTCCTGCGCGGCGGCGGGCGTGGCGGTGAGCGCAAGGACAAAGCCCATTGCGGTGGTGGTGAACAGCTTGGCCATGACGGCTCCCTCCCTTGGTGTCCCCCGGCGGGACCTATGTGACGTTGCGGTGTCCGTTCGACGACAAAGGCGAAAGCTTGATGGCGGGGACGTGACGGTTCGATGACGCGCGGTAAGTTTGACGCAACAGGCGCGCAATGTGCCTGTCATCGGCGCGAGGCGGAGGTCGTGAGGATGGCGGCGGCGGGGCCAAGGCGGCTTGGCCCCGTCAGTCCTGTCGCTTCGCGCAGGCTGGCTGCGGCTCGGGCTCTTTCGACAAAAGAAAAAGCCGCCCGGTGTCCCGGACGGCTTTGTCTTTTGCGCTGGCCCTCGCCTAGTCGACGCGCGGAAGCGTTTCGAACTGGTGGTAGGGCGGCGGGCTCGACAGGCTCCATTCGAGCGTCGTCGCGCCTTCGCCCCATTCGTTGTCCGGAGCGGGCTTGCCCTTGGCGAGGCTCCAGAAGACGTTGACGAAGAAGATCACCATCGAGGCGGCCATGATGAGATATCCGATCGAGCTGATGCTGTTCCAATAAGCGAAGGCTTCCGGATAGTCGGGATAGCGACGCGGCATGCCGTCGAGGCCGAGGAAGTGCTGCGGGAAGAAGATCACGTTCACGCCGATGAACATGATGAAGAAGTGCAGCTTGCCGAGCAGCTCGTTGTAGCGCTTGCCCGACATCTTCCCGAACCAGTAGTAGAAGCCCGCGAACAGCGCGAAGACCGCGCCGAGGCTGAGCACGTAGTGGAAGTGCGCGACGACATAATAGGTGTCGTGCATGTAGTTGTCGACGCCGCCATTGGCGAGCACGACGCCGGTCACGCCGCCCACGGTGAACAGGAAGATGAAGCCGATCGCCCAGAGCATCGGGGTCTGGAAGCTGATCGAGCCGCCCCACATGGTGGCGATCCACGAAAAGATCTTCACGCCCGTGGGGACCGCGATGATCATGGTCGCGGCGGTGAAGTACATCTTGGTGTTCACGTCGAGGCCGACGGTGAACATGTGGTGCGCCCAGACGACGAAGCCGACGACGCCGATCGCGACCATGGCATAGGCCATGCCGAGATAGCCGAAGACGGGCTTGCGGCTGAAGGTGGCGATGATCTGGCTGACGATGCCGAAGGCCGGCAGGATCATGATATACACTTCGGGGTGGCCGAAGAACCAGAACAAATGCTGGTAGAGGATGGGATCGCCGCCGCCGGCCGCATCGAAGAAGGCGGTGCCGAAGTTGCGGTCGGTCAGCAGCATCGTGATCGCGCCGGCCAGGACCGGAAGCGCGAGCAGCAGCAGGAAGGCGGTGACCAGCACCGACCAGACGAACAGCGGCATTTTATGCAGGGTCATGCCCGGCGCACGCATGTTGAAGATGGTGGTGATGAAGTTGATCGCGCCGAGGATCGAGGCGGCACCGGCAAGGTGCAGCGAGAAGATGGCGAAATCGACCGCCGGGCCCGCCGAGCCCGAGGTGGAGAGCGGGGCGTAGACGGTCCAGCCGGTACCCGCGCCGGTGCCCGTGCCGCCGGGCACGAAGGCCGAGGCGAGCAGCATGAAGAAGGCGACGACGGTCAGCCAGAAGCTGACGTTGTTCATGCGCGGGAAGGCCATGTCGGGGGCGCCGATCATGATCGGCACGAACCAGTTGCCGAAGCCGCCGATGAGCGCGGGCATGACCATGAAGAAGACCATGATGAGGCCGTGCGCGGTGATCAGCACGTTCCAGTGGTGGAGCGCCTCGTTGAAGGTCGCCTCGGTGCCGACGCCGAAGGGCCAGCCCATGGTGTTGAGATACTGGATACCCGGCTCGGCGAGTTCCATGCGCATGATGCCCGAGAAGGCACCACCGATGATCCCGGCGATGATCGCGAAGATCAGATAGAGGGTGCCGATGTCCTTGTGGTTGGTCGACATGAACCAGCGGGCGAAGAAGCCCGGCACGCCATGATCGTCATGCGCGTGGTCGTGCGTGTCGCTCTTGGGAGCGTCGAACGGCAGCGTGTCAGCGGTGGTGGCCATGGGTGATGTCTTCCTTAGGCAGTCGGCTCGGCAGCGGCGGTGTCTTCCGCCTCGGCTGCCTCGGTTTCGGTTTCGTCGGTCGCGGTGTTGGCGTCCTCGGCGGGCTCGCTACCCGGCAGGCTGCCACCCTTGGCGGCGACCCAGGCGTTGAACTCGGCCTCGGGGAGCACTTCGACGGCGATCGGCATATAGGCGTGACGCGCGCCGCACAGCTCCGAGCACTGGCCGAAATAGAGGCCGGGCTTCTCGACATTGACCCAGGTCTCGTTGATGCGGCCCGGCACCGTGTCGAGCTTCATCCAGAAGGCGGGGATGGCGAACGAGTGGATGACGTCGTTGGCGGTCATCAGGAACTTGACGTTCTTGCCCGCCGGGATGACGAGGCGCTCGTCGACCGCGAGCAGCGCGGGGCCGTCGGCGTCGGTGCGGAAGCGGCTGCCTTCCTCGCGATCGGGGTCATTTTCTTCGAGGAGCATGTTCGACACGATGCTGATGCCCATGTCGGGATATTCATATTCCCAATACCACTGGTTGCCGATCACCTTGACGGTCACGTCGGCGGGCGGGGCGTCATACTGCTTCTTGATGAGGCCGATCGAGGGCACCGCGATCACGATGAGGATGAGCACCGGCACGACCGTCCAGATCACTTCGATCGCGGTATTGTGCGTGGTGCGCGAGGGCTCGGGATTGGCGCTGCGGCGATAGCGGACCATCGCCCACAGGAGGAGCACGAGCACGAAGATGCTGATCGCGGTGATGAGCGGAAGCAGCCAGTAATCGTGGAAGTTGGCCGCCTGCTGGCCGACCGCGGTGACCTGGTCCTGGATGCCCATGCGCCCGTCGGGGCCGGCATAACCCTGGGTGGCGTCGAGCCCGACCCAGCTGGGCGCGGCGGCGTCGGCACCGGTGGCGAGGTCCGCCTCGGCGGCGACCTGCTCGCCGATCGGCGTCTCGATTGCTGCCCGCGCCGCGGTCGGCAGGGTGGTGAAGGCGGTGAGGGCGGCTAGCCAGCGTTTCCCGGTCATCGTCATCCTAGGTCTGTCAGTTGTGGGCGCGCGGAGATGCGCGACCCCTATCGCGAATTGCGGCCTCTATAGTCGGCACATCTCTATTGCTCAAGGCCGCAAAAAGGGCGGGGCGGCGCGACTTTACGATGACGCGCGCGCGACCTATGTGCGGGAGCAGGAAGACAAAGGGAAAAGCGATGACCCAAGAGGAAGTTTTGGCCGAATTCCGTAGCGCCGATGCGCTGCTGGAAGGACATTTCATCCTCTCCTCGGGAAAGCGCAGCGCCGCCTACCTCCAATGCGCACGCGTACTGATGGAGCCGGCGCGCGCCGCCCGCCTCGCCGAGGCGCTGGCTGCAAAAATCCCCGCCGAGCTGCGCGACTCCATCGACGCCGTCGTCTCGCCAGCGATGGGCGGGGTGATCATCGGGCACGAAATGGGCCGCGCGCTGGGCAAGCCCGCCATGTTCCTCGAACGCCCCGAGGGTAGCTTCCACCTGCGCCGCGGATTCGCGCTCGACAAGGGCGCCAAGGTGCTGATGGTCGAGGACGTCGTCACCACCGGCCTGTCGAGCCGCGAGGCGATCGACGCGGTGGGGCGCGAGGGCGGCGAGGTCGTGGGCGAGGTCAGCCTCGTCGATCGCGGCGGGGGGACGAGCCTCGGCGTGCCCTATTGGTGCCTGATGGAACTCGACATCCCAGCCTACGATCCCGACGCGCTGCCCCCCGAACTGGCGGCGATCCCCGCAGTGAAGCCGGGAAGCCGCGCGTCGTGAAGGCGCTCCTCCCGCTTCTGTCGATCGCGCTCGCGGGCTGTGTCGTGGCGACCCCCGAGCCGCAACCCGAGCTGGCCGAGGTCGCGGCCACCGATGCCGTCGCCGCGGTGCTCGAGCGGTACCAGTTCGATGGCGAGGTGGCGGTCTCCTACGGCGGCGCGCGGCCCGATTATCGCTATGCCGCGAGCGGCGCCGAGCAGCGCTGGCCCTGGGCGTCGGTGACCAAGCAGGTGGTGGCGACCATCGTCATGCAGGAAGTGGCCAAAGGGCGCCTCGACCTCGATGCGCCGGTGTCGACCTATCTTGCCGACTGGCCCGAGAGCCCCCTGGTCGCGCCGAGCCTGCGGCAATTGCTCCAGCACCAGTCGGGCCTCTACGACCCCGAGGACGATCCCGCCTTCGACTGGAAAGAGGCGCTGCCGCTCGATCCGATGATGTGCGTGGCACGACGCAGCGTGGCGCCGGGCGGCGCCTTCGATTATACCAATTGCGATACGCTGCTCGTCGCCCGGGTGCTCGAGCGCACTACCGACGATGATATCGAGGCGCTGTGGCAGTCGCGGATCGCGCAGCCGGTCGGTCTTGAACAGTCGGGCTTCGCGACCCCGCGCACCCGGCTGGGGCCGAGCGTCAACGGTACGCTCGCGGCGCAGATCGCTCATTATGGCGCGGCCGGCGGGCTGGCCGGAACGGCGAGCGACCTCCTCGCCTTCGACCATGCGCTGATGGACGGGCGCCTGCTGCCCGAGGCGGCGCGCGCCGAGATGTGGACCGGCAATCCGGCGATCGGCTATGCCGCGCTCGGCCAATGGGCATTCGAGGCCCCGCTCGCAGGCTGCGACGGGCCGGTGCGGATCATCGAGCGGCGCGGCGCCATCGGCGGCTACCAGGCGCGCAACTTCATCCTGCCCGATCGCGATGTTGCGATGGTCGCCTTCATCGGCCGGGGCGAGGGCGACTATGCGTTCGGCGAGATCTGGATGGGCGAGGGGCTGTCGTTCGAGATGCTGTCGGCGGCGGCCTGCGCCTCATGACCATGGCGCCGCGCCCCACCACCCTGCGCCTCGGGGTCAATATCGACCATGTCGCGACGGTCAGGAACGCGCGCGGGGGCGATCATCCCGATCCCGTCCGCGCCGCCGAGATCGTGGCGCGCGTCGGCGGCGACGGCATCACCGCGCACCTGCGTGAGGATCGGCGGCATATCCGCGACGACGACTTGCAGCGTATCCAGCAGGCGACCGACCTGCCGCTCAATCTGGAAATGGCGGCGACCGAGGAAATGCTCGAGATCGCGCTCCGCCACCGCCCCCACGCCGCCTGCATCGTGCCCGAGAAGCGCGAGGAGCGGACCACCGAGGGCGGGCTCGATGCCGACGGCCTTCACAACCAGCTCGCCCCCATCGTCACGCGCCTCACCGAAGCGGGCATTCGCGTCTCGCTGTTCATCGAGGCGCAGGAACGCCAGCTCGACGCCGCGCTCCGCCTCGGCGCGCCGGTGGTCGAATTTCACACGGGCGAATATGCTCATGCCTTTCTCGACGGCGATGCGCCGCGACTGGAGCGCGAATTGAAGCGCATCGCCGACATGGCGGCGCTGGCAGCCAAGAACGGCATCGAGCCGCATGCGGGACATGGGCTGACCTACGAGAATGTGCAGCCGATCGCGGCAATCCCCCAGATCGCCGAGCTCAACATCGGCCATTATCTCGTAGGCGAGGCGATTTTCGTCGGGCTGGAGGCGGCGGTGCGGCGGATGCGCGAATTGATGGACGCGGCGCGGTGAACTTGCTGCATTTCCGTCGCCCCAGCGAAGGCTGGGGCCCATGCCAGAGACCTTCCGCGATGCCTCGGGGCATGGATCCCAGCCTTCGCTGGGATGACGCGAAAAGAGGCGCGTCATGATCATCGGGCTGGGCAGCGACCTGTGCAACATCGAGCGCATCGCCAATTCGCTCGAACGGTTCGGCGAGCGCTTCGAGGAGCGCGTCTTCACCGAGGTCGAGCGCGCCAAGGCCCGCCGCCGCCCGTTCACCATCGCCGGCACCTATGCCAAGCGCTTTGCCGCCAAGGAGGCCTTTTCCAAGGCGGTCGGCACCGGCTTCAAGCGCGGCGTCTATATGAAGGACATCGGCGTCGTGAACGCGCCGTCGGGGGCGCCGACGCTGGCGCTGACCGGCGGGGCGGCGGCGCGGCTTGACGAATTGACCCCCGTTGGCCACCGCGTCACCGTCCATGTGACGCTGACCGACGATCACCCCTGGGCGCAGGCCTTCGTGATCCTCGAGGCGCATCCGATCAGAGAAGAAACGTGACAGACCCCGCCCCGACTGCCGAAACACCCAATGCCGACACGCCCGCGCCGTCGCCCGACACCCGCAAGCCGCGTTCGGCGGGCGAGTTGGGGCGCTTCGTCTGGCGTGAGTTGAAGGGGCTGTTCTGGGTCATGCTGGCGGTGCTGGGCTTCCACAGCTTCATCGCCAAGCCCTTCTATATCCCGAGCGAATCGATGATGCCGATCCTGCTCGAGGGCGACCGGCTGGTCGTGTCCAAATTTCCTTACGGCTATTCCAACGTCAGCCCGACCATCCCCAATCCGGCGGCGTTGTCGCGCATGCTCATCATGCGCGGGCCCGCCGAGCCGTGGAGCGTGACCTTGCCGCCGATCGAAGGGCGCCTGTTCGGTCGCTATCCGACGCGCGGCGATATCGTCATCGTCACCCCGCCGGGGCGAAGCGACGATTATATCAAGCGCGTCATCGGCCTGCCCGGGGACACGGTGGCGATCACCGGCGGGCGGCTCGTATTGAACGGCAAGCAGGTGAGCGCCGAGCGCCGCCCCGCCGCGCTCATCCCGGTCGATCCCAATGCGCCCTGCCACCTAATGGACGGCACGCGGGTCAAGGGCGGCGACGGCGCGCTCTACTGCCGCCTGCCGATCGTGCGCGAAACGCTGCCGAACGGCGTGAGCTACGACACGGTCGACCTCGGCTATCGCCGGTCGAGCGACGAGTTCGGGCCGATCACGGTACCCGAAGGCCATGTCTTCCTCCTCGGCGACAATCGCGACAGTTCGGCCGACAGCCGCGTCGCGCTCGAACAGGGCGGGCTCGGTGGGCCGGTGCGGGTCGAACAGATCGGCGGGCGCGCCGAATTCATCACCTTCAGCCTCGACGGCACGACCAGCCTCAATCCGGCGAGCTGGTGGGCAAGCTTGCGCGACGGGCGCAGCTGGTCCAGCCTGCGAACCTCTCCCAGCCAAGGGACCAGCGACTAAATGAGCCAGCCCCCCGAAGCGCAGACCGCCGGACCCACCGAGATCGAGGATCCGCGGCTGCGCTTCGAGGTGAAGCGGGCATTGGTGTGGATCGGGCTGGTGCTGCTGGCGGTCGGCGTCATCATGCTCGCCGCGCCGCTTCTCCTCATCGTCGGCGGACTGGTGTTCGCGGTGCTGCTCGATGGCGGCACGCGGCTCTTGGGCAAGGTGCTGCCGATCGCGCGGGGCCTGCGGCTGCTCCTTGTCGTCCTCGCCTTCTTCGGCTTTCTCGGCTGGACCGTCTGGTATGCGGGGACCAGCTTCGTCGACCAGTTCGCGGCGCTGCGCGACACGGTGGTGACGCAGTTCGAGCGCTTGCTCCAATGGGGCGACCGGGCGGGGTTGATCACCGACCTCACGCTCGACCGGGTCGAGGGGCAATTGTTCGAATCGGTCGGGCGGGTGACCAGCATCCTCGGCACCGCGCTGGGCGCGCTGACGGGGGCGCTGCTGATGGTGGTCATCGGCATCTTCATCGCCGCCGAGCCGCGGCTCTACGACCGCGGGGTGGCATGGATGCTGCCGACGCGGTTGCGGCCCAAATTCTACGAGATTTCGGACCATGTCGGCTATGCGCTCCGCCGCCTGCTCGCGGGGCGCCTCCTCGGCATGTTCATCGAGGGAGTGTTCACCTATGTCATGCTGACACTGGGCGCGCGGCTGATCGGGCTGGAGCCCTTCGCGCTGGCGGCGCTGCTGGCGCTGCTGACGGGCCTGCTCGCCTTCATCCCCAATGTCGGCGCCTTCGTGTCGGGCGTTCTGATGGTGGCGGTGGGCTTTTCGCAATCGAACGAGGCGGGCTTCTACGCCATCTTCGTCTATCTCTTCGTCCAGAATTTCGACGGCTATGTCGTCATCCCCATGATCGCCAAGAAGACCGTCGACCTCGCGCCCGCGCTGGTGCTGGCGATGCAGATCGTGATGGGGACGCTGTTCGGCATCCTCGGCCTCTTGCTGGCCGACCCGCTGATCGCGGCGATCAAGGCCGCGCTCGAGCAATATTCGAAGGTCACCCCGGGCAAGAGCGACGCCCTACCGCCCAAGACAAAACGCCCGGCCAGCGAGGGCTGACCGGGCGTCCGTGTTGCTTGTCGCGTCTCGCCAGGCTCAGCCGGCGAGGGGCGCCTCGGCCTCGGGCGCGGCGGCGTCCGCTTCGGGCGGGAGCTGCTGCGGGGCCTGCTGCTGCTGCATCATGAGCGCGGCACCGCGCACCACGTCGGCGATCTCGATATCGAAATAGAGATCGGCGCCGGCGGGAATGATGCTGCCGGGCGGCGGGGTGTCGCCATAAGCGAGCTCGGCGGGGATGCGCACCTTGTAGGAGCCACCGGGGCGCATCGCCTGCAACGCTTCGGAGAAACCCGCGACCGTCTGGGCGGGCAGCATGGGGATGGGGCGACCTTCGGACGAATCGAAGACGCGGCCATCGGCCAGGCTGCCGGTATAGATCACGAAGGCCCCGTCGACGACGTCGATGGTCTCGCCCTCACCCTCGACGAGGGTGCGGATCGACACGCCATTTTCGGTCGTCTCGGCCTGGAGCGGGCGCGTGGCCACCCAGGCGATGGCGACGCCGAGAACGACGAGCGCGAGCATCGCGAGCCAGAATTTGGCGACCGAGCCCTTGGCGATCGGACGCAACGGGACTTGGGTGACCGACATGACCTACCCCTTGTTAAAGGAAGGTCCTAGCGACCGCCTTCGCGTTCCATGCGCTTGCGCTCGAGCTTGCGCGCACGACGGACAGCGGCGGCCTTTTCACGGGCGCGCTTTTCCGACGGCTTTTCATAATGGCGGCGCAGCTTCATTTCGCGATAGACGCCTTCGCGCTGCAGCTTCTTCTTGAGCGCGCGCAGCGCCTGGTCGACATTGTTGTCGCGAACGATGATCTGCATAAAAAACACCAGCTCCTTTGCCCCGCCGGAAAATGTGGACAGGCGGGTTAATGTCCATAGAGAATCGGGCCGCGAGACCCAGATGGGTCGCAGCGAGGCCGCGCCCTTAGCAAGGTCGGGGGCCATGTTCAAGCGCATAGCTGGCTTTTAGGCGCCTCGTCGCGCCCCTGCCCCGGCCTGTCGGCGATCCGACACAAGTTCCGTCCATCTTCGACGAACCGTTGTTTACCCATGGTAGGACGAAATTCGCCTCATCGCGCATTAACCTTTTGATAGCTATAAGAAATCACCTTGAGTGGATGGAGCGAACAACGAGAGCGGGGACAGGCGTAGTGACGGATTTGGGGCGGCGGAGTCTTTTGAAAGCGGCGGCAGCGGGGAGCGCGGGGATCATCCTTCCCGGCGCGGCGCTCGCGCAGCCGATGAAGGTCGTCACCCCGCGCGCTCGCTCGTCGGCCTGGAATTTCTCGGGCGCGCCCGCGGGCGTCGAACCGCGCATCTTCCAAAAGGCGCTGGCCGCGCTCGAACAGCATCGCGGGCGCCTGCGTCACACCGATCGCATCGGCATCGTCGACTATTCCAGGCATAGCGCGCAGGAGCGTTTCCACATCGTCGACCTCGCCTCTGGCCAGGCGCAGCATTTCCGCGTCACCCACGGCAGCGGCTCGGACCGCAGCCACAATGGCTATCTCGACCAATTCTCGAACGCACATGGCAGCCATGCGAGCTCGCAGGGCGCCTATGCGACGGCCAACCAATATCACGGCAAATACGGCCTCTCGATGAAGCTCGCCGGGTTGGACTTCACCAATTCCAATGCCATGTCGCGCTATATCGTGATGCACTCGGCCAATTACGCCGAACCCGCCATGATCGCCCGCCACGGCAAGCTCGGCAGGTCGCAAGGCTGCTTCGCCTGCGCGAAGCGCGATCACTGGCAGGCGATGAACCTGCTCGGCGACGGGCGCCTGCTTTACGCCGACAAGCTGGCGTAAAACTGCACCGGATCTGGGCTGTCCCGGAAGGTCTGCTTACGACCCCATTGCGGACACTGAGTCGTCATGCAAACTAGTGACATGGATTGCCTTCTAGTCATTGCCACTCTGTGCTTTGCAGACGTGCAAAGTGTTGAAGTCAGCAGCTCAAGCACGACGTCGCGCTGGGCTACTGCTCGTGTTCTAGGCTCGGAAGTCGTCGTCCAGCTTTGGAGCGACAACTTTCGCGGTGAATTTGATGCGCAGCGCATGAGCCGCGCGTGCGTCGAAAACGCTTGCGTCTCCTATCATCGTTGGTGTGAAAGCCGGGATGACGGCTGGACTTGCTATTACTCCACGGAAGACAATGCGGATTACTCACGCTGGCTTCGCATATCTTCGCAGGATGCAGTTTCTTATGCTGAGGTGGAGAGATCGCTGGGACTAATAAGTTCTACGGGACACGTCGTTCCGCTTGCTAACCTTGAGACTGTCTCTCTGAACCCGACTCCCCCGTTTTGCCGACGTGAAGGGCGGGGTCCTCAATGCCCAGACTGATTGCCCGCTTCCCACCCCGATCCTGACCTTGGCCAACGCTCGCTATTCCAAGCCTTGCATGATCATCGCGTTTTATCGAACGTCGCGTCCGTGAAACGCCTCAAATCGCGCATCCCTGTCGAACTCACGATCATCTTCGGGGTGATCACGCTGGTCGGTTGCCTCGGCCTTGGCGTCGGAACCGCCCGGCCCGAAACGGGGGCTTGGTTGCCGGGGCTCATATTCCTTCTTGCCGGGCTCGCCTGCCTTGTGGGCGCGCGGTCGTTGCAGACCGTGTGGGTCGACGCGGGCGCCGTGACGGTGCGCACGATCTCGCTCGCACGATGGCCGATGCACCGCGTCGAACGGATGGCGTTCGATCAGATCGAGCAGTTCGGCGAGCGCGACGAGGCCATGACCGGCGTCGGACAGCGGTTTCTTCACGAGCGCATCTTCAAGGTGGAAAACGCAGACCAGGTCGTCGAAATTCAGACAGCCTACCTCCGCAGCGACGACGTGAATCGCCTTCGGAACCTCTTGCGCTCACGCTCTTCCGCGCCCGTGGCGCGCTAACGAAAAGGCCCCGCCGTCGCCGGCGAGGCCTTTCCCAATTTCATTGACGACGCGACGCCTCAGTCGGCGCTCGCCACCTGCTCGCCCAGCGGGGCCAGTGGGTCGACACCCTTCGGCGCATCGTTGAGCGCCTGGAGTACCGGGGCGTCGCGGTCGTAAATATCCTCATAGGCGAGGATCGAGCCGTCGCCCTTGGCCGCGACCGACATATAGACGATGTAGACGGGCAGCGGGTTGACGAAATTGGCGCCCGTATTCTCGCCCGAATTGACCACCTCGACGGTCTTTTCCGCCGACCAGTCGCCGCCATCTTCCTCGAGCAACATGGTCGCGAGCCCGAGGATATTCTCGGTGCGGATGCAGCCGTGCGAATAGGCGCGCGCCTCATTGTCGAACAATCCGCGCGCATTGGTGTCGTGCAGGTAGATGAGATGCGGATTGTACATCACGAACTTGACCCGCCCGAGCGCGTTCGACGGCCCCGGCGGCTGGCGATAGCGCACGATATTGCCGTCGCCGTCCTTGACCGCCTCATAGCCCGCCTTGCCGCGCACTTCGGGCTCGATCGACTTGGGCACGTTCCAATAGGGGTTAAAGATCACCCCGGTCGCCTCGGCCATCAGTTGGGGCGTCGGCGTGCGCTTGGCCCCCGCGACGGCACGATGGCGCGACTTGGTCTTGCCATTCTCGACCAGCGCGGCGGTATAGGCCGGCACGTTGACGATGATGTAGCGATCCCCAAGATCGCGCGGCAGCCAGCGCCAGCGATCGAGGTTGAGACGAATGTCGGCGATGGCCTCGGCATCGGCGGCCTCGCCTTTGGCGCGCTCGGTCGCGAGCGCGTTGATCAGCGCGGCATATTGCGGGTGCGTCGGCGCGAGCTGGTCGAGCGAGGCGGTGACCGAGGCCGAGGCGATGGCCTGCGCCACATAGGTGCGCAAGGAGCCTTCCTCGGCAAAGTCGGTATCGACGATATGCCAGTCGACGCGGGCGTCATCGCTGGCATGGCCATGGGCGAGATCGCGCGCGAGCGTTTCGAACAGTTCGGTCGCGGCGACCGAAACGCCATTCTGGTTGTTCGCGGCCATGGCAAGGTCGAGCTGGCTGCGGTCGTAATCGGCCGGGTCGAGTCCGAGGGCGCCGACATTGGCGACATAGCTCAGCAATTCCTCGACATCGCCGGCCTGCCAGAAGGGCAGGCGCTCGGCAGGCTCGAGCGGGGCGATGGTGGGCTGGCCGACATCGCGCGCCGGGTCGGCAGGCAGTACGTGCTGATGCGGCGCGCTGGCCTGCGCATCTTGGGCCGAGGGCGTTTCGCCGGGCACTTCGGCACTCGCCGGTTCGGATGCGGGCAGCTCGACCGGCTGGACCGATGCCTGCTGCATCGCCAGCGCCGAGGCGGGCACGAACATGCTCGCTGCGGCGAGCTTGGAGAGGAGGGAGCGCTTCATCGAATATCCTGTGGTCGCAAGGGGTTGGCGACACCCCACATGCCGCCTTGTCGCCCCCCGATAGCTGATGTCGACCATATAGAAGCTGAACGAGGCTTGCCAGCGATTCGCACGGCCATTCGTCGCATCGCGGCGGCGGCTCGCTTGGTCGCCCCTTGGGTCGCGCCCGGGGTCGCGCCAAGCATGGTGAACAGAAATTTCCCCATTTTGCGAATTTGTGACTATAAAGCGCGCACCCCGTCGGTGACGGGCAATGAAGGACGGAAATTTCACATGGTCGAAGCGCGAATCGCCGAGGTCGATCCGGCAGTCGAACGGCGCCGTTCGAAACGGCAGGACGTCGATCTCGACGCGCAGGTGCGCGAAATGGGGGCCGAGGGCACCGAGGCGCGGCTGGTGAACCTGTCGGCGCATGGCTTTTCGGCCGAAGTGCCGGGGCACGAGTTCGAGCCCGGCATGCGCATCTGGCTGATCATCCCGACGCGCGATCGTGCCAGCGCGATGGTCAAATGGATCGCGGGCGACCGGCTCGGCGCGGAATTCTTCGAGGAAGTCGACGTCACCGGACTGGTCGGCGAGGAAGACTAATCCGCGCCTTGCGTCTCCGCCTCGATGAGGGGCAGGAGGCGCGCGGTCATGGCGGTCACGATCGCCTTTATCCCTTCGAAATTGGGATGCACCCCGTCGGGGAGCAGCAATCCCTCGCGGCTCGCGCCTTCGGGGACGAATGGCAGGACGGGCACGTCATAGCGTTCCCCCAGCGCCGGATAAACGGCATCGAAGGCGGCGACATAAGCGGGGTCGTAATTGCGCGCCGCCGGGATGGAGGCGAGGACGACGGCGATGCCGCGCGCTTCGAAGGCCTCGATCATCGCGGCGAGATTTTCCTCCGTCACGCTCGGGTCGAGCGCGCGCAGCATGTCGTTGCCGCCCAGTTCGAGGATCGCCATGTCGGGCACGGCATCGAGACTGTCGAGCGTCCAGCCGAGCCGCTCGCGCCCCTGCGCGCTCGTATCGCCCGACACGCCGGCATCGATGACGGTGGCGGCAATGCCCTCGCGGCGCAGCGCATCCTCGAGCTGGGGCGCGAAGCCGAGACCCGCATCGAGGCCGTAGCCCGCGGTCAGGCTGTCGCCGAAGGCGATGATGGTGATCGTCGGCCTATCACCAACACCCATGTCGTTCGCAGGCTGCTGGGCGCTGCTCGTCGAAAGCACGGCCGTCAGGAGGCTGAAGAAGAGCGCGAGGCGTACCATGGTCCTATGTGCGGCTAGCGCAAGCGGGGCCGCTCGGCAATTGCCAAGCCACTTCCTGCCCCTTAGCCACGGACGCCATGACAGAACTCCTCATCGACCTTTCCGACATCCATCTCTCGCTTGGCAAGGGCGCCGCGCGCGTCGACATTCTGAAAGGCGTCGACCTTCAGCTTGCGGCGGGCGAGACGCTGGCGATCCTCGGGCCCTCGGGCTCGGGCAAGTCATCGCTCCTCAGTGTCATGGCGGGGCTCGAACGGCCCGATGCAGGGACCGCGAGGATCGCGGGCGAGGATCTGGCGGCGCTCGACGAGGACGGGCTGGCGCGGCTGCGCGGGCGGCGCATCGGCATCATCCTGCAGGATTTCCAGCTGCTCCCCACCATGACCGCGCGCGAGAATGTCGCGGTGCCGCTCGAGCTGGCGGGGGAGAAAGACGCCTTCGCCCATGCCGAGGCCGAGCTGGCGGCCGTCGGGCTGGCCGGACGCATGACCCATTATCCGAGCGAATTGTCGGGCGGCGAACAGCAGCGCGTCGCGATCGCGCGCGCGACCGCGCCGGGGCCCGACCTGCTGCTCGCCGACGAGCCGACGGGCAATCTCGACAGCCGCACCGGCGCCGATGTCGCCGACCTCCTGTTCGAACGCGCCAAAGAGCGCGGCGCGGGGCTGGTCATCATCACCCATGATCCCGCGCTGGCAGGGCGATGCGACCGCACGCTGCACATGCGCGACGGGAAGCTCGCCGAATGATCGGCTGGCGGCTGGCACGGCGCGATCTGAAGGGCGGGCGCGCGGGGCTCGGACTCCTGTTCGCCTGCCTTCTGCTCTCGGTGGCGGGGCTGGCAGCGGTGCTGAGCCTCGTCGCCTCGATGAACAGCGCCATCGCCGACAATGGCCGTGCGCTGCTTGGCGGCGACCTGCTCGTCAGCCAGGCGCAGCGGGTCGCGACCAGCGAGGAGCGCGCGGCGATGGAAGGCCTAGGCACGGTCAGCGAAGGCGTGGCGACGCGCGCGATGCTGCGCCAGGGCGAGGAGATCGCGCTCATCGACCTGCGCGGTGTGGACGGCGCCTTCCCGCTCGCCGGGACGCTCGAACTCGAAGGCGCGCGGCCCGCCAGCGATGACGAGATCGCGCTCGGGCGCGCCGTGGCGGCGCAGTTGGGGCTGGGGCTGGGCGACCGGGTGGCGCTGGGACAAGGCGACTATCGCGTCAGCGGGCTCATCGACCGGATGCCCGGCGGCACCTTCCTGTGGGCCCCGCCCGCGCTGGTGACCCCCGGAGGACTGGGACGCAGCGGACTGGTCGTGCCGGGCAGCCTCGTCGACTATCAATATCGCATTGCGCTTCGCAATCCGGCGGCGCTGGAGGGGGCGGAAGAAGAGTTGATCGCCGCGCTGGAGCCGATCGGCTGGGAAGCCCGCACCCGCGAGGGCGCGGGGCAGGGGACCCAGCGCTTCGTCGCGTTGGCGGGCGACATGCTGCTCGTCATCGCCATCGCTGCGCTGGGGATCGGCGCGCTCGGCATCGGCGCGGCCATGCGCGCCTTCGCCGCCTCGCGGCAGGCGGCGGTAGCGCGGCTGAAGCTGGTCGGCGCGCAGCGGCGCGACCTCGGCGCGATGCTGGGATTGGAAATCACGCTCGCGGTGGGGCTCGCCCTGATCCCCGCGCTGGCGATCGGCGCGGCGGTGCCGCCGCTGCTCGAGGATATGCTCGCCGAGCGCTTCCCCGTGGCGCCCGACACGGGGCCGCATTGGACGGCGCTGGGGCTGGCGGCCGCGGTGGCGATCGCGGTGACGGTGGCGGTGGCGTGGCGCCCGCTGGTCGCGGCATTGCGCACCCCGCCCAAGGCGCTGCTGCGCGCCGATGCGGGCAGCGGGCTTTTGAACGGCCGCAAGATCGACTGGCTGGTGCCGGTGCTGGCGGCGCTGGTGGCGATCGCGCTGCTGTTGCTGGGGTCGGACAATGCACGGCTCGCGGGGATCGCGATTGCAGGCCTGTCGGTGCTGGCACTCCTCTTCTGGCTGCTCGGCTGGGCCATCCAGCGCGCGGCCAAGGCGGCCGCCGGGCGCGGCGGGCCGGTAGCGCGATTGGGCGTGGCGGCGCTGCATCGCCCGGGCAATGCGACCCGCGCGCTGACCGTGGCGCTGGGGCTCGGCCTGTCGATCCTCGTCACGCTGGCGGCGACGAGCCAGAGCCTCTTGGGCGAACTCGACGGCGCCATCCCCGAGCGCGCGCCCTCGCATTTCATCACCGACCTGCCGCGCGGCAGCGAGAGCGACTTGCGCGCGCTGGTCACCGAGGCGATGCCGCAGGCCAAGCTGCGCGTCGTACCCAGCCTGCGCGGTTCGATCAGCGCGGTCGACGGGATCGCGGTCGCCGACCTGCCCGAGGACCGTCGCAGCTGGCTGACCAGCGGGGACCGGGGGCTGACCTATTCGGCCGCCGTGCCCGAGGGCAATGAGGTCGTCGCGGGCGACTGGTGGGGCGAGGATTATGCCGGCGCGCCGCTCGTCAGCCTCGAGGAAGAGGCCGCGCGCGATCTCCAGCTTGAGGTCGGCGACACGCTGACGCTCGCCATCGCCGGGCGCGAGGTCACCGCGACCATCGCCTCGCTGCGCAAGGTCGACTGGCAGAGCTTCGGCTTCAACTTCGGCATCGTTTTCGCGCCGGGCACGCTCGAACAAGCGCCGCATGTGCTGATGGCCACCATCGAGCCGCAGGGTGCCAGCGTGCCGCGCGGCTTCGAGGCGGGGCTGGCCGAGACCTTTCCGACCGCGACGACCATCTCGGTGGCAGGCGTGCTCGAGGACGTGCGCTCGATCCTGACCTCGCTCGACGCGGCGGTGCGCATTGCGACCCTCTTGGCGATCCTCATCGGGGTGGTGGTGCTGACGGGCTCGGTGCTGGCGACGCGCGCGGCGCGGGCCCGCGATCTCGTCTTGCTCCGGCTGGTCGGTGCACGGGGGCCGCAGCTGGTCGGCACCCAGCTGGTCGAATTTGCGATCCTCGTCGCCGCGGCGGTGTTGCTCGCCATCGGCGCAGGGCTGGCCTCGAGCTGGTTCGTCATCACTCGTCAGTTCGATATCGGCTTCGCCCCCGACGCCGCTGGAATCGCGGCGCTCGCCGGGGCGACCATCGTCGTGGCGATCGGCAGCGCGATGGCAGCGGTGCGCCCCGCGCTCACTCGCTCGCCACGCGCGGCCCTCAGGGCACATTGAGTGGCCCGATTGCACCACTTGCGTCCCAAATTAAGACTTTGGAAACCCTTTCGCGACCGCGGGCGTTGATGCGGGTTGAAAGGAAGTGCCGATGAGCCAGCCCGCGATGCATTATCACCCGGTCCATGACAGCGCCCTCGAGGGAAGTCGCGGCTATCATGCCGTCTATCGCGAAGCCGAGGTGAACCATTGCCCGGGCTGCGGTCGTACCCACTGGCTGGTGGGACGCACGTCGGCCGAGTGCGCCTTCTGCGCCACCGCGCTCCCGCTCGAAGGCTCGGTGTTCGACCAGGGCCGCGCCGAATTCGTCATCGCGCACCGCCCCAAGGCGCGCACGCACAGCGACGTCTGGGCGGCCTGAACCTACGCCTTTCCTAAACCGCTAGCGCGCGATGCGGCGCACCGGCACCTGCACATTGCAAATATCCACACCGCCCGCGGGGACGTCATAAAAGGCGTCGTCGCGGTTGGCGCGCACGCTGACATAGCGGGCGAAGGCGGTGCTGTCCTCGCGCAGCACCCCATAGGCGGGGCGGGTCTCGGGCGGCATCTGGCTGGCCAGTGCGACGCGCACGATACCGGCCGCAATCTCGCCCTCGGGATACATGCCGAGCGTCTCGGTGCCGCGGGTCAGCGAAGTGAAATGCTCCATCCCGTCGATCACGCGCCCGACGATGGCGATGTTGCGATCAAGGTGGCGCGGGGCGTGGCCGATGACGGCATAAAGCTCCTCGCCCGTGCCGGTATCGGGGCTGAGGTCGCGGCCGACGCCGACGGTGCCATAACAATGGGTGAGGCTCGCGGTGCCGTCGGCGTAGAGCGCGACGGGCCAACCATTGGCGAAGCCGACGGCGGCGGCATAGCTGTCGCGCATGCCGAAGGAGCGCACCGACAGCCCCTCGACGGGGCGGACATATTCGGCGGGCGGATTTTCCTCGACCGTAGCGGGTAGCTCGGGCGCATCGTCGCGGTGGCCCCATTGCACGACATAATTGTCCTGCACCCGATAGACGCTGGCGCCGGGGATCCAGAAACCCTCGCGCGCCATGGCCTGGATATTGGCGACATGGACGGGGGCGAAATCGCTGTTGAGTTCGATCGTCACCTCATCGCCATCGGCGAGGCCGATGACGAGCAGGTGATCAGGATCGATCGCGCGCCAGTCGCCCGCGGGCGCGGCGTCGGCGATCTCGTTGGGGGTGAGGCCGGCGACATCGGGGTCGGCTTGCTGGAACAGGAAGCTGGCGAGGGCGAGGCTGAGCATGGGACACTCCGGCAATCAGGGGCGACAGACGAGCGCGCAGCATGGCAGCGGCGGGGCAAAGCGCAAGAGGCTGTCGATGACGGGAGGGACAGCGGGTGGTCGTGACTTGTGCGTCACGGCGGCGTCAAAAGGCGGCAAAGCGGAAACTTTTGCTGATTTGGAGCATTGCTCGCCTTATGGAGATGGACGACACCCCCCGCCTTTCGCCGTCCGAATTGAGGACGATGGCGCAGACCAGCGCCGATCCGATCATCCAGCGCGCGCTCAAAACGCTTGCCGATGATTATGAGGAAGAGGCAGAACGCCCGGTGGACGCGGAGGATTGGTTTTGATCGATAAAAGTTGGTTGCCGCTGGTGATCGCGGCGGGCGTCTTGGCAGGATGCGGCGAGACCGCGCCGACCGAAGACAAGGACGTGACGGTGCGCAGCGAAGCGCAGAACCGGCTGTTCGACCTCAGCCCGGTCAATCGCGATATCGCCCTGAAGCGCGCGATCCGCGCCTCGGGGCTGCGCTGCGAGCGGGTGACGCGCTCGGGCTATGTCGCCGACTATGAAAATCTCATGATGTGGACCGCGAGCTGCGACGACGGGCGCGACTGGGCGGTCTTCATCGGCGCCGATGATTCGGCGCAGGTGCGCAATTGCGTCGATGTCGAGGCGCAGGGGTTGCCCGCCTGCACCATCACCCGCGCCGACAGCGAGGGGCAGAATGCGCCCGAACTGGGCGAGGTCGAACCGGGGTCGAACGAACCCTAGGCGTCGCCGGCCGGCGGGAAGCGCGCGATTTCGGTGAACTCGTGCGCGTTGCGGTGGCCGATCACGGGCACATCGCCCGAACGCACCCAGACATGCGCCTCGAGCCCGTCGTCGCTCCGGCGGGTGCCATAATGAACGACGACGTCGCAGCCGCGCCGCTCGAGCATGCGCTTGGCCGCGATCGCCTGGACGAAACATTCGGTCTTCCACGGCAGCCGACGGGCCCAGCCGCGAACCGCGCGCTCGATCATGTCGCGATCGCCGGGCGACACGCCGGGGCGGTGCGAGATGTGCGCCGGCACCAGCGCCACGAAGGGGCGGAAGCGCAGCGCGGCGACAGCAGCGAGATGATCGCCCAGCGCCTCCAGCTTGACCCGCAGCGGCAGCGGTGGCGGCGTGGATCCGCCGTGCGTCACGGCGCGCCGTCCGCGACCCATTGGGCAAAGGCGGCGGCGCTCATCGCGCGGCCGAGATGGATGCGATAACGCACGACCTGATCCTCATCGTCCCAGCCCGAGGCGGGCCAGTTGTCGAGTGCGCGCCGCATCGCGCGCACGTCGAAAAGCTCGGCACCGCGATGGCCATCCTCGAGCCGGTCGAGGATGCGCTTCATCAGCCCGGCATCGCGCAGCGCGGCGGCGCGCCAGTCGCCGCCCTGGATCGCGGTCATGCGCGGGTCGCGGATGTCGGGGGGCAGGCGCGGATCGAGCAGTGCGCGCTGGAGCCCGCGCGGCACGCCGTCGTGGCGGAAGATCGCCTCGGGCAGGCGCAGGCTGAATTCGACCAGCTCGCGCTCGGCATAGGGATCGACCAGTTCGATGCCGTTGCGCCGCTCGGCGGCGCGGTAGCGACCGGCGGGATCGACCTGCGCGATATAGTCGCGCAGCCGCCGCTCGGGAAAGGCGAGCCCATCGCCGGGATAATCCTGCCGCACCCCGAGCGCGATCTCGGGCGCCATGGCGGCCTTGATCCGCGCCGAGCGGGGATTGGCGAACAGGTCGCGCACATGGCGCCGTGCCGAAGGGCGGGCGAGCAGCCGGGCGAGCCAGTCGGGCGGTGCGGCGAGGAGCGAGGCGCGGATGTCGCGCCCGCCATTGGCGGCGATGGCGCGCGCCCAATCGCCCCAGCGCCGCGCCGCCGCCAGCGCGATGGTCGGTCGCATGCCATTGTGGCCGAGCGTGTAATTGCCCTGCAGCCCGTCGAAGATGCGCGTCATGCCGAGACTGCTGGCGAGTGCCTGGCAACCATCGACCCAACCGAGGTTGGAGGGGTTGTACATCGGGCGCTGATAGGCGGCATAACCCCAATTGAGCGCATCGCGCAGCCCGCTCGGCGCGGCGCGCAGGCGATGGTGCTCGCTCCCGCCCACGCTGCGCAGCCCGGCATGGGCGAGCGGATATTCATCGACCAGCTGGACCGCCGAGGGGTCGGCATGGGCGCTGGGCGAGCCGGTGATGGCGCGCGGCGTGCGCCCGAGATGCGCGAGCCGCGAGAGGATGACATTGCTGTCGATCCCAGAGGAGAGGAGCAGCGCGTCGCAATCACTGCCCCCGATGGCCTCGTCGAGCAGCGTAGCGGCGGTGTCGCGCGCCTCCTCGAAACCGATGTCGAGCGGCTCGAAGCTCGGCGTCCACCATGTTTCGTGGCGGGCGCGGCCATGCTCGATGACGACAACATGGCCGGGTTCGACGCGCGTGACGCCATCGAAGGGCGACCGTGGGCCTTCTTCCGGCAGGGTCAGGAAATAGCGCGCGAGCCACTGTTCATCGAGCCGCGGCGTGCCGCCGATCCGTGCCAACGGCAGGGCATCGCGGTCGAGATCCACTGCCTCGCCGTCAAGACGATAATGTAGCGCCTTGCGCCCGAGCGCGTCGCGGAACAGGAGGGTGCGGGTCGGGGTCTGGAGGATGCCGACGAAACCGCCGCGCAAGCCATCGAACGCCGTCCAGTCGAGCCGCGCGAGCCGCCGCGCGATGTCGCTGGCCTGCTCGGCGCTCGGCGGTCGAAGCGCGTCGAGCCACAGGCGAACATCATCGCCGGTGGCGAAGGGTGGGGGCGAGACGGTGTCGCGCCCGCGCTCGGTCCACGGCTCTAGACGGCGCGGAAAAAGAGGGGAGCTGCTGGTGCCGCTCAGCTGCAATTCATCGAACTGCCGCGCCGGGTATCCTGCCCTTCGCAGATGCTCGTGCCGGACATGCGCGCATGCTTGGCGGGCAGGCGATCGAGGCGCGGGGCCTTCCAGGGGGCTTTGACGGTGGTCTTCATGGGTCCTCTATACGCATCTTCGCCGTCAAAGCGGCAACAAATTCCGGCCGGTTACCTAGAGCGACGATAACGCCTCGTCTATGTCTATATATAACACCGCTTTCACCGACCTCAGCTCGCGCAGAGCTTGGCCTTGCCCTCCTTGCCCGAACAACCTTCGGCCGCCGGACCATTGCCCGGCATGCGCGCGGCCTTGGCCGCGAGCCGGGTCATGGTGGGCGCCGTCCAGGACGCTTTGGGGGTGGGTGGGTGTCGCATATCGATTCGGCAATATCGCTTCTAAACAGGTGTGCTTTATGAAGGGTTAAAGAGCGCGCGCGACCCTAGCGTGGCGATCGAGCTGCGCAAGGCTCTGCGGGCGATGCGAGACCATGAGGATGGCCATGTCGGGCGCGGCGGCGCGGATTTGCGCGAAAATCGCAGCCTCCGCCTCGAGGTCGAGCGCGGCAGTCGCCTCGTCGAGGAGGAGCAGGCGGGGCTGTCGCAGCAACGCGCGCACGAGCGCGAGGCGCTGGCGCTCGCCCCCCGACAGGGTCGCGCCATGTTCTCCCAAGGGGCGGTCGAGGTCGGGGCCGAAGCGCTCGCGCAGCGGGTCGAGGCCCAGCGCGCTAATCCAGCGGTTCGCATCGGCGGCGGCCGCCTCGGGCAGGTCGTCGAGCTCGAGCATGGCGCGCGGGGTGGTGCCGAGCAGGGGATCGTGCTGGCCGACATAAGCGAGCCCACGCGCCCAGTCGGGTCGGGCGGCGAGATCGATCGGCGCACCGTCGACCAGCAGGCGCCCGCCCAGCGGGGCGATGAGCCCGGCGATGGTGTCGAGCACAAGCGTCTTGCCCGAGCCCGAGGGGCCGGTGAGCGCGATCGCCTCCCCCGGCGCGATGGCGAGGTCGAGCGGGGCGGTGGCGATTTTGCTCGCGACGCCGGCGACGAGGCCCTCGACCTTCAATTCGCGCCAGTCGAGCGCCTCGCCCATATCGGCGGCGACCTCCGCCTGCGGTGTCGCCCGCGCGTCGGCTGCCGCGAACAATTCGGCAAGATCGGTAAAGCCCGGCGCATTGACCGCGACCGCCTGCCACGCATCGACCAGCGTGCGCAGCGGGCCGTAGAGCCGCCCGAACAGGAGCAGCGTGAGAATGAGGATGGCGGGGGCCACGTCGATCCAGAAGAGCCCGGCGGCCACCAGCCCGACAAGCGCGACAGCGGCGACCAGCTGGCCGACGAACCCCGCCAGCACCTGTCCCTCGTCGATGGCGATGAAAGCGTCGCGCTCCTCCGCCAGCCGGGCGCGGTAACGGTCGAGAAAGCGCGGCGCGCGGCCCTCGGCCAGGGCGGCCTTGAGGCCCGCGCGCAGCCGATAGGCCTCGCCGATGCTCTTGTCATAATGGTCGGCGAGCTTGCCGGCGCGGCGCTGGCTGGCGCGCAGGAAGGGCCAGCCGATGGCGATGCTGATGGCGGCGAGCGCCATGGCGAGGAGGGTCAGCGCCGGCGCCAGCGCGAGCGCGATGAGGCCCTGCACGGCAACGATGAACAAGGCGACCAGCCCGATCTCGACATAGGAGGCCGCCGCGCCCGCGCGCATGATGTCGACCTGCAGCATGCGTTGGAGGCGGGGCGGGCCCAGCGCCTCGGCCTCGCGCCAGCCGATGGCGAGCAGCGACACGGCGACCGCCTCGCGCAGCCTTGCGGGGTAGGATTGGCCGATGCGCGCGCGCTGGCGGGCACGCGCGGCGATCAGCATCGCGCGCAGGATCATCACGCCGAGGAACAGCGCCAGTAGCAGCTCGATCGGGGGGAGCGGTGGAAACCAGTCGGGCAGGCCCGCCGCCGTCATCCCCTCCGCTCCGCCCGTGGCAAGCGCGATGATGGGGACGAGGAGCGTGATCCCCACCCCCTCGACCAGCGCGGCGAGGAAGGCGACGAGGAAAAGGCGGCGAAGGCCGGGGCCCTCGCGGCGGGCGAGGTCGGCGACCAACGCGCGGCGGACCGCCATGCTCATGGTTCGACGACGACCAGTCCGGCCGCCACGGCCTGCTCGAGGAAGGGCAGGATATCGGCGAGGCACTGATCGGGCGCGACATCATGGCTCTGCGTGATGGCCTCGACCAGCGCGGCGATGGTGGTGCCGCTGCCGATGCGATCCCAGACGATCGTGGCGATGGGGTCGAGCCCGAACACTTCCCCCGCCTTGGGATCGAGCGCCATCAATTCGCCATCGACCCGCCCGGTCGGCACGGCCTGGTTCTGGCGGATGCGCGTGTCGGGGGTGAGGTTGAGGGGTGCCTTTGCCATGGCGCTGGGGTAAGCCCGCTCGTCATGCAGGGCAAGAGCGGCACAAGCGGCGGGCATCACCGCCATGGCGCCTTCGGGTTGCGCTTCGAGAGCAGCATGCTGCTGCCCGAACTCTATGCCGATACGTCGGGGGAGGCGCCCGACGTGCATATCACGATGCGCCGCGATGCCGCGCTGCGCATCGATGAGGAAACCGACTGGCGGCTCGAACCCGACGGAACGGTCGCGTTCGAACTGCATGGCATCCGCTATCGCGTGCGCGGCGGGCGCGAGATCGAGGTGGTCGCGCCGCGGGAAACGCCCGAGGCGATGATCCGCGTGTGGCTGCTTGGCTCGGTCATGGGGGCGCTGCTGCTCAAGCGCGGGATGCTCACCGTCCATGCCAATGCCGTCGCCTTTGGCGATGGCGAGGCGGCGGCCTTCCTCGGCGACAGCGGGGCGGGCAAGTCGACGCTGGCGGCGAGCCTGCGCGAGGCGGGGTTGAGGCCGCTCTGCGACGACCTGCTCGCGGTCGAGTTCGATGACGACGGCACCGCATGGGTCCGGCCCGGCATCCCGCGCATCAAGCTCGGCCCGACGGGCGCGGCAGCGCTCGGGATCAGCCTCGAGGGCTTGCCACGTGTCGCCCCGCAGATCGACAAATATCAGCTCCCGCTCGACCGCTCGGCGCCGTGGACCGAGCGGTTTCGCCTGACGCGGCTCTATCGTATCGACCAGGGCGAGTTAGCAATTGTGCCCATTAAGGGGCGCGAGGCGGCGATGAGCCTGCTCGACAACCTCTTTCGCCCGGCGATCGGCGAAGCGCTGGCCGACGATGATCGGCGTTTCCTGCAGGCGATGGCGCTGGCGGACGGCTGCGCCTGCTTTTCCTTCTCGCGGCCCTTCGCGCTCGACGAGGCGCTGCGGCATGCCCGTGCGCTGCAACAGCATCTGCAGAGACCGCTCGGCGCCTAGGCGCGCGCGTTGACGGCAGACAGCAAAAAACGCCCCCGAAAGCTCGGAGGCGTCTGATGCTGTCTCAAAAAGACCTGCGCGTCAGGCAGGCGCCGTGGCTTAGCCCTGGCGCGCCTTGAAGCGACGGTTGGTCTTGTTGATCACGTAGGTGCGACCGCGACGACGGATGACGCGGCAATCGCGGTGACGCGACTTGAGCGATTTCAACGAGTTACGGATCTTCATGATGCAAAACCTTGCAAAAAAGTGATTCTGTTTTTTCGGGAGCCGAAAAGTCTGAGCGCCACCTAGTGGCTGCTAAGCCCTGAGTCAAGCGTGGGCGGCGTCGGCGCGCGCTCGCCGCCGGGATCGAAGGCGTCGCCGAAATAGGTGCCCTCGTACCAGCGCGGCGGGGTCGCATCCTCGGCGATGGTCAGCGCGATGCGATGGTTCAATTCCGCATATTTGGCGAGCGCGTCCCAATCGAGCGCCTGGCTCAGATCATCGCCCGCCTTGTGATAGCGCGTGGCGAAGAAGTCGGCCCATTGCTCCTCGCCGCCATTGCCATAGCCGGTGAAGAGCAGGATCGCGGGCACGCCCATCTTGGCGAACTCATAATGGTCCGAGCGCACGAAGATATTCTGCTCGGGCATGGGATCGGGCGAGACGGTGATGCCGAGCGCGGCGCCCGCGTCGGCGACCTTTTCGGCGACGCTGTTATAGGGCGCCCCGAAGGCGACCACGTCGGTGAAGTCGTAGAGCGGGACGGGCATGTCGAGGTTCACCACCGCGGCGATGTCGTCGATCGGCACGATGGGATTTTGCGCATAATAGGCCGCGCCTAACAGACCCATTTCCTCCGCCGCGAGCGCGATGAAGCTGATCGAGCGGGCGGGTGCGACCTCGCGTGTGGTGAAGAGGCGCGCCGCCTCGAGCATGGTGGCGATGCCCGCGGCATTGTCGAGCGCGCCATTGTTGACCTTGTCCTCGCCCTCTTCGTTCACGCCGATATGGTCGAGATGCGCGGTCATCATGACATGTTCGCCCGCCAGCACCGGATCGGCGCCGCGCAGGTTGCCAATGACATTCGTGCCGGTGAAGCTGTCATGGGACGAGCGATGGTCGATCATCATCCGCGCCTCGGGCGCGCGCGGCAGCGTGATCGCCTCGCCCATCGCCGCGGCCATGGCGGTCTCGCGCAGGTCCATGCCGAACAGCGCGCTGGCCGCCTCGATGGTCATATAACCTTCCACGTCGAGCGCGCCGGGCTGGTCGGACGGGCGCCCGTCGGGGCCGATGACATCGACCACCTCATGGTTGCGCATATAGTTTATGAAGCCAGCGCCCTGCCCTTCGGGGGCGGCAAGCAGGTAGATGATGCCGCGCGCGCCCTTGGCGGCGGCGACCTGCGCCTTCGATCCGCCGAGATGCGCGTTGACGTCGCCATTGCCGCCGGGAACCGCGCCCGGCATCACGACCACGATCTTGCCCGCGACATCGAGGCCCGCATAATCGTCGATCCCGAGCAGCGGTTCGCTGATGCCGCGCCCGGCGAGGACGACGGGCGCGTCGATCATGACCTGTTCGCCTGCCACGCTGGGGCGCAGCGCGATGTCGCTATCGGCGAGCGCGACGGCCGCGCCGTCGCGGCTGGCGGCGATGCTGGTCTCGCCGACCTTCGCGCGCACGAAAGGCACCTCCTGGTACCAGCTGCCGTCATCGCCGCCGGGCTCGAGGCCCATGGCGCGAAAGCGGCTGACGACATAGAGCGCCGCGAGATCGTAGCCTCGGGTGCCGGTCTGGCGCCCTTCGAGCAGATCGTCGGCGAGGAATTCGACATGCGCGCGGACCATGTCGCTGTCGGCGCGGATGGTGGCGGCCTCGGCCGTCATGGGGGCGGGGGTCTCGGCGGCAGCGGCCAGCGGGGCGGCGGCGGCCAGCGCGGTGCCGGCGGCGAGGAGGAGGCGAAGGGTCGTCACGGGGCGTTCTTCCTGAGCAATCGTCAATGGCTGGCCCGCTCCATAGGCGCTCGCAGGTGGATGCGGAATGAATTTCGACAAGCGGACGCGAGGCGCGGGTGAACGCACGGGGTTTCCCTTGGCTGTCGCCTTGCCTAGGAAGGGGCGAAATTTCGATCATTACAGGTGTAGACACAGCCATGACCCTTTCCGTCACCAGCGCTTTCGACAGCGGCAACATCCGGCTCGTGAGCCAGCAGGACGACCGGCTCGAGCTCGAGATCGTCAAGGACCATCAGAGCGATTTCTACCAGTGGTTCCACTTCAAGCTGGTCGGCGGCGCGGGGCGCGAGGTCGAGCTCGCCATCACCAATGCGGGCGGCGCGGCCTATGTCGACGGCTGGCCCGGCTATGAAGCGCTGATGAGCATCGACCGCGAGGAATGGACCCGCGTCAAGTCGACGAGCTACGAGGACGGCACGCTGACCATCCGCCTCGTGCCCGACACCGACTGCGTCTATCTCGCCTATTTCGTGCCTTATTCGATGGAGCGCCACCTTGACCTCGTCGCCACCGTCGCGGCGCTGCCCGATGTCGACTATCGCAGCCTCGGCAAGACGATCGACGGGCAGGACCTCGACTATTTCCAGATGGGCGAGGGCGATCTTGTCGTGTGGATGTATGCGCGCCAGCATCCGGGCGAGAGCCAGGCCGAATGGTGGATGGAAGGCATGCTCGAGAAGCTGACCGATCCCGACGATCCCGTCAGTCGCAAGCTGCTTTCCGAATGCACCTTCCACATCGTCCCCAACATGAACCCCGACGGGTCCAAGCGCGGGCATTTGCGCACCAATGCGGTCGGCACCAACTTGAACCGCGAATGGGACAATCCGACCGAAGAAAAGAGCCCCGAAGTGCTCTATGTGCGCAATCGCATGGACGAGACGGGCGTCGACTTCGCGATGGACGTGCATGGCGACGAAGCGATCCCCGCCAACTTCCTCGCAGGCTTCGAGGGCATCCCGAGCTTCGATGAGAAGCAATATGACCTGTTCAAGCAGTTCAGCAGCCTGCTGGTGGCCAATTGCCCCGACTTCCAGGAGGAAAAGGGCTATGAGGTGTCCAAGCCGGGCGAAGCAAACCTGTCCATGTCGACCACCCAGCTGGCCGAGCGTTTCGGCGCGGTGTCGATGACGTTGGAAATGCCCTTCAAGGACAATGACGACCTGCCCGACCCCATCTACGGCTGGTCGACCGAGCGCTGCAAATATCTGGCGCACGGCTGCCTCAATGCCCTCGCCCAGCTCGTCCCCGACCTGAAAGCCCGCAAGAAAGGCTGATCGCCCATGACCGCCAAGCTGATCCTCGTCCGCCACGGCCAGTCGCAGTGGAATCTCGAAAACCGCTTCACCGGCTGGTGGGATGTCGACCTCACCGACAAGGGCGTCGAGGAAGCGAGGAGCGCGGGCGAGGTGATGAAGGCCAAGGGCATCGCGCCGACCCGCGCCTTCACCTCGGTCCAGACGCGGGCGATCCGCACGCTGCACCTCGCGCTCCATTCATTGGGGCGGCTGTGGATCCCCGTGACCAAGGACTGGCATTTGAACGAGCGCCACTATGGCGGGCTCACCGGCATGAACAAGCAGGAGATGCGCGACAAGGTTGGCGACGAGCAGGTCCACATCTGGCGCCGCAGCTTCGACGTGCCGCCGCCCGCGCAGGAAGCGGACGACAAGTACCGGATGGACGATGATCCGCGCTATGCCGGGATCGACGTGCCCGCGACCGAGAGCCTCAAGGACACGATCGCTCGCGTCCTGCCTTATTATCAGGCGAACATCCGACCCCACCTGGAGGCGGGCGAAACGGTGATCGTGTCGGCGCATGGCAACAGCCTTCGCGCGCTGGTAAAGCACCTATCGAACATCTCGGATGACGACATCACCGGACTCGAAATCCCGACCGGCCGTCCCATCATCTACGAATTCGACGAAGCGATGCAGCCCTCCGACCGGCGCTACCTCGACGAGGCCTGAGGCGTGGACGGGCGAGCGTTCCTCGCCTAAACGGGAGCGATCCGGCCCCGCCACGGGGCGCGAACACGGGGGCTATATACGTGGACGTCGGTATCATCATGGGCAGCCAGTCCGACTGGGAGACGATGGCGCGCGCCGCCGCGATCCTCGAGGAGCTGGGCGTTGCACACGAAGTAAAGATCGTCTCGGCGCATCGCACTCCCGACCGGCTCTACGATTATGCCAAGGCAGCGCGCGGGCGCGGTTTGAAGGCGATCATCGCGGGCGCGGGCGGGGCGGCGCATCTGCCCGGCATGGTCGCCGCGCTGACCCCGGTGCCGGTGCTCGGCGTGCCGGTGCGCTCCAAGGCCCTGTCGGGTCAGGACAGTCTCTATTCGATCGTTCAGATGCCCGCGGGCGTCCCCGTCGCCACCTTCGCCATCGGCGAGGCGGGCGCGGCCAATGCGGCACTGTTCGCGGCGGCGCAACTGGCGGTGAACGACGAAGCGCTGGCCAAGCGACTGGACGATTGGCGCCAGGCCCAGACCGACAAGGTCGAGGAGACGCCCCGATGAGCGAACTCAAGCCACTGCCCCCCGGCTCGACCATCGGCATCGTCGGCGGCGGACAATTGGGGCGGATGCTGTGCCTTGCCGCGCATCGCATGGGCTATCGCACCCATGTCTATGCCCCCGATCCCGCGCCGCCCGCGAGCGCCACAGCCTCGCTCTACGTCTGCGCCGATTATCAGAATTCGGACGCGCTCGCAGCCTTCGCCGCCGAATGCGACGTCGTCACCTACGAGTTCGAAAACCTTCCCGTCGCGCCCTTGGACGCGATGGAAGGCAAGCTTCGCCCCGGCACGCGCAGCCTCGCCATCGCGCAGGACCGCGCGGCGGAAAAGCGTTTCATCGAAGAGCATGGCGGCACCGTCGCCAGATGGCGTCCCATCAGCGAACCCGGCGATTTCGACGGCATCGGCGAGGACATCGGCTTCCCGCTCGTGCTGAAATCACGGCGCCTCGGCTATGACGGCAAGGGGCAGGCGTGGGTGCGCGAGGAAAGCCAGCTGCTCGACGCCTGGGACGCCATCGGGCGCGAGCCCGCGGTCGCCGAGGCGGCGGTCGATTTCGGCGCCGAATTCTCGATCCTCGTGGCGCGCCGTGCCGATGACGAACTCGCCATCTGGAACGCGCCGCGCAACATCCACGACGGCGGCATCCTGCGCCGCTCCGAGGTCCCGGCGGGCGATCCGGTCGACGAGCATGTCGAGGCGGCCGTCGCCATCGCTGCCAAGCTGGCGATGGAGCTGGGGCATATCGGGGTGATGGCGGTCGAATTCTTCGCCACGCCCGAGGGGCCGATCGTCAACGAGATCGCTCCGCGCGTCCACAATAGCGGGCATTGGACGATCGAGGGATCGCAAACCAGCCAGTTCGAACAGCATCTTCGCTGTATCTGCGACCTGCCGCTCGGCGATCCCGCGCTGGTCAGCCCACGCGTCACGATGGACAATCTCATCGGCAACGACGTGGACCTGTGGGCCGACCTGCTCGCCGAACCGGGCGCGCATCTTCACGTCTATGGCAAGCGCGAGGCCCGCCCCGGGCGTAAGATGGGGCATGTGACCCGGCTGGGCTAGACGCTCTATCCTAGGGTGCGTCGACTTCGGGGGCGCTGCGCGTCTCGAAGGCGATGCCCGCCGCCTCCAGCTGCGGCGCGACCGTCTCGGCATCGCCGACGACGATCCAGCGAAAGGCCGCGGGGTCCAATGCCGCGCGGATCGCGCGGTCGAGCCCCTCGCTTGTCTGCGCGCCAAGCCGCTCGGCGAGCGTTTCGTAATAGTCCATCGGCCGCCCGACCTCGACATTGTTGCTCATCCCCTGAATGAGCGCCGCGCTCATCTCGAAGCGGCCGGGGAGTTCGGCGATTTGCGCGGCCTGAGTCCGCGCCAACTCTTCCTCGCTCACCCCCGCATCGGTGAGGAAGGCGTGGGTCTCGGCGATGATCGCGCGCAGGCTGTCGGCGGTGCGGTCGGCCTGTACCGGGGCGCGGAGCCGGTAGAAGACATCGGCGCTCGATCGGATGACATAGCCGCGCGCGCCATAGGACCAGCCCTTCTCTTCGCGCAAATCCATGTTGATGCGCCCGAGGAAGCTGCCCCCGAACACTTCATTGGCACTGAAAAGATCGGTCAGCTCGTCGCCCGGCGCGACCGGCAGGATTTGCGCGGCGAGGATCAGCGACTGCGAGGAGCCGGGGCGATCGACGAGAGTCACGTCGGGGCCCTCGGGCCGCGCGGGCCGCGCCGCAAAGCGCTTGATGCCGGCGGGAACCTCATCGACCGTCCATCGGCCCAGCCGTTGTTCGAACATCGCTTCGACCTGCGCCGTGTCGAGGTCCGAGACCACGAAGATATTCGCCCGTTCGGGTCGCAGCCAACGCGCGTGGAAATCGCGCAGGTCGTCGGCATCGATCGCGGCGATGGCGTCGGGGTCGCCGTAAGGGCTGCCGCCATAGGGATCGGCCGGGTGATAGAGGATGGCGGGCAAGAGATCGTTGGCGACGCCGTCGATGGTAGCGAGCGTGCGTTGCCGCGAGGCGAGTAGCTGGCCACGCACGCGCTCGATCGCCTCAAGGTCGAAATCGGGGGCCCGCAACATGGTCGCCAATAGATCGAGGCTGGCATCGAGATTGACCGTCAGCGCGCTCATGCTCGCGACCGTCTCGTCGAGCGCCGTGCCGAAGTCGATCTCGGTGCCGAGCGCTTCGCTGCGCTCCGCGATCTCCTGCGCGCTCAAGCCGCCGGCGCCTTCGTCCAGCAGCGCCTCGACCATGGCCGCGATACCGCGCTCGTCGGGGGCTTCGGCGGCGCGTCCGGCGTCAAATTCGATGAGGACCGAAGTTACGGGAAGGCTGGAGCGGCGGGCATGGTATAGCGTGGCGCCATTAGACAGCCGCACCGAGGCGACCTCGGGAAAGTCGAGCGCCGAGGTCGGCCCGATGGGCGGGATCTCGCGGATGGTGCGGGTCGGCGGGCTGGGCGATGCGGCTGTATCGCTCGACGCCTGCGACGGGGCCTTTTCGAGGGCATCGACCGTCTCCGGCTCGCCCGGCAACAGCGTGAGCGTCAAGGTCGGCTGCTCGAGCCAGCGCGCGGCGGCGGCGCGGACCGCCTCGGGCGTCAGTGCAGCATAAGCGGCGAGATCGGCGGCAAAGTGCCCCGCGTCACCATGATCCAAATAGCTTTCGGCCAGCCGTGCGGCCTTGCCCTCGCTGCCCCCGACTTGCTCTAGCCCGCGTACCTCGGCGGCGATCAGGTCCGTCACCGCCCGCTCGACTTCCTCGGCGCTCGGTCCCTGCGTGACAAGCCGGGCGACCTCTTTCTGCAACGCCAACTCGAGGGTGTCGAGCGAGGTGCCCTCACGCGGCTCGCCGCCCACGCTGAACAGCCCGACATGCTGATATCCGATATAGCCCGCGAAGGCGAAGTCGGCGATCTCGCGGCGGCGGACGAGCTCGGCATCGAGGCGGCTGGAGGCGAGCCCGCCGAGAACCGAGCCCGCGATGTCGAGCGCGGGGCGATCGGGATCGGTGCGCGGGGGCATGGGCCAGTAGATCGTAACGCGTGGGCGCGCGACGCCGTCGGTCACCTCGACCCGCCGCGATTGCTCGAAACTGGGGACCTCGGCCACGATCGGGGGTTGGGCGGGACCTGTTGGGATTGCCCCGAAATAGCGTTCGACCAGCGGGCGAGCGGTGGCGGCATCGACATCGCCCGCCAGCACCAGCACGGCATTATCGGGCCCATAATGGTCGATGAACCACTGGCGCACGTCGCCCAGCGTCGCGCTGTCGAGATCCGCCATCGAGCCGATCGTCTCGTGACCGTAGGGATGGTCCTTGCCGAACATCTCCTTCAGCAGCACGCCCCAGGCGCGCGCGCCGGGGCGATTGTCGCGCTGCCGTTTCTCGTTCTGGACGACGGCGCGCTGGGTATCGAGCTTGTCCTGCGTGACCGCGCCCAGCAGATAGCCCATGCGATCGCTTTCCATGAACAGGATGCGCTCGAGCGCGCCGGTCGGCACGTTCTGGAAATAATGGGTGCGATCGAATTGGGTGGTGCCGTTGAGCGACGTCGCGCCGATGGCGTCGGTCCATTCGAAATAGTCGCCCGGCAAATTCTCCGAACCGTTGAACATGAGATGTTCGAACAGATGGGCGAAACCGGTCTTGCCGGCGGGCTCGTCCGTCGAGCCGACATCGTACCAGACGCTGACCGCGACGATGGGGGCCTTGCGATCCTCGTGCACGATGACCGTGAGGCCGTTGTCGAGCGTGAACGTCACGTGCGGGATGGCGACCTGGTCGGCGAGGGCGACGAGCGGTCCCGGCGCGGCTGGTGCCTGTGCCTCAATGGGCGCGGGCGCAGGGGCAGCGTTCGGCGGCGGCGTGACCGCGCAGCCGAGCAGGAGCGCGCCCGAGGCGACGATCCACGCCTGCCGCAAGAGTCGAGGCACGATAATGTTCGGGACTTTCAGCACGTTGCCGTGCTCATGCCCCGAACATTCCTTCACCGCAATATCCCTCTTCGACGAGGGTGCGCGTCGGTTCGACCGACGCCCGGGGGTCAACGGTTCGGGCGCAGATCCTCGTTGGGAATGATGCGATAGCGCGCCTCGACGAGGCTGAAGATGCCGAACAGGATGAGCCCGATGCACAGGAGCGTGAAGAGCGTGCCCGTGTCCTTGAGGCTGGTCAGCGCGGCGGCGAGGCCCTTGGCCTCCTCGCTGTTGCCGACCGCCTGGATGACGAACCATCCCGAGGTGATGAAGACGATGCCGCGCGCCACATGGCCGAGCAGTCCGAACCAACCGACGAAGGGCGGCGTGCCGGCGCCCAGCCCGCGCAGGAACTCGCGCGTGATGCCCTTCTTGATCTGGTAGAGGCCGGCGATGAGGATGCCCGCGCCGGTCGCATAGAGCAGCCAATCGGGCGCGATGGCGGCGGCTTTTTGCGTGCCGTCACCCGAACCGCCCGACCCGAACAGCGTCTTGCCTGCCAGATAAGCGAGAACGAAATAGCCGAACCCGCCGACGACATAGAAGAAGCGCTTGGCCTTGCCGGTGGCGTCGTCGTCGAAACCCTCGAGATTCTTCACCGCGTCGAAGATCTTCCACAGGCCATAGCCGAAGGCGCCGAGCATGATGATGCCGAGCAGCACGCTGCCCGCTGGAAGGTCCTCGACCGACTTGAACAGGTCCGACGTGCTGTCGGGCGCTTCGGCGGACAGCGCGACATAGCCGAGGAGGATGTAGATAAGCCCGCGCGCGACATAGCCGACGCGGGTCCAGTTCTCGAGGCTGGAGGCGGTGGATTCCAGTTCCGACGTAGTGACCATGCGTGAAAACTCCCTGTTGTCTTCTGGCAGACGAGCGGGAAGCCGTGACGGTTCCGAAAATGCTGACAGGCGCGCCAACTGCTGCTAGCTGGCGTGGCAGATTGGCGCGGGACCCGTCCGCCGCCTCCCAGCTTGACTGAAGATTCGCATGGCAGACCTCGAAAAAATCCGTAATTTCAGCATTATCGCGCATATCGATCATGGCAAGTCGACGCTTGCCGATCGGCTCATCCAGGTCACTGGCGGGCTGACCGAGCGCGAGATGAAGGCGCAGGTGCTCGACAATATGGAGATCGAGCAGGAGCGCGGGATCACCATCAAGTCGCAGACCGTGCGGCTCGACTGGGTCGCGGCGGATGGCGAGACCTATGAATTGAACCTCATGGACACGCCCGGCCACGTCGACTTCGCCTATGAGGTGTCGCGCAGCCTCGCCGCGTGCGAGGGCGCGCTGCTGGTGGTCGATGCCGCGCAGGGCGTGGAAGCGCAGACGCTCGCCAACGTCTATCAGTCGATCGAGCACGACCATGAGATCGTGCCCGTCATCAACAAGATCGACCTGCCCGCCGCCGAGCCCGAAAAGGTCAAGCTGGAGATCGAGGAAGTGATCGGCCTCGACAGTTCGGACGCGGTCGAGGCATCGGCCAAGTCGGGCATCGGCATCGAGGCGATCCTGCAGGCCATCGTCGACAAGATCCCGCACCCCAAGGGCGACCGCGACGCGCCCTTGAAAGCCATGCTGGTCGACAGCTGGTACGATCCGTATCTGGGCGTCGTCATCCTCGTGCGCGTCATGGAAGGCAGCCTGAAGCGCGGGCAGCGCGTCAAGTTCATGCAGGCGGGCACCGAGCATCTCATCGACCGCGTCGGCTGCTTCACCCCCAAGCGCATCGAACTGGACGAGCTGGCGGCGGGCGAGATCGGCTTCATCACCGCGCAGATCAAGGAAGTCAGCCAGACCGCGGTCGGCGACACGATCACGACGGTCAAGAACCCCACCGCCACGCCGCTGCCGGGCTTCAAGGAAGTGCAGCCGGTGGTGTTCTGCGGGCTGTTCCCGGTCGATGCGGCGGAGTTCGAGAAGCTGCGCGAGAGCCTGCACAAGCTGCGCCTCAACGATGCGAGCTTTTCGTTCGAGATGGAAACCTCGGCGGCGCTGGGCTTCGGCTTTCGCTGCGGCTTCCTCGGGCTGTTGCACCTCGAGATCATCCAGGAGCGGCTGACCCGCGAATATGACCTCGACCTCATCACCACCGCGCCGAGCGTCGTCTATACGATGCATTTGTCGCACACCAAGACCGAGGATGCGAAGGTCATCGAGCTGCACAATCCGGCGGACTATCCCGACGTCAACCGGATCGAGCGGATCGAGGAGCCGTGGATCAAGGCGACCATCTATACCCCCGACGAATATCTCGGCGGGATCCTCAAGCTGTGCCAGGACCGGCGCGGGATCCAGAAGGACCTGACCTACGTGGGCGGGCGCGCGCAGGTGGTCTACGAACTGCCCCTCAACGAAGTGGTGTTCGATTTCTACGACCGGCTGAAGTCGATTTCACAGGGCTATGCGAGCTTCGATTATGAACAGATCGGCACGCGCGAGGGCGACCTCGTCAAGATGAGCATCCTCGTCAACGAAGAGGCGGTCGACGCCTTGAGCATGATCGTCCACCGCTCCACCGCCGAACAGCGCGGGCGCGGCATGTGCGAGCGGTTGAAGGACCTCATCCCCCGCCACCTGTTCAAGATTCCCGTCCAGGCCGCGATCGGCGGCAAGGTCATCGCGCGCGAGACGATCAGCGCGATGCGCAAGGACGTGACGGCCAAATGCTATGGCGGCGACGCGACGCGCAAGCGCAAGCTCCTCGAGAAGCAGAAGAAGGGCAAGGCGAAGATGCGCGAGTACGGCAACGTCTCCATCCCGCAGGAAGCGTTTATTGCGGCGCTGAAGATGGGGGATGAAAATTAGGATCGCCGAGCAGAAGGCGGCGATTGCGCGAGCAATCGTGCCTTCTGTCGAGAGACGATCCTAAGCGGCCGGCGGGTCGGCGCAGCCGGACCCGTTCGACGACGGCAGGCCGCCCTGCCGTCGCTTGCAGCAACCTAATACCAGAGGGCTTTTTTCATTGCTTTCGCACCGTCGGAATATACCTTTGACTGAAAGGGGGAGGGGCGCAAATGGCTTATCCATCTTACACTGCAGTTGACCTCTTCGCAGGTTGTGGAGGCCTTTCGGTAGGGTTGTCCGATGCCAACATTCGCATCTTGGGCGCAGTCGAATGCGATAATCTGGCAGCCGAGACATATCGGCTGAACCATCCTAAGACTAAGGTTTTTGAGAGCGATATTCGTGGTCTAGATCCATCGAAAGTGCGAAAGTCGCTCGGCCTTGAGAAGGGTGAACTGACGCTTTTGGCTGGTTGCCCACCGTGCCAAGGATTTTCATCACTTCGCACAAGGAACGGTGGATACAGCGTCTCCGAGCCGATGAACGATCTGGTGTTCGAGTTCGAGCGGTTCTGCAAAGAGTTTAGGCCACGGCTCATCATGCTAGAAAACGTACCAGGGTTGAGCAAAGATGTTCGGCTTAAGGCTCTAAAAACAAAGCTGAGCGCACTTGGTTACAAATGTAAGTCCGAAGTTTTCAATGCGATTAACTTCGGTGCAGCGCAGAAGCGGCGCCGGATGATATTGATTGGTTCTTTGGATTCGGAGCCTGATTTTGCGCCACCTTTGAGTGCTAGCCTTAGTGTAAGAGATTTGATAGCGCACTTGCCTGAGCCGTCGAAGAGCAAAGACGCGATGCATAATTATCCGGTTAAACGTTCGGACAAGGTAAACGAGATCATATCGAAAATTCCGAAGGATGGCGGGAGTAGATCAAGCCTGCCTTTTCATTTAGTGCTTGAGTGCCATAAAAAAACAGACGGCTATAAAGACGTGTACGGTAGAATGGCTTGGGATAAGCCAGCGCCTACGATAACTGGGGGGTGTATCAATCCTTCTCGCGGCAGATTCCTTCATCCTGAACAGGATAGGGCGATCACCTTGCGTGAGGCTGCAATCCTTCAGGGTTTTCCGGCATCATATGCGTTTTCTGCAAAGCGCGGCCGCTACCCTATTGCGCAAATGATTGGTAACGCCTTTCCGCCCTCATTTGCGAAATTGCATGCTGCTCGGCTTCTCCAATCATTGGGGTCTTCATGATTGATAGTAAAAACGAGAAACTTTACTTGCGCTTTCATGGGCGGATAATAGACTCGCTCGGCATTCAGATGTACCAAAGCCCTGTAGCGGCAATCGCTGAACTAGTAGCAAATGCATGGGATGCCGATGCGGAAAACGTCAGGATTTCCTTGCCAGATGATGTCAGCGACCCTCAGGCGACCTTCACAATCAAAGACGACGGTCACGGCATGTCGTTCGCAGAGTGTCAGGACTTTTACCTTAAGATAGGTCGAAACCGTAGAGAGAGCGATGGTGGCGATACTTCAGAGAAGGGGCGTCCGGTCCTTGGAAGGAAAGGGATTGGAAAATTTGCGGGATTTGGGATCGCTGAGGTTCTCGAAGTAGAAACAACTAGTAAAAAGACCGGCGAGCACACTAAATTTGTCCTAGATTTGGCCAATTTGCGAAGCTCCGAATACATTTCGGAGATCGCACAAGAGCTCCCGGTGCCGATCAAAGAAGGTCCCGATCCATCCAAAATTGAAAACCACGGTACAACGGTCACTCTCAAAAGGCTAAAGCTTTCCCGCCGTCCTAATAGCGAAGCATTCGCGAAATCAATGTCGCGGCGCTTCTTGGTCAACCAATCAGCTGATGATTTTCGGGTATTTGTTGAGGGGTCGCCGATTCCAGAAGATCGACTCCTCGCAGGAGTAGAGTTCGATTTTCCAAAGGATTTTCGGGATGATGAAGTCCCCGATGGCGTAAAAGTCGATGGAAACTGGGCTCAAGAAAAAGTTGGTGGAGGAAGAGTTCGCTGGAGGGTCTCGTTTACAAAAGATCCCATAGAGACAGAGGAGTTTAGAGGGGTTTCCGTATTTTGTGGAATAAAGATCGCGCAGACACCTTTTTTCTTCCATCTTTCGGGGGGTCTATCAGGCCAGCACGGGCAACAATACATGTTTGGCGAAGTTCAAGCGGACTTTCTTGATAGTCTTCATGACGACATAATTACGACTGAACGTCAGCGCATAAACTGGGAAATCGACGAGGCGAAGCCCGTATTGGAGTGGGGTCAAGAAAGACTAAAAAAACTTCTCCGGCTATGGAAAGAAAGACGAGCCGAGGAAAATATTGCTAAGATAGATAACAAGATTGCTGCGTTTTCCGGTAGACTAGAACGGCTGAACGCTCGTGAGCGCAGGATCGTAAAGGGCGCGATTAAAAAAATCGCGACGATCGAGACTCTCAAGCAAGAGCAGTTTGAAAGTCTAGCATCGGCTATTCTCACTGCTTGGGAGGGAGGCCGGCTGAAGGAACTCATCTCGGACGTGTCCGACGTGGAGGACATGAGCGAGGGGATCCTCCTGTCACTTCTTGCAGAGACCCAAGTACTCAATGCGCTACACGTTGCAGAAGCCGTTAAAGCCAAACTGGAAATCATTCGTGGCCTCGAACGACGCATCCGAGCGAAGGAACTCGAAAACGCTGTAAGGGATTACATCGCGAAGAATCCTTGGCTGCTCTCTCCAGAGTGGGAGACATTTAGAATCGAAAAAACGGTCAAAAATCTCGTTGAGGCCGCGGCAAAAGAGGCCAAGCTCGACAGTGACCCTGATTGGAAGAAACGAGTGGATTTGGTCCTGTCATCTGGCCGTCAGTTACTCATAGTAGAATTTATGCGGCCAGGACTTAAAGTTGATCGTGACCATCTGAATAGATTTCAGGAATATGTCGATATTCTTAGCATTAAGATTCATGCGAACACGAAGCTTGGCTTTTTAAATGTGTCAGGCCTACTCGTTGCGGAAAAACTCGCAGATAATCCGGGGTTGCAACCGCTTTTCGATAGACTTCAACGCGCAGGCATGGAGTGCTTGGAGTGGGACGGGCTGCTCAAGCGCGCAGAATCGCAGTGGGACGAGTTCCTAGAAATTTTGGTTCAGCGTGCCCCGGATGATGATCGGTTGTCTGACCTACGAGCGAGTTGAAATACATCAGCCTTGAATTGCGTAGCAATCGATCGAAAGGCGCGGATTGGACGCCGCGTTTACTTCGTCTTCTCACAACCGCCTGATCATCATCCCCTCGGGCCCCGGCTCGAACCCGCGCGAGAACAGCTCTTCCCGCGTCACGTCGCGAACGTCGGGCGGGTGGCGCTGGCCCAGCGCAGCCCTCGCCTGTTCGCGTTCGATGGTGGCGCTGGAGGGGGGCTGCGTGGCGGGCTGGGGGGGTGGTTCGGGCGCTGCCGGTAGCGCTGGGGGCGGCGCGTCGATGGAAGCGGCGCCGGGCGCTGACGTGTCGCGCGCGGCGCGGGCGCGCCAGGCGGCGTCTTCGGCCTCGCGCTCTCGCACGGCGTCCCAGTCGACGGGGCCGTAGAGGGTTTCCCAGGCGGCGCATTTGTCGGGGTCGTGCATGATCTCGGCGAGTTGTTCCTGCTGCCCTTCCTCGGCGAGGCGCTCGAGGCGTTCGAGGACGGCGGCGCGGGCGGCTTCGATCTCCTCGCGGTCGGGGCCGCCGTCGCCGACGTCGACGGCGGGCGGGCGGCCGGGGCCGCGCCTGCGGCCATCGCGGCGCTCCTCGCGCGAGAGGAGGACGCTGCGGCGCTGGTCGCGTTCCTCGTCATGCTCGGCCTTGAGGTCGGCGAGGCCGTCGTGGAGGAGCGCGAGTTCGCGTTCGCGGTAGAGGTCGAGCGCATTGTCCCAGGCTTCGGCGAAGCTGCGACCCTTCGGGTGTTTCCTGAGGCGCTCGGCACCGTTGGCCCAGCGGCCGATGGCGCGGGCGGCGGGGCGAACGTTGCCGGTGGTCGCGAGCGCGGCGATGAAGGCGCGCTGATGCTCGGGCGTCCAGTTGTTGGCGTGGCTCTTTACCGGCACGGGGGTGAAGGCGAGCAGCTCGGCGAGTTCGGCGAAGGCCTCGTCGCCGGCATGGCCGCGGGCGCGGCACAGGTCGCACAGGACGGGAATAAGGGGCTGGTCTGGCATGGGGTGGCTCCGGCGCGGTGGAAAGCCTCTCCATGTATCGCAGGGCGGGGGTTGTAGGACAGGGTGGCGGCGCGGGAGGTGGTGCGGGGGCCCGAGGCGGCTCGGGCCCGTCGGTCCTGTCGCGCAAGGGCGCGCAGGCCGTCCGATGGGTCACGCATCTCTTCGGATAGCGACGCTCGCTTGCGCTCCGCTTACGCTATCCTCGGTGCTTGTGGGCGGTTTCGGTTGCGTTCAGGAACGTAACCCTATAGAGGCGCGCAACAGACATTCGGTGCAGCGTGAGGCCTGATCACAGGATCCGCACCGTCCAGAAACACTGACAGCTTCCTTTTTCACGCAGGGTCGCATTCGACGACAACCTGCTGCGCGGTGCGCCCCTCATCGTGGGTCGCTGCGCCGCTTTTCATATTGAAAGAACATCCATGAGCTTTTTTGCCAAGCTTGGCCTCGCCAAGCCGATCCTGCACGCGTTGCAGGAACAGAATTACACCACCCCGACCCCGATCCAGGAGCAGTCGATCCCGGCGCTGCTGGAAGGGCGCGACCTGATGGGGATCGCGCAGACGGGGACGGGCAAGACGGCGGCTTTCTCGCTGCCGTCGATCCACCGCCTTTTGGAGCGCGGGTTCGTGATGCGCCAGCCGGCGACGTGCCGGATGCTGGTGCTGAGCCCGACGCGCGAGCTGGCGGCGCAGATCGCGACCTCGATCAAGGGCTATTCGAAGGGGACGGGGCTGAAGACCCATGTCGTCTTCGGCGGCAAGCCGATCACCGCGCAGGCGCGCGGGCTCAGCGGCGGGACCGACATTCTCGTCGCGACGCCGGGGCGTTTGCTCGACCTGATCGACCGGCGCGCGCTCACCCTGCGCAATGTCGAGATCTTTGTCTTGGACGAGGCCGACCAGATGATGGATCTGGGCTTCATCAAGCCGCTGCAGCAGATCGCGCGGATGCTCCCCAAGGAGCGTCAGTCGCTGTTCTTCTCGGCGACCATGCCCAAGACGATCGCCGATCTCGGCAAGCAGTTCATCTCGAACCCCGTGCGGGTGGAAGTGACGCCGCAGAGCTCGACCGCCGAGCGGATCGACCAGTCGGTGACCTTCATCGACCAGCGCGAGAAGCAGGCGCTATTGACGCTGCGCCTTCGTGACGGCTTGCGCGACGGGTCGATCGACCGCGCGCTCGTGTTCACGCGCACGAAGCATGGGGCGGACCGCGTCGTGCGCTTCCTCGTCGGTGCGGGCATCGAGGCCGCCGCGATCCATGGCAACAAGAGCCAGGGCCAGCGGACCGCGGCGCTCAACGGTTTTCGCGAGGGCAAGCTGCGCATTCTCGTCGCGACCGACATCGCCGCGCGCGGGATCGACGTGCCGGGGGTGAGCCATGTGTTCAACTTCGAGCTGCCCAACGTGCCCGAACAATATGTCCACCGCATCGGGCGCACCGCGCGTGCCGGGCGCGAGGGCGTGGCGATGAGCTTCTGTGCGCCCGACGAGAAGAGCTATCTGCGCGACATCGAGCGGCTGACGGGGGTGAAGATCACGCCCGCGCGCCTGCCCGACAATTTCAACCAACAGGCGAGCGAACTGCCCAAGGCGGCGCCGCGCGGCGCGACGCAGGGGCGCTGGACGCCGATGGGCGAGGATGAGGGCGAGGGTGTCAACAGCCGTCCGCCGCATTATCGCCGCCCGAGCAAGGGCGAGCATCGCGTCAAGCCGCGTCACGGACAGGGCAAGCCGCGCCGCGACGATCAGGGCGAGGGTGGCGAGCGCCGCCAGCGCAAGCCCTTCGCCAAGAAGCCGCATCGCGGGCAGGGCGGACATGGGGGCGGACATCAGGGCGGCGGCCAGCAGGGTGAGCGCAGCTGTGGCGAGGGGCAACGTGCCCAGCGCGGTGGCGGCAATCCCGGCGGCCCGCGCGGGCCTCGTCCCGGCGGTCGCCCCGGTGGCGGGCAGCGCGAAGGCGGCGCAGGCCGTGGCCCTCGCCGCCAGTCGCGCTAGGGTCCTTTCCTAGCCCTCAATCGTCATCCTTTTCTGCGGCCTGTTCGACTGTTCGAGCAGGCCGCGTCGTTACGGTCGCCCGCGCCCGGTTGGGCGTGTCGGCGTCCTGCGTGTCGCTGGCGCGCGGCGGGCGGGTCGGGGCGCGGGCCGGCGTGCTGCTCGAGCGAGCGGCGGGGCGCGCATCGCTGCCGCGGGTCGTGACGCTGTCGCGCGCCTGCGGGCTCCAATGGGCGGCGCGGACCTGGTGCTGGTTGGAGCAGGTCGTGCCCGCGTGGCAGGTGAAGTCCAATCCGCCCGGCGGCAGGTCGACCGACAGTTGCGGGAACCAGACCGGCCATTTCCACGTGTGGCCCCAGACCGCGATGTCGACGAACACGCGGCCCTCGATCCCCGGCGTCATCTCGAAGCCGAGATTGTAGACCGGATCGCTGATCGAGAAGCGGCTGCGGTGGTTGTCGTCGAGCGCGACCGCATAGGGCTCGCCCGAGGTCGTCATCCACGTATTCTTGCCCGCGACATGATCGCGCAGCTTGAACTTGAGGCCGTCCGAATTGAAATTGAACTTTACCGCCGGGTGGATCCTCGCGCCCGCGATGCCGAAATTGGCCTTGTTGGCGATAAGGTCGATCTCGGTCACCGTGCGCACCAGATCGGGGCTGCTGTAGCCCGGCGCGGGCGGGGTGAACTGGCCGCCATGATAAGGCGCGGGCAGGCGATCGGTGAGGTCGGCGCCGACACTGGCGCTGATATTGCCATCGACCCCGGCGGGCAACTTGAACAGGAAGCCCGCATAGGCCTGTAGCTCGGCGACCATCTCCTGTCCGTCGAACGACTGATTTTGGGAGAGGCCGGCATCGCGATATTGCTGGTCGTTGCCGTTGAAGGGGGTGAATTGCGGCACCACCCAGGCGCGCTCCTGCCCGTTCTGGTGGCGATAGCGATAGGTGCCCTCGACCCGCACGGGCAGGCGGAGGCCGAGCCCGTAGCCGAAGCCCGCATAGGGTTCGAGATAATAGGTCCGCGTGCAACCGATGAGGCACCAGTTGACGCTGATCGACACGCGGCGCGACCATTCATGTTCTAGCCCGAGGGTGAAGCCGGTGAGATAGGGCTTGGCCTCGATCGCAATGTCTTCCGAGACATTGAGCATCTCGGGCGCCTGGAAACCGTGGATCCCGCCGGGGCGCGTCGGGGTCATGCGGATGTCGGCGACGGCGCGGCCCGAAGGCACGCGCGCGGCCAGATCCTCGCGGTCGAGCGCGACGATCTGCGCATCGAGCGCCTCGCGCGAGCCGATGCGCCCGAAATCGGCGCGATCCTTGAGCCGCACCGCACGGGTGGCGGGGGCGGGGACGAACATCACTTCCTCGACCTCGATCTCGGCATTGTTGACGATCTCGGCCTGGAGCTGGTCATCGGGCAGAGCGGCGAGGCGGGCGGCCTCGGCGACGCCCACCTCGGCCTCGATCGCGGCGCGTTGGGCGGGGTCGGCGAACATGGCGCGCAGCTGGGCGATGTCGCCGTCGATCTCGGCCTGCGCCTGCACGATCCGCGCCTCGGTCTGGGCGGCGATGCGCGCGCGCTGGGCGCGGTCCTCGACGAAGCGTGCGCTGGCGGGATCGGCGAGTTCGGCGCGGCGCGCCTGGGCGCTGGCGCGGTCGAAACAGGTGCCGCCCTGCGCTTCCAGCGCGCGGCGCTTGGAAGGGTCGGTGCAGGTGCCGAGCCCCACCTTGTAGGCGAGGAACTGGCGCACCACGAGGCCCTGCGGGATTTCGGCGACCTCGATCGTATCGGCGCGCACGGTGGCGAGCTGGGGCCGCGCCTTGAGGCGGTCGGCGATGTTGATCGGCGACACGGGATTGGCGAGCACGGGGGTGAGGTCCGCCTCGCCCTGCTCGAGCGCGATCACCGGCTGGGCGCGCACGGCGGACAGATCGAGACGGCGCTCGACCGGCAGGCGACGCAGCAATTCGGCCTGGTTGTCGGCGCGCAGCACCACCGCGCGCTGCGGGATGGCGGCGCGACTGATCGCGGGGGCGGACAGTTCGGGCTGGACCGGCGCCGCCTGGCGCGCCGCCTGCTGCGCGTATGCGCTGCTGGCAAGGCCGATCAGCGCAAGGCTTCCGGCGATCATCTTCACCTGTCTCATGTCGTCTCTCCCTCTTGGACCCCGCGGGGCGGGGCCATTGGCATGGGTGAGGTATGACCGGCGTTTGCGAGGATCATATCACATCGCCCGAGTCGTTGTGTTTCAAATGTGTCGCTGGGGATGAATGCGCATCGTCAAAGCGCGGATTGCCGAGCCTCGTTTCGCATCCGTCATATAAAAGGCTATCGATTCGCTACTGATTCTGGTTAAGCTCGTTCCATGGAGCGAATGGGGGATCGCGAGTCGCCCGTCTCGCCCGCGGGGGAGACGGAAGCTACGGACCGCTCGAGGCGGGACGGGGGGATTCAACCCGGTGCGATCGGGCGCGAACTCAAGCTCCTGCTCGCCAACCTTCCCGACAATGTCGATTTCGACAGCGTGGTCGCGCTCGCCGATGCGCTGCCGGTCATGATCGCTTATTGCGACACGGGGCTGCGCTATCGCTTCGTCAACGCGCCGCTCGCCCACTGGCTGGGCCGCAAGCGCGAGGCGATCATCGGGCGCCGTGTCGAGGAGATGATGGGCCCCAAGAGCTATGCCGCGCGCGCGCCCATGCTCGAACGCGCGCTGGCGGGCGAAGCGCAATATTATGCCGCCGATTACGAGCATCCGCGCCGCGGGATGCTGACGACGCAGGCCGAATATCTCCCCCATGTGGGCAGCGACGGCGAGGTGCGCGGGCTCATCCTGATCATCACCGACATCACCGAGCAGCGCGGCGCCGAACATGCGCTGCGCGAGAGCGAGGACCGCTTCCGCCGCATCGCCGACAGCGCGCCGGTGCCCATTTGGGTGACCGATGCGGGCGGGCGCCGCGACTTCATCAACCGGGCCTATGCCGAGTTCATGGGGATGGTGCGCGAGGATGCCGCCGCGGTCGACTGGACCGACCGGGTCCATCCCGACGACGAGGCGATGATGCGCGCGGCGCTGGTCGAGGGGCTGAAGAGCGAGGCGCCCTTCGCCTTTTCGGCGCGGGCGCGGCGACATGACGGGGAATATCGCTGGATGGCGGCGCAGGTCCAGCCGCGCCGCGACAGCGAGGGGCGGGTCGACGGCTATATCGGCAGCGCGACCGACATCACCGCCGCCAAGGAGGCCGAAACACAGCTGCGGCGCGAGGTCGCCGACCAGCAGGGCGAATTGGCCTCGAGCGAAAAGCGCTTTCGCGCCGTGTTCGACACGCTCGACATGGTCGCGCTGATCGACCTCGACGGGCGCTATATCGACATGAACCGCGCCGCGCGCGCGGTGCTGGGCGAAGAGGCGGTGGCGAGCGGGCGCCCGGCCTGGGAATTGCCCCCCGTGGCCGACAGCAAGGACAATGCCGCGATCATGCGCGGGTTGATCGAACGCGCGGTCGGGGGCGAGGAAGGGCGGGCCGAGATCGACCTCGACTTGGAAACCGCTTACGCCACCCATCTCCTCACCATCCGCCCCGTCCTCAATGCGGCGGGCGAGCCCGAATATCTGGTTGGCGAAGCCCGCGACGTGAGCGCGCTGAAAGCCGCCGAGAGCCAATTGAGGCAGGCGCAGAAGATGGAGGCGCTGGGCCAGCTGACGGGCGGCATCGCGCACGACTTCAACAACCTCCTCACCGTGGTGCTGGGCGGGCTCGACCTCATCGCCAAGCGGGTCGAGGACGAGAAATTGAAGCGCTACGCCGACAATGCGCTCGCCGCCGCGCAGCGCGGAGCGCGGCTCACGGGACAATTGCTGACCTTCAGTCGGGTCCAGAAGCTGGAGGTGCGGCCGATCGAACTGGGCGCGATCCTGAAGGAGGTCGGCCCGCTGATCGCCAATGCGATGGGCGGGCGCTACGAGGTCGAATGGGACGTGGAGGATGATGCGTTGCGCATCCTCGCCGATCCGACCCAGCTCGAGGTGGCGCTGCTCAACCTTGCCATCAACGCGCGCGATGCGATGTCGAAAGGGGGCAAGCTTACGCTCGCCGCCCATGCCGTGGACTTTGCCGGCGACGGCGAGGTGGAAGCGGGGCGCTATCTCGAGCTCAGCGTTGCCGACACCGGCTCGGGGATGGCGCCGCGCACGCTGCAAAAGGCGTTCGAGCCCTTCTTCACGACCAAGGACGTGGGCAAGGGCACGGGGCTCGGCCTGTCGATGGTCTATGGCATGGTGCGCCAGTCGGGCGGCACCGCGCGGATCGAGAGCAAGCTCGGCGAAGGCACCACCATCCGGCTCTATTTCCGGCTCGCGGGCGAGGAGGCCGGGGAGGGGCCGAGCGATACGGTGGCGCGCGGCTGTGCCCAGTCGGTGGCGGGGCGGCGCGTGCTGGTGATCGACGACGACGGCGACGTGCGCGGCTTCATCGCCCAGACGCTCGACGACATGGGGGCGCTGGTGAGAAGCGCGAGCGACGGCAAAACCGGGCTCGCGGCCTATCGTGCCGAGCGGCCCGACCTCGTCGTGGTGGATTATGCCATGCCCGGCCTGTCGGGCGCCGATGTCGCCGCGGCGATCCTGAAGGAAGCGCCCGACCAGCCGATCCTGTTCATCTCGGGCTATTCGGAGACCGAGGCGATCAAGCGCCACGCGCCCGAGGCGCGGCTGCTGGCCAAGCCTTTTTCGCCCGACGACCTCGAAGCGTCGCTGTGCGACCTGCTCCCGGCCTGAGAGAAAGCTGAGGCTTGATCGGGGCGCGCGGCTCGGCCAATCGGGTGGCGATGCGCGCCTCTCTCTCCCGCTGGCTGCCGCTCGGCACCTTGCTGCTGCTCACCCTACTCTTCTTCGCGCTGGGCGGAGGCGAGCGGCTGGGGATGGAGCGGATCGACGACAATCTGGCGCAGGTGCGTACATTGGTCGAGGCACATTGGGTCATCGCGCTCTTTCTCTATTTCCTGCTCTACCTCGCCGCCATCGCGCTCTTGGTGGTGCCGCCGAGCCTGTTCCTCAGCCTGACGGGCGGCGTCCTGTTCGGGACGGTGGCGGGCGGGCTGGTGTGCGTCATTGCCAAGACCTTGGGCGGCTATGTCTCCTTCCGGATGTGCCGCTCCTCCTTTCGCGACGGGGTCGAGCGGCTGGGGCCGCGCGCGCGGGCGTTCGCCGACCGGCTCGCCGACCGGGGGCTGTGGCTGCTGGCGGCGTTCAGGCTGGCGCCGATCTTCCCCTTCGGCACGGTGACGATCGGCGCGGCGGCGGCGCGCATGTCGCGGCGCGATTTCCTCGTGGGGACGGTGATCGGGCAGATCCCCTCCTCCTTCATCTACGCCCACCTCGGGTGGAGCGCCTCGCGCGCGGTGCTTCGCGACGAAGCGGGCGCGGCGCGGGCATTGGGCGACTGGCTCGCCTCGGCGGATTTCCTGCTGCCGAGCCTGTTCCTCATCGCGCTGTCGGGCGTCGCGCTGCTGGTCGACCATGTCGCGCGGCGACGGGGCGCGGCGCGAGACTGACGGTCGTCGACACAAGCCTTGGCTTCATCGAATATTGCTGTTGGCGAACCCCCTACCGCATAGGGCGTGAGCACGGGTCGCGCCGGGCGGCGCGAAGGCAGGGGACGACATCATGGACATCAGTTACGAACGGGTCGAGCGGATCGATGTGGAGACGTTCCGGCGCGTGCTGGTGGCCTCGGGGCTGGGCGAGCGGCGACCGGTCGATGACGCCGAGCGGCTCGGGCGCATGGTCGATCATGCCAATCTGACCGTGGTGGCCAAGGACGGGGACAGGGTTGTCGGCGTATCGCGCGCGCTGACCGATTTCGCTTTCTGCTGCTACCTGTCCGACCTTGCGGTCGATCCCGTCTACAAGGGGCAGGGGATCGGCCAGCGGCTGATCGAGGAAACGCGCAGGCATGCCGGGCCCGAGGCGATGTGCCTGCTGCTGTCGGCGCCCGAGGCGGTCGGCTTCTACGAGCGCATAGGCATGCCGAGGAACGACCAGGCCTTCATCTACGCGCGCGAACGCTAGCGGTTTCTCTCGGCGCGAGCGCCGGGGTGGCGCCTCAGCCCGCCTTCTTGGCGAGGCCCATGACCATCTGGCCGGCGCGCTCGAAGGTGAGCGGGCGGCCGAAGAGATAGCCCTGGATGGTGTCGACGCCGAGGTTGCGCATGCGCTCGAAATCCTCGGCGGTCTCGACGCCTTCCGCCGTGACGTTCATGCGGAACGACTTGGCGAGCTGGACGATCGACTTGATGATCGCGACATTTTCCTCGCGCGTGCCGGCCTCGCGCACGAAGCTGCCGTCGATCTTCAGCTTATGGAAGACGGCCTTGTTCAAATAGCCGATCGAGGAATAGCCGGTACCGAAATCGTCCAAGGCGATGCCGACGCCCAGCTGGCGCAGGCGCTGGAGGATCTCGAGCGTCGACGAATTGTTGCCGAGGAAGATACCCTCGGTGACTTCGAGTTCGAGGCGGTTGCCCGGCACCTTGTGACGCGCCAGCGCCTGGCTGACGAGCTGGGGCAGCGAGGGCATCTGGATCTGCTTGGGGCTGACGTTGACCGCGACCGTGATCGGCTCGGGCCATTTGGCGAGCGTGCGGCAGGCTTCCTCGATGACCCATTGGCCGATTTCCATCATCAAGCCGCATTCCTCGGCGATGGGGATGAAGACCGGCGGCGGCACGAGCCCGCGCTTGGGGTGGTTCCAGCGAATGAGCGCCTCGAAGCCGATGAGCTTCTGGTCCTTGGCCGAGACGAGCGGCTGGTAGAGGAGGTGGAACTGCTGGCTGGCGACGGCCGCGCGAAGGTCGCTTTCGAGGCGGACGCGGTCTTCCTGCTCGCTCATCAGTTCGGAACTGAAATATTTGGCCACGCCGCGGCCTGCATTCTTGGCCTCGTAGAGCGCGAGGTCGGCCTTGAGGATGAGATCGTCGACGGTGGCGCCGTCGATGGGGCCGAAGGCACAGCCGATCGACACGCCGATGCGGATCTCGATCTGGTCGATCATATAGGGTTCGGCGACGGAGGCGATGATGCGCTCGGCCAGCGCCTGCACGCCCTTGCGGCTCTGCGCGTCCTTGATGATGATGGCGAATTCATCGCCGCCCATGCGCCCGACATGGCCCATGTCGCCGACCTCGTCGACAAGTCGCTTGGCGACCGCCTGGAGGACGGCATCGCCCTTAGGGTGGCCGAAGGTGTCGTTGACCGGCTTGAAGCCGTCGAGATCGAGGAACATGATCGCGCAAGGCACGTTCGAGCTGGTCGCATGGCGCAGCGCCTCGCCCGCGAGCTGGCGCACGCGGCCACGGTTGGGCAGCCCCGACAGGACGTCGACATTGGCGAGATGGGTCAGGCGTTCCTGCTGCTGGCGCACCTCGGTAATGTCGCTGCCCACGCCGCGGAAACCGGCGAAGCGGCCGGCATGGTCGATGATGGGATCGCCCGCAAGGCTGATCCAGCGCGACCCGCGCCCGGTCTCGAGCTCCATCTCGAGGTTCTGGAAGGGCTTGTGCTCGTAGAGGACGGCGCCGAATTCCTTCTGCCCGCCGAGGAGGGCGGGGAGCGCGTGGCCGATGATGGCGGACGAGGGCCGCCCGATGAGCGCGACCATACGGCTGGAGAGGTAGGTAACGCGATTTTCCTCGTCGACCTGCCACAGCCAGCCCACGCCGCGCTTTTCATATTCCTGGAGGAGGAGCGAGGCGCTTTCGGACTGCGAGCCGACATCGGCGTTGGTCTTCAATTGATGGAAGGCCCAGCGCGCGACGGTCATGACGCCCGCCATGGCGACGCCGATGACGAAGATGATCGCGACCATATGCTCGATCGGCACGGTGTTGCGGCCGATGAAGAGATTGACGCACAAGGCGGTGACGAAGACCGTCATCCACGTCATGGCGGCGGTCGGCACGGCGACGAGGCCCAAGGCGGCGACGCCCAATCCCGCGATGACCGAGGCGGCGATGATCTGGTCCGACGGCGACAGGCCGGCGAACACCATCATCGGCAGGCTGAGCCAGACGGCGGCGCGCAGCGCGACGTCGGAAATCATCAGCCAGTGCGGCACGCGGCGCCCCGAGCGCCCGATATGGGTGATGGCCTGGCGCCGCGCGAGCATGGTCATGGCAATGTTGATGCCGCCGACGGCGAGGATCCAGCCGCCCATCAGCACGATCTGGATCGAGCTGTGCATCGAGGCGGCGAACAAGAGGGCGGCGAGGATGTTGGCGGCGGCGAAGAAAGGCGCGAGCTGGGCGCGGCTGATCAACTGGACGTCGCGCAGCGGAGTCGAGGCCTGGTCGTCATGCACGCCCTGCGCGACGCCCAAGGAGGCGCCGTCGGGCAATTTGGCCGAAATCATGCGTTTGTAGCGGTCCGGGGCCTGATACATTCGACTCACGCGCTCCTGTTGTAGAGCGCATGGCCTAGCCTCCGGGTGGTTACGACCGGGTTAAGACCGTGGTTAACTTTGCGTTGAACCTGCTCCGTCTTCGGTCCGACCCAGACCCATTTCGTCCAATTCCTGGAAGGTGACGGGGTGATAGAGCGGGCGCGCGCGCGGATAGATGTCCCTGGCGATCGGCAGGCCCCACTGCTCGTCCTCGGCGAGCGCGACGAACAGCGGGCGGACGAACTTGCGGCGGCCTTGGCCGGTCAGGAAGGCATCGAGCGTCTCGACCGCCGGATCGTAGCGATTGGCGATGGCGAGCTTGAGCCAGAGGAAGAGGATCTCGTTGTTGCCGGTGTCGGACAGGCCGTAGGCATTGTCGAGCGCGGCGAGACGTTCGGTGTCCATGTCACTGTCGATCTTGCCGAGGAAACGCAGCCGCTCGGCGGTGTTCCATTCGGCCCAGCCGAGCTCGGCGGGATCGCGGCCACCGTCGAAATCGGTGACGGCGGCATCGACCTCGGCAAAGGCCTGCGCATTGCCGCGCGCAATATTCTCGGGAAGGCCGGGTTCGTAGATCCAGTCGCGAAGCCCGAAGCTCGCGATCTTTTCCTCATCGCCGTCGAACAATTGCTCGCTCACCGCCTCGAAGAACATCGAGGAGGTCACGGGTTCGAAGGCATGGTCGTCGAACCAGCGGCGGATGAAGGCGTCGAACTTCTCGCGCCCGACCTCGGCCTCCAGGGTGCGCAGGAAGGCCGCGCCCTTGTCATAGGGGATGGAGGTGAAGCCGTCGTCGGGATGACGCCCGGCAAGGTCGACCGCGAGCACCTGGTCGCGTTCCTCCAGTTCGGCGATGGCGCCGTCGGTCTCGTCGAGCGACAGGCTGACCGCCTGGTCATAGGCATCCTCGCCATAGACCGCCTCGACGATGCGCTGCTCGGCATAGACGGTCATGCCCTCGTTGAGCCAGAAATCGGCCCAGGTGGCGTTGGTCGCGAGATTGCCCGACCAGCTGTGCGCCAGTTCGTGCGCGATCAAGGCGGTGAGCGACTTGTCGCCCGCGATGAAGGTCGGGGTGAGGAAGGTGAGAACCGGGTTTTCCATGCCGCCGAAGGGGAAGCTGGGGGGCAGGACGATCATGTCGTAGCGCTCCCAGCGATAGGGGCCGAAGAGCTTTTCCGACACCGCAATCATGCGTTCGGTGTCGGCCAGTTCGGCGGCGGCCGCATCGAGCATTTCGGGTTCGGCCCAGACGCCCGAGCGCAGCCCCAGCGGCTTGAACTCGATGTCGCCGACCGCGACGGCGATGAGATAGGGCGGCACCGACTTGTCCATCTCGAAGGAGAAGATGCGGTGGTCGGGGCCGTCGGGGACGGGGTCGCCAGCGCTCGGCGCGCTCATGACGGCGGTCAGCGGGTTGGGGACGCGGATTTTCGCTTCCCACGTCTGGCGGATGCCGGGGCTGTCCTGCGTCGGAATCCACGAGCGGTTGAGGATCGACTGGCCCTGCGAAAAGAGGAAGGGATGTTCCTTGCCCGCGGTCTGTTCGGGGCTGAGGAACTGGAGCGCGTCGCTGTCGGGTGCGGCGACATAATCGATGACGATCTGTTCGGCGTCGCCGAGCTGGACGGTGATCGGCTGGCCGAGCTCGTCATTGCCCTCGCCGACCTCATAGGCGAGCGCGCTGCCATCTGGGGCGGTGATCGAATTGATGGTGAGATTGCGGCTGTCGAGGACGATCTCGGTCGCATCCTCGGCGGCAAGGACGTCGAGCGTGGCGGTGCCCGACACGCGCTTGGCGTCGAAATCCATGTCGAGGTCGAGCGCGACATGGTGGACGCGCGCTTCCAGCGGCTTGGCATAGCTATGCTGGTCGACCGCATCCTCGCGGTCGAGGATCGGGGCGATGGCGGTCGCATCACCGGTGGCGCGAGTATCGTCGCTCTTGGTGGAACAGCTGGCGAGAAGGGCAGCCCCCAGGGCGACCAACGCGAAACGAACCATCGAAAACTCCTGCCAACCGTTGCTGTCCTGCGACGACCATGATCGCCGTGCCCCTAGGAAGACGTGTCATTGCGCATTATGTTGCGCCAGCGCAACCATGGAGCGGATGATTTGGCGAGCGAAGCTGTACCGGGGCTGAAGCAGGACGGCGGCAAGCGCGCGTCACGACGCGATCGCCTCGGTGGCGTATCGGTCGAGCATATTGCGCGCCATGCCGGCGAACAGGCGGCCAGCGGCGTCGGCCCCGACGGGCAGGTGATCGGCGCGGTCGGCCTCGACCGGCCCTTCTTTTCCGACAAGAACCGCGCTTTCTGGCTGCTCCAGAGCTTCGGCTGGTCGGGCTATCTCATCCTTCGTTACCTGACCGGCGTGGTGAACGGCTTCCAGCCGATCGTCTTCCTGTTCCACTGTCTCATCATCACCGCGACGGGCTATTCGCTCACCCTGTTGATGGCGGCGCTCTACAAAAGGCTGATCAAGCTGCAGGCGGCGATCACCATGCTGGTGAGCCTCGCCACGGTGGTGCTGGGCTCGGTGCTGTTCAGTTTCCTCGAGACGTGGAGCATCTCGACCTTCGTCAACCCGACCTTCGAGCCGCGCGGCACGCAGTTCCTCGGCGCGATGGTGCTCGACTTCGCGCTCCTGGCGGCGTGGACCGCGCTCTATTACGGGATCAACTATTACCTGCTGCTCGAGGAACAGATCGACCAGCGCCGCGCGCTCGAGAGCCAGGCGTCGGCGGCGCAGCTGGCGATGCTGCGCTATCAGCTCAATCCGCATTTCCTGTTCAACACGCTGAACAGCATCTCCACGCTGGTCCTGCTGGCGGAGAAAGAGCGCGCCAATGCGATGCTGGCGCGGCTGTCCTCCTTCCTTCGCTACACGCTCGCCAACGAGCCGACCGCGCAGGTGCCGCTGGCCAAGGAAATCGACACCTTGAAGCTCTATCTCGAGATCGAGAAGATGCGCTTCGAGGAACGGCTGCGCCCGCACTTTCGCATCGAGGCGGCGGCGGCAGGCGTGCCGGTGCCGAGCCTCATCCTCCAGCCGCTGATCGAGAATGCGATCAAATATGCGGTGACCCCGGCCGAGAATGGCGCCGATATCTGGATTACCGCGCGCGCCGAGGGGGGGCGGGTGCGCATCGAGGTGGCGGATTCGGGCGCTGGCGGCGGGGTCGTCACCGGGGCCCCGTCGACGGGCGTAGGGCTCGCCAACACGAGCGAGCGACTGGCCCAGGCCTATGGCCGTGACGGTCATTTTGAGACCAAAGCGAACGAAAAGGGAGGCTTCAGCGTTATCCTCCACATACCTTTCAGGAAAGAAGAACAAGAATGACCATCCGTACGCTTCTGGTCGACGACGAGCCGCTCGCCACGCAGGGCCTCCAGCTGAGGCTCGAGGCGCATGACGATGTCGAGGTGATCGGCACCGCCAACAACGGGCGCGAGGCGATCCGCCAGACCAAGACGCTGAAACCCGATCTCGTTTTTCTCGACATACAGATGCCGGGGTTCGACGGCTTTTCGGTGATCTCGGGGCTGATGGAAGTCGAGCCGCCCTTGTTCGTCTTCGTCACCGCCTACGACCAGCATGCGGTCAAGGCGTTCGAAGCCAAGGCGGTCGACTATCTGGTGAAACCCGTCGAGGAAGATCGCCTCGCCGAAACGCTCGACCGGGTGCGCAACCGGCTCGCCGAAAAGGGCGCGGCGAGGAAGGCGAGGAAGCTCGAGGCGGCGTTGAACGAACATGCCCCCGAGGCGGCGAGCGAATTGTCCAAGCAGGACCCCAATGCGCCCGCCGCGAGCCGCTATGAAAGCGTCATCAACATCCGCGACCAAGGCCAGATCTTCCGCGTCGACGTCGAGGATATCGAGCGCATCGATGCGGCGGGCGATTACATGTGCATCCAGACGGGCGACAATACGCTGATCCTTCGCGAGACGATGAAGGACCTCGAAAAGCGCCTCGATCCGCGCAAGTTCCAACGCGTCCACCGCTCGACCATCGTCAATCTCGACAAGGTCAAGCAGGTCAAGCCGCACACCAATGGCGAATGTTTCCTCATCCTCGGCTCGGACGCCGAGGTGAAGGTGTCCCGCAGCTACCGCGACGTGGTGGCGCGCTTCGTCCACTAGGAGGCGCTAGAGGTCGGCCTCGTCCCATCGCGCGCGGCCGCGGCGCTCGAGCTCGGCGCGGGTGGTCGCGTCGGGGATCAATTGTTCGACCCATTCGCCGGTGCATTTGCGACCCTGTTCCTCGGCAAGGACGACGCACAGGAAGGCGGCGTCGTCGAGCAGGTCGTTGCGATAGCGTTGGAAGACGGCTTGGTTACGGACCGCGAAATTGACGACGTCGGCAAATTCCCTGTCGGCGCAATAGGACTCGCGATCGAAGATCATCTCCAGCCCGCTGCCTTTGTCCGAACCGCTGTCGCGCACGGTGAGCCGAGGATCCTCGGGGCGAAGGAGATCTTCCTGCGAGCGGAAGTTGGGGAGCTGTCCCTTCGCATAATTGAGGCTGTTGCGATAAAAATCGACCGCGAGCCGGGCGTCGGCCGATAGCGCGGAGACGCCGACCGAATTGACGAGTTCGTCATAGACGCCGCTCGGCGGGTCGATCATCTCGTACAGCTGGACCGCCCAGAGGCTCTGGAAGGCGGCATCGTCGGGGCATCGACCTTCCGCAAGGTCGCGCGCTGCGCTGCGCGCCAACGGCAGTTCCTCATCGCGCTGCGAGGTCCGTTGCCAGACCAGCCCCATCGCGGTGCGCGCTTCCTCAAGCAATTGCGCCTCGATCCGGCCGAGACGCGCGGCATCGCGGCGGTCCTCCGCATATTCGCTGAGCTGGAAAGCGGCGAAGATCGAGATGAAGACGATGACGCCCTCGATGGCGACGAGGAGCCAGTCGGAGGGGCGAACCTCGCGAGCGGATGTGCGCAGGCGGCGGATGAGGGCGATCATGGGCTTGTCTCGGCGAGAACGTCGCGGGCCTTGTCGGCGTCCTCGGGGGCGAGTGCTTCGCCGCGCGGGCGACACGCACGTCCCAGGCTGTCGGCCACGACCATGCAGGCCATGACCGCTTCGAGGAGCAGTTCTTCGCGCTGCGCGTGCAAGATTTCCGCCGCGCGCATCCGCTCGGCCATTTTGAGCTTCAGCGCAGGAGACTCGCAGCGGTCCGGTGCCTTGACCGCGTAGGCCCGGCGCCATCCCGCTTGTGCATCAAAGCCGGCGTCGTAGCCCGCCGCTGCAAGGTCATCCGCCAAGGACGGCAGGGAGATATTAAACCACTGGACCCGACCGTTGTAGGATTGGAGCTCGGAATGAAAATTGGCGAGCGTATCGCGTCGGCGCGTATCATCGAGCAGCGATAGGCTGCCCGTCGCGGTCATCTCGTCATAGGCCACCGTGGGCAGGTCAATATCCTCGAAGATAGTGGTGAAGATGGAAAACTTCTGGGGGCACTGGCCGGCATTGATCCAGGCATCGAAGTCGGCGCGCGCCTCGGCCCTCACCCTTCGGTAGAAGACGTCGCCGCGCTTCAACCGAAAGACCGATTCCTCCATTTCCCCGACCAGTCGATCGAGCAGCCGTTGTTCGCGCGCCTCATCGCGCCGCGCGCCGACCCAGTCCTCCAGTGCCAGCGCGAGCAGGATACCGCCGACCACGGCGATGGTCTCCAGACCCAGCAAAAGCCATTCGGGCCCGCGGATCTCTCCGGCGCTCGAGCGCAGGCGGCGGAAAAGGGCGATCATCGGGGCGCCACCTTTGACCAGCGTTCGTCGGCCGGGCGATCGGTGCGGTCGTAATAACGGGCGAGCATCGCATCGATGCGTTCCCGGCTGCTCTTGGGAATGGCGAGGCGGGACCGGTCGTAGCAGGGTTCGCCAACTTGGGCGGCGAGCGCGTGGCAGGCGTTGGCGACGGCAATCACATTGTCGTTGCGGATCGCCAGATAGCGTTCGTAGAGTTGTGCGGCGGCGATATAGCCTTCTCGAAAGTCGGTATCGGCGCACAAGCCTTCGATGTCATAGTCACGGCGCGTGGTCGCTGCGCGGCCTTGAGTTTCGGCGGTGGCCATGTCCTCGCGACCCGAGCCGTCGACCTCGTCCAGATAGCGTACGCGAACGTGTCGATTGTCGGGTTCGAAGAAGGTGATCGGCTGGCTCGCGCGCCCGAAATTCTCGTCCATCCAATCGAGGTTGGCGCGATAGGAGGACAGCGGGCCATGCATCCTGGGAGGAAGCGCCGACAGGCCGACGCCATTCAGCATCTCGTCGTAAGCGGGCGTGCTGGGTGCCGCAAACCATCCGCCGAAGCCAAAGGCGTCAAGATCGCCGTAGCTTGTCGGACATCGACCGCGCGACAACAGTCGCGCCGCATCGCTCGCCTCCCGTGCCGTCTCGATGGCCGCGACGGTGTGGAGTTCGACCTGCGCCAAGGCGTCGGCGCTTTCGACGAGGAGCCGTTTCATCAGCCGATCGACCTGACGCGCCTCGCGCCGGTCGGTGGCCCATTCGGTGAGCTGGAAGGCAGCGAAGATGGAGATGAAGACGATGACGCCTTCGATGGCGACGAGGAGCCAATCGGAGGGACGGACCTCGCGGGCGGATGCGCGAAGGCGGCGGATGAGGGCGATCATACGGCGGGGCCCTCCAGCGCCTCGGCCGCCAGGTCAAGGTCGTCGCCCGTCAGCGACTGGTCTCCGGGGCGGCATTGCCGGCCCGCCGCATCGGCGAGGACTGCGCACATCTCGATCGCCTCGGCGGCAAGCGCGGCGCGAAATTCGTGGACGACCTCGGCGTGATACATGGCGCTTGCCATCCGGCCCTTGAAGGTTTCGTCGGCGCAGTCGCCGTCATGGACCTTGCGCCCGTTATAGCTGCTGCCTGCGGGTTTCGCGGGGTCGAAGGTATAGACGAAGCCCATGCGGTCCCAGTCGCCGAAATCGTAACCGGTGGCGAGCGAACGGGCGAATTGCAGCTGTTGGGCGAAGGCATTGCGGGCCGCCTGATAGTCGGCGACGGCGCGCCGTTCGCGCGCACGCGGGAGGATCGACAAGCCCCCGGTGCCGGCCATCTCGTCATAGGCGGAGGTCGGCAGATGCAGCGAGGGCAGGTTGCGGGCAAAGGACATGTCGCCTTCGGGCGGGCATCGATCCTCGTTGATGAGGATGTCGAGCTGGGTACGCGCGGCGCGGCGCCATCCATCGAAGCCGTCGCGATGCTCGATGAGGAAGGCCACGCTCTGCTCGGCCTCGTCGACGAGCCGGTCGAGAAGCGCTGCCTGCGCGGCGCGCTTCTCGCGGCGCTCGGACCATTGCTCGAGCTCGAAGGCGATGAGGATGCCGGCGACGACCGCGAATGTTTCGATGGCGAGCAGCGCCCATTCGGTCGGGCCGATACCGCCGACGGCCTTCCTTATCCTGCGCCACAGGACGATCATGACAAGCACCCCCCGGTTGAGCGCCTAACCTGCGTCAGCTTTTGGCGGCTGGCAAGTCAGGATCGTCGGCGATTTTCGCGACGAGGCGGGGGAGCATGAGGCGCTGGAAGACCGCGCGGGCGATGAGGAAGAGGGTGAAGCTCGCCCACAGGCCGTGATTGCCCCAGTCCCAGGTCAGCCAGAGCGCGAGGGCGTAGACCGCCGCGCTTCCCCCCATCACGAGGAGCAGCGCCCGCGTCCAGGAAGCGCCGACATAGACGCCGTCATAGATGAAGCCCGCCACGCCTGCGAAGGGCAGGACGACGAGCCAGGGCGAATAATACATGGCGGAAAGCGCGACCGCGGGGGTGGCGGCGAAGCTCTCGATCAGCGGGATGGCGAACAGGCCGAAGGCGAGGCTGACCAGCGCGGCGGCACCGAAGCCGCGAAAGACGATCGCCTTGGTCAGCCGCTCGAAGCGGACGCGGTCGGCGGCGCCCTTGGCCTCGCCATTGAGGACCTGCGCGGCATTTTCGAAGCCGTCGAGGAAGAGCGCGGAGAAGAGGAAGAATTGGAACAGGATGGCATTGGCGGCGAGCGTGACCGCGCCGCGCGTCGCGCCGATGCGGGTCAGCGCGGCAAGCGCGAGCGCGAGGATGACGGTGCGCAGAAACAGGTCGCGGTTGACCGACAGGAAGGGCAGGAGGCGGGCTCTTGCGAAGGTGCCGGTTGCGCCGAGCTGGGCGCGCAGGAGCACGAGGCCGCCGCCCGAGAAGACGAGCGCGGCGGTGATGGCGAGCTTGGCATATTCGGCAATGAGGCTCGACCAGCCAATGCCCGCAATGCCCATGTCGAAGCGCAGCACGAAGAGCAGGCCGAGCGCCACGTTGAGGAGGTTGTAGCCGACCTCGATCACGAGCACGGCCGTCATCCGGCGCTGGCCGACGAGATAACCGATGAGCGCGAGGTTCACGAGCACGCCCGGGGCCGACCAGTAGCGAATGCCCGCATAGGTGCGCGCGGCAACGAGCACCTCGCCCTTGGCGCCGAGCGCGTCGAGCAGCAGCGGCAGGAGCAGAGGTTTGAGCGCGAGGAGGGCCAGCGCGATGGCGAGCGCGACCGCCATGCCGCGCAGTAGCGTCGCGGCCTGTTCCTCTGCGCCCTCGCGCGTGCCTGCCTGCGCGACGAGGCCGGTGGTGCCCGTCTTGAGGAAGTTCATGACGGTGAAGAGCAGCGCGAACAAACGCGCGCCGATATCGACCGCGCCTTGCGCCGGCGCGCTGCCGAGGCGCCCGACGACCCACAGGTCGGCAATGCCGATGAGGGCGGTCGCGACATTGGTGATCATCGCGGGGACGGCGATGGCCCAGATCAGTCGACTGTCGATGCTCCCCCGCTTCATGACGATCTGCTATGCCGGAGCCGCAACGACAGGGGAAGCATGATGGCACGGATCACGGGACTTGGCGGCGTGTTCGTCAAGCGCAAGGACGTCGAGGCGTCGACCAAATGGTACAAGGACGTGCTCGGCATCGCGGGCGATTATGGCCCGATGTTCCGCTGGGCCGACGAGCCGCAGGAGGATCCCTTCAGCCTGTTGTCGAGCTTTGCCGAGGACACGACCTATCTCGATCCGGGCACCATGCCCTTCATGATCAACTTTCGCGTCGACGACCTCGATGCCTTCCAGGCCGAATTGGAGGGCAAGGGCGTGGAGATCCTCGGGCGGGCCGACGAGGTCTATGGCAAGTTCGCCTGGATCCTCGACCCCGACGGCATCAAGATCGAATTGTGGGAACAGCTGGGGCCGGCGCCGGCGGCCTGAGCCCGCCGCGCCGATCTAGCGCACGGCCTTGCGGCTCCACGGCCAGCGGAAGGGCTTGCCCGATTTCAGCACGCTCTTCCTGAAGAAATTGGAAGCGACGCGCAGGATCAGCGCGACCCACAGCGCCTGCCAGGCGATCGCGACGAGATGCGGCCAGAGCGGCGCGACTTCGGCGGCGCGGGCGATCATCGCGAAGGGGCTGGTGAAGGGGAAGACGGCGGCGATGATCGCCTCGCGGCCATAGGGATCGCCGACGCCCAGCTGCGCGCCGAGGAAGAGGACGACCTGGATCATGGTCACGGGCATGGACAACGTCTGCACCTGCCGCACGGTCGAAGCCTGCGCGCCGATGCCGAGGAACGCCGCGCCGAGGAGCAGGTAGCTCGTCGTGAAATAGACGAGGCCCAACAGGATGAAGACCGGCCAGCCCACCGCGGGCGGGGGCGGGATCAGCGCCGCGCTGCCGCCGCCAAAGGCGTAGAGCGCGATGACGATGGTCGTAATCCACACCGCGATGCCGGTCAGCGAGATGGCGAGCATCGCAAACAATTTGCCGATGAAGATGCTGTCGACCGGCACGGCGGAGGCGAGCACCTCGATCGCCTTATTGCCCTTCTCTTCCAGCATCTGGGAGAGGAGCATGCCGGCGAGCAGGATGGTGACGAAGAAGAGGAGGAGCTGGCCCATGCGCGCGGTCAGCGCCTGCGCGAAGCTGCGGCTCGAGGCCGATTGGCTGCGGGTATTGACCTCGAGCGGGGGGCCGGTGGCATCGGGCGGGGCGCCTTCCAATGATGCGCGGCGCGCCTCGTTAATAAAGGCGCCGAGATGACGCGCGGTGCCCGAGCCTTCGCCGAGCGTGCCGGTGAGGACGGGCGCCTCCAGCCCGCCGTCGAGGACGCCGAGAATGGGACGCTCGGTGCGCGCCAGCAGCGCCTCGCGCTGCGCATCGAGATCGCCTTCGGGGTCGACCTGTTCGAGGGTCACGAAGCCATCGCCCGGCGCGAAGGGGGTGAAGCGCTCCTGCGCCTCGTTCAGTGCCGCGACCTCGGCGGCGGTGCCGATGACCGCGACGATGCGCTCATTGTCGCTGTCGGCGATATTGGTGCCGACCGCGCCGAACAGGACGCCGATACCGATCGGGAAGAAGGGGCCGATGAGGAAGAAAAGAAACGTCTTCGACAGGACGGTCGCGAAATAGTCGCGGCGGCCGATGACGAAGGCGGCGCGGATGATTTCCTTCATGCCCGGGCATCCTTTTTCATCTGGGCGGCGACCGCCTCGCCCGCGATGGCGACGAAAGCATCGTGCAGGCCGGGGCGCTCGATCGACAGCGTGTCGATGCCCGCGCCATGGTCGATCAGGCTCTTGAGCATTTTCTCGGGGCCCGCTTCGGGCAGCTCGAAATGGAATTCGCAGCCCGACTGGCGGGCGCTGTCGGGCAGGTCGGCGCGCCAGGGGCCATCGGGGGTTCGGGTGCGCAGGTTGACGATGGGGCGCAGCCGGTTGCGCGCCTCGTCGACCCCGCCCTCGAAGGCGATCCTGCCATTGGCGATGATCGCGACCTTTTCGCACAGGCGCTCGGCATGGGCGATGACATGGGTGGAGAAGATGACCGTCGTCCCCTCGGCGGCGAGGCGGCGGATGAGGTCTTCGAGCTTGCCCTGGTTGATTGCATCGAGGCCCGAGAAGGGCTCGTCGAGGACGACCATGCGCGGATGGTGGACGATGGTGCCCAAGAGCTGGACGGTCTGCGCCATGCCCTTGGACAAGGAACGGATCGGGGCCTCGATCCAGTCGCCAAGGCCGTGGCCGTCGAGCAGTTCGACGGCACGCGCGCGCCCGGTTTTCAGCGGCAGGCCGCGCAGCGCCCCCATGAAGGCGATGGCCTCCCTGCTGCTCATCGCCGGATAGAGGCCGCGTTCCTCGGGGAGGTAGCCGACGTCATGCGCGACCTTCAGCGGTTGCCGGTTGCCGAGCAGCGTGCGGTGTCCCTCGTCGGGGTCGATGATACCCAGCATCATGCGCAAGGTCGTCGTCTTGCCCGCGCCATTGGGGCCGAGGAAGCCGTAGATCGATCCCGCGGGCACCGACAGGCTGGCGCCGTCGACGGCGGTCTTGCCGTCGAAGGTCTTGACGAGGTCGGTCGCTTCGGCGGCGAGAGGCGTGGCGTTCATCCCTCAATTTGGTAAGGGCTGGAGCCGTGATGGCAAGCCTTGAAACCCGGATCGAGGAAGAAGCGCGGCGGCTCGGCTTTGCCGCTTGCGGCTTCGCGCGTGCCGATGCGGCCGACGATGCGGGCGAGGAATTGCGCGCCTTCGTCGCCGAGGGGCGGCATGGCGACATGGGCTGGATGGAAGAGCGGCTGCACCACCGCGTCGGCGTCAAGGCGCTGTGGCCCGAGGCGAAGAGCGTCATCGCCCTGGGGCTGAGCTATGCGCCCGACCGCGACCCGCGGTGGCTCGAAGACCATCCGACCAAGGGGCGGATCAGCGTCTATGCGCAGGGCGCCGACTATCACAAGCTGGTGAAGCAGAAGCTGAAGGCCTTGGCGCGCTGGCTGGTGGCCGAGGCGCCGTGCGAGGTGAAGGTGTTCGTCGACACCGCGCCGGTGATGGAAAAACCCCTCGCCGCCGCTGCCGGGGTGGGCTGGCAGGGCAAGCACACCAACTTGCTCAACCGCACCCATGGCAACTGGCTGTTCCTCGGCATCATCTATACGACGCTGGAGCTGGCGCCGAGCGCGCCGGCCAAGGTGCATTGCGGCAGCTGCACCGCCTGCATCAAGGATTGCCCGACGGGCGCGATCACCGCGCCGCACCGGATCGATGCGCGCAAATGCATCTCCTATCTCACCATCGAGCATCCCGGCCCGATCCCGGAAGACTATCGCGAGGCGATGGGCAATCGCATCTATGGCTGCGACGATTGCCTGTCGGCCTGTCCGTGGAACCGCTTCGCCGACGGCGCCCAGGGCCATGAGAAGTTCGCGCCCCGCCCCGAACTGGTCGCCCCCGCGCTGGCCGATCTGTTGCAATTGGACGATGCGGGGTTTCGCGAGATGTTCGCAGGTTCGCCGATCAAGCGCATCGGGCGGGGGCGTATGGTCCGCAACTGCCTTATCGCGGCCGGTAACAGCAAGGAGAAAGGCCTGCTCGAGCAGGTCGAGCCGCTGACCCGCGATGCCGATCCGGTGGTCGCCGAGGCGGCGCGCTGGGCCAAGGGGCGGTTGGCGCGCTAGTTGGCGGCTTCCAGTGCGCGGATGCAGGCGGTGCGATCGACCTCGTCGCCGCCGGGTCCGCGCGCCTCGACATGCGCGGTCTCGGTGCCGCCGCGACCATTGGGGTAGAGATAGGCGTCCAAGGTGCAGCCCGCCGTCTTCCATTGCAGCATCAGGCTGTCGCCCTCGGGCACCTGCAGGCTGGGCGCGCCGAAGCGTGACAGGAGGCTCGCCGCGCCCATGCCGAGGAGGCTCCCCGCGCTGGCGGGCGCGGTGGCGGCGACGAGCGAATAATTGGCCGACGGGGTCGGCGGCGCAGCGGAAGTGGCGCGGCTGCCGCAGGCCGACAGCGCGGCGGCGGCAAGCAGCAGGGGAAGGGCGAGACGCTTCATGAGACGAAGCCTATCCACGGCTCGTCGCGCGACGCAAGCGCCTTCGGTTCGGACGCCTTTTCCTTGCGCTGGAACGGGCCAGCGCATAGGGGCGCTGCCATTCCTTTTTCATTCAAGGCAAGTTTCATGACCCAGCCCCGCCTCGACGTGCTCGCCATCGGCAATGCGATCGTCGACGTCATCGCCGATGCGAGCGACGAATTTCTTGACCAGCAGGATCTCGACAAGGGCGGCATGCGCCTCATCGACGAGGCCGAGGCGGAGCGGCTCTACGGACTGATGGGCGCGGGCCGCGAGATTTCGGGCGGCTCGGCGGGCAATACCGCCGCCGGCATCGCCGCGCTCGGCGTCAAGGCAGGCTTCATCGGGCAGGTCGCCGACGACCAGCTGGGGCAGATCTACAAGCATGACATCGAGGCCGCGGGCGTGGACTTCATCGTGCCGCCGTCGAGCGAGGTGGACGCCGCCACCGCGCGCTGCCTCATCCTCGTCACCCCCGATGCGCAGCGCACCATGAACACCTTCCTCGGCGCCGCGCAGGAACTGCCGGCGGGCGCGATCAGCGATGAAGCGGTGGCCGATGCCTCGATCCTCTATCTCGAAGGCTATCTGTGGGACCCGCCCGGGCCGCGCGCGGCGATGGAAAAGGCGATCGACGCGGCGCGCGCCGCGGGCCGCAAGGTCGCCTTCACCCTGTCCGACACCTTCTGCATCTCGCGCCACCGCGGCGATTTCGTGCGGCTGCTGGATGAAGGCAAGATCGACGTGCTCTTCTCCAACGAGGAAGAAGCAAAGGCGCTGGCCGACAAGAGCGACCTCGACGAGGCGGTCGAGTGGATCGCGCCCAAGGTCCCGCTGCTCGTCGTGACGCGCTCGGAAAAGGGCGCGATCGCGGTCGAGGACGGGCATCGCGCCCGCGTCGGCGCACAGCCGATCAAGGCGCTGGTCGACACTACCGGCGCGGGCGACCTGTTCGCGGCGGGCTTCCTTGCCGGGTTGGCGCAGGAGCGCGACCTCGAGGCGTGCCTCAAGATGGGCGCGATCGCGGCGGCCGAGGTGATCCAGCATTATGGCGCCCGTCCCGAAGAGGATCTGCGCGCGCTGGTCGCGAAGAAGCTGGCCTAGACCAGCGTCGCTAAAAGAGAAAAAGAAAGGCCCGGCGGGAGTGGATCCCGCCGGGCCTTTTTCTTGGCGCTCGGTCGCTGTGTCCTAGCCCAGAAGGCCCGGGAACAGGCCGAACAGCAGCACCAGCCCGACCGCGACCGGGCACAGCCAGGCAATGAGGAAGCGCCACAAGGCGAACATGCCGTTCGACAGGCCGGTGGCCGCCTTCATCATCTTCTGGTCGGCCTTCCAGCCGATGAAGATCGACAGGATCATCACGCCGACCGGCAGCATGATCTTGCCGGTGAAGCCGTCGATCGTGTCGAGGATGTCGGCATTTTCGAACAGGCCCCAGAAGCCCAGCGGGCGCACGTCGGCAAGGACGTTGTAGCCCAGCAGCGCGAACACGCCGAGGCCGAAGGCGCCGATGCCGAAGATGGTGGCCGAGGTGAAGCGGGTCCACTTCATCTCGCCCTTGCCCCAGGCAGTCGGCACTTCGAGCAGCGAGACCGAACTGGTCAGCGCGGCGACGAAGATGAGGAGGAAGAAGAGGAGGCCGATGAGCGCGCCGCCCGGCATCGACTGGAAGGCGACCGGCAAGGCCTGGAAGACGAGCGTGGGCCCGCCCGCCGGATCGAGCCCCGCCCCGAACACGATCGGGAAGATCATCAGGCCCGCGATGAGCGCGACGCCGGTGTCGGCCATCGCGATGGTGGCCGCCGTGCCCCCCAGCCCGCCCTTCTGCTTGATGTAGCTGCCGTAGGTGATGAGGCCGGCGACGCCGAGCGAGAGCGAGAAGAGCGCCTGGCCGAGCGCCTCGTTCATGACCTGCGGGGTGAGCTTGGAGAAATCGGCGGTGAAGAGGAAGGCGGTGGCTTCCTCGAAATTGCCGGCAAAGGCGCCATAGATGGTGATGCCCACGAGCAGCGCGAAGAAGATCGGCATGAGGATCGTCGCCGCTTTCTCGATGCCCGCATGGACGCCGCGGCTGACGACGAACCAGGTCACGCCCATGAACAGCGCATGCATGGCGAGCAGCATTTTCCAGTCGCCGAGCAGGCCGCCGAGACGGGCCTGGATCTGGTCGATACTCTCGCCCGCGAAGGCCCCGCCCAGGGGATCGCCGCGGCCGATGGCGCTGACGAGCTCGCCGCCCATCACGCCCGCATAATAAAGCACCCAGCCGGCGACGACCGAGTAGAAGGAGAGGATGAGGAAGGCGCCGATGGTGCCCAGCGTCGCGGTGATCGACCAGCCCTTTGACGCGTTGGAGCGATCCGCGACCTCGCGCACCGAGCCGACCGCGTCGGTCTGGCCGATGCGCCCGGTGGTGATCTCGGCGAGCACGAGCGGCAGGCCGAGGAGTAGGACGAAGGCGACATAGACGAGGACGAAGGCGCCCCCGCCATTTTCGCCCGCGAGCGTGGGGAAGCGCCAGATGTTGCCGAGGCCGACGGCGGCGCCGACGGCGGCGAGAATGAAGGCACTGCGGCTGGACCAGCCTTCCTTGGCCGATGCGCTGCCCATGGCGGCTCCCTTGGAAACCATCTGATCCTCCCCGGTTAAATACTGTTGGTGCGACGTGGTAACGGGCAAAGGCGCGCCCGCCTAGGGGCTTGGACGCGCCGCTCGTCGAAAACTATTTGCAGAGCATGGGCCCCAAAGGCTCGCCCGCGAACAAATGGACGTGGAGGTGCGGCACCTCCTGGCCCGCGCGCTGGCCGACGTTGGCGAGCATGCGATAGCCCTGCTGTTCCATCCCGCGTTCGCGCGCGACCTTGCCGACAAGGCGGACGAAATCGAGGATTTCCTCGTCCGACGCCTTGGCAGTGAAATCGTCCCAGCTGACATATTTGCCCTTGGGGATGACCAGGATGTGATGCGCCGCCAACGGGTTGATGTCGTGGAAGGCGAAGCTGTGTTCGCTCTCGGCTTCCTTGTGGCAGGGCAGCTCCTCGCGCAGGATCTTGGCGAAGACATTGTCGTCGTCATAAGGGGCAGTGGCATCGATGGGCATGAGGTTGGCGATCCAATCGTCTAGTGTTCCCCTTGACCCATCGCGCATGCGGGTTCACGAGGCAAGCCATGACCGACGACACGCCCGAAAGCCTGATTCCCTATGACGAGATCGTGCAGGAAGCGCTGCGCGCGGTGGTCGGGCGCGTCCTGACCAGCGTCGCCACGCAGGGCGGGCTGCCGGGCGGGCATCATTTCTACATCACCTTTCGCACGCGCCATCCCGGCGTCGACATCCCGGCGCATCTGGTCGAACGTTTCCCCGAGGAAATGACGATCGTCATCCAGCATCGCTTCTGGGATCTCGAGGTCGACGACCAGGGCTTTTCGGTGGGCCTCAGCTTCGGCGGGGTGCCGTCGAGCCTGCGCGTGCCGTTCGGCGCGGTGACCGACTTCGTCGATCCGGCGGTCGAATTCAGCCTCAAGTTCCAGGCCTCGGACGATATCGAGATCGAGACGACCGACGCGCCGGATCGCCCGGCGGCCGAGGCGAGCGAGGACGGCTCGAACGTCGTTGCGGTGGATTTCACGAAAAAGAAATAAGGCCAAAGGACAGCCGGTGGCTGTCCGACGTCTTGTTCCGGAGCGAAGCGGAGGCGCGGGCGTCCGCCTAGCGCAGCGGCAGGCGGATGCGGATGCGGCGACCGCCCTCGATGAGGTCGCGCGCCTGTTCGCCCTCCACCTTGGCGAGCTGGCGAGCGATGCAGCGGATCATCGCCTCGCTTTCCTCGACCGGCGGCGCATCGACCGCCTCTTCCTCCCAGTTGAGACACAGCGTGTCGCAGCCCTCGGGGCCGCTGCCCTGATCGACCGCCCAATCGAGATGGACGCGCCCGTCGCGGGTGCGCCACGCACCATGGTCATGCGCCCAGCGAGCGAGCTCGTGGACGATGAGGGTGAGCGGGGTGACGATACCATTGGCGAGGCGCACCGGCGGGCCGTCGCAGGAAAAGCTGGCGGGCGAGGGCAGATGGACGCCGACCACCGCCTCGATGAGGCGGCGCAGGTCGACGGTGAATTCGCCGTCATGATCGAGCCCGATGATATGGGCATTGGCGAGCGCGCCGATACGCTCGCGCGCATTGTCGAGGAGCGCGGCCTTGTCGTGGCTCTGCTCGGCGCTGGTCTCGAGCGATTCCTGGACGACGACGAACAGGTCGCGCACGCGGGTGCGCAGCTCGCGGTTGAGCATGGCCTGCCGCCTGGCCTCGCGCTCGAGCGCCGCTTCCTGCTGTTTCTGGACGGTGATGTCGGTGCCCGAGACGATGATCTCGACGACATTGCCGAGCGTATCGTAGATGGGCGCGGTCTTGCGGATGACGTGAATGATGCCCTGGTCGCCGAAACGGGCGGCGGTCTGGCGCGTGGTGGCCTTGCCTTCACGCGCGCGGGCGACATCCTCTTCCAGTTCGCGGGCGATGGCGGGGTCGTAGTTCCACCACTGACTTTCCCAGAAGATGGTGCCTTCGACATCTTTGAAATCGACCCCGGCGAGGTCGAGTGCGGGTCGGCCGCTTTCGATCATGCGCCCGTCGAGATCAAGCACGGCCACGAACGACACGAGCTGGTCGAACATCTGCTGGAGCCGACGATCGGCGCGCGTGTCCATCCTATCCCCCAAGCACCCCGCAGCGTCGCAAGGCCTGCGCATCATGGCATGGGCAGGCCTGCTGACAAGGCTTAATAATCGAACCGAACGGTGGACGCGCTACGAGGCCGAGGGGTGTTGACGGTGCGGTGCTCGACCAACGGGCGCGCAGTGTCGACCAACGGCGGTGGCGGACCGATCGCCGTCGCCCCTCAACCGCGTCCGCGCGTGCCGGTGCGGCCTTCCTTATAGGTCTTTTCGAGATATTCGATGATCTTGCCGGCAACGTCGATCTCGGTCGATTTCTCGAGGCCTTCGAGGCCGGGGGAGCTATTGACTTCCATCACCACCGGCCCCTGGTTGCCGCGCAGGATGTCGACGCCGCACACGCGCAGCCCCATCGTCTTGGCTGCAAGCGTGGCGGTCTTGCGCTCGATCGCGGTGATCTTGACCGGCTCGGCCGAACCGCCGCGATGGAGGTTGGAGCGGAAATCGCCCTCCTTGCCGGTGCGCTTCATCGCCGCGACGACCTTGTCGCCGACGACGAAACAACGAACGTCCGATCCGCCTGCTTCCTTGATGAACTGTTGGGTGAGGATGTTGGTGCCCACGCCCGCAAAGGCTTGGATAATCGATTCGGCCGCCTTCTGGGTCTCGCCCAGCACGACGCCGATGCCCTGCGTGCCCTCGAGCAGCTTGACCACGACCGGCGCGCCGCCCGCCATTTCGATGATTTCCTCGGCGCGGCTGGTCTGGTGCGCGAAGACGGTGACGGGGAGGCCCACGCCCTTGCGCGCAAGGAGCTGCATCGAGCGCAGCTTGTCGCGGCTGCGGCTGATCGCGACGCTCTCGTTGAGGGGGAAGACGCCCATCATCTCGAACTGCCTGAGGACCGCGGTGCCGTAGAAGGTCACGCTCGCCCCGATGCGCGGGATCACCGCGTCATATTTGGGCAAATCCTCGCCCTTGTAGCGGATCGTCGGCTTGTTCGAGGTGATGTTGATGTAACAGCGCAGGTGATCGATGATGTCGATCTCGTGCCCCCGCTGCTCGGCCGCCTCGACGAGACGCTGGTGCGAATAGAGCTTGGCGTTGCGGCACAGCAGCGCGATTTTCATTGACGAATCCCCTTGGACGGCTTGTTACGAGTCGCGAATGACAATGCAGGATCAACGAGCCAGCGTCCATTGAGTGCCTGCCGCCCGATCAACATGCGAAACCCCATGGTGTCGCGGTTGGTCAGCGTCAATTCGATCGGATAGGTCGCATCGCCCATGGCGAGATCGACGGCGATGACGAAGCGGCGCTGCTTCATGCCGTTCGACGAGGTGATGACGCGGGTGTCGAGCAAAGGACATTCGCAGGCGATCTCGTCCATATCGTTCTTCTGCTCGGGATGGAGGTTGAAGCGGACGTGCTCGACGCCGTCTTTCTTGAAATGATGCACGTTCCAGGCGTGGATCGCGCTGGTCTTCGCGCCGGTGTCGATCTTGGCCTTGATCGCGGCCACGCCGAGGCCGGGCAGGGCAACCCATTCGCGCCAGCCGACTATTCCACGATCCATATGCCTCGTCCCCTCGACAGTTGGCCCCCGCTTGGGCTAGCGCGCGCCCCAAAGTCAATTGGAGAGCATGATGAGCGATTTCCGTATCGAGAGCGACAGCATCGGCGACATCGAGGTCCCGGCCTCGGCTTATTGGGGCGCGCAGACCCAGCGCAGTCTGGAGAACTTCCCCTTCTCGGAGCGCGAGCGCATGCCGATGGGGATCGTCAAGGCGCAGGCCATCGTCAAGCAGGCCGCCGCGCGGGTCAATCGCAAGCATGGGCTCGACGAGGATCTCGCCGATGCGATGGAGGATGCCGCCCAGTCGATCATCAAGGGCGAGCGCGACGGCGAATTTCCGCTGACCATCTGGCAGACGGGCTCGGGCACGCAGACCAACATGAACGTCAACGAGGTGATCGCGGGCATCGCCAACGAGGCATTGAGCGGCCAGCGCGGCGGCAAGGAGCCGGTGCACCCCAACGACCATGTCAACAAGTCGCAAAGCTCGAACGACAGCTTCCCGACCGCGCTCCACGTCTCGGCGGTGCTGGCGACCGAGAACGAGCTGTTTCCCGCGCTCGACCGGCTCACTGCTTCGCTCGCCGCCAAGGCCAAGGAATTCGACCCGATCGTCAAGATCGGGCGCACCCATACGCAGGACGCCACCCCGCTCACGCTGGGTCAGGAGTTCTCGGGCTATGTCGCGCAGCTGGTGAGCGCTCGCAAACGCATCGAGGGGGCGATGAACGGGTCGCTTCGCAAGCTCGCCATCGGCGGCACCGCGGTCGGCACCGGCCTCAATGCGCCCGACCATTGGGCCGAGGACATGGCGAGCGCGATCAGCGACATCGCCGGCACCAAGTTCGAGAGCGCGCCCAACAAGTTCGCCGAACTGGCGGCCAAGGACGGCATGGTCTTCTACCACGGCGCGCTCAACAGCCTCGCGGTGGGCTTGAACAAGATCGCCAACGACATCCGCTTCCTCGGCTCGGGCCCGCGCTCGGGGCTGGGCGAACTCTCGCTGCCCGCCAATGAGCCGGGCTCCTCGATCATGCCGGGCAAGGTCAATCCGACCCAGAACGAGATGCTGACGATGGTCGCCGCGCAGGTCATGGGCAACCAGCAGGCGGTCACCATCGGCGGGGCGCAGGGGCATTTCGAACTCAATGTCTTCATGCCGCTCATCGGCTCGAACGTCTTGCGCTCGATCGAGCTGATGGCGACGGGTATGGTCAGCTTTGCCGAACGCTGCGTCGACGGCATCGAGGCCAACGAAGAGCGCATCAAGGAGCTGGTCGACCGCTCGCTCATGCTGGTGACCGCGCTGGCGCCCGAGATCGGGTACGATAATGCCGCCGCCATCGCCAAGCATGCGCACAAGAAGGGCCAGACGCTGAAGGAGGCGGGCCTCGAACTGGGGCTGGTCGATGAAGAGACCTTCGACCGCGTCGTGCGTCCCGAGACGATGATCGGGCGCTAGGCGTTCTTCGTCGCGGCGCGTTCCTCGGCCGCGCGGCCCTGCAGCGACTGGCGGTCGAGAGCGTCCTCGAGCGCGTCGATCGCCGCCATCAGGCCGGGCACCTCGGCGACCAGCGCGGCGGTGGCGCGCTGGTCGGCCTCCCATGTCGGCGCAAGACGCCGCACCACCGCCTCGCCCTCGGCGGTGAGGCGCAGGAGGCGGCGGCGCGCGTCCTCGGGGTCGGCCACGCCCTCGATCAGGCCCGCGCGTTCGAGCGCGCGGCGGGTCTCGCTGACCGAGGCATGGGTGATGCCGAGCCGTGCGGCGATGTCGCCGACGGTCGCTTGCCCAAGCAGGCGCAACTGGTTGACGATGCCGAACCAGCGCTGGCTGAACGTGACGCCGAGGTCGCGATAGATGGCGTCGGCCTCGCGATCGATCCGTTCTGACAGGCGGCGCAGTCGCCCGCCGAGCGCCTCACCGCCCGCTTCACGCAAATAGTCGCTTTCACCCGCCATTGACCTGCCTCCTGATAATATGTAGGCGCCTACATAATTTATCGGACAGGATATGTGAACCCATGATCTCGATTCTCCTGGCTGCCCTCGCAGGCTCCGCCCTTCCCGCCGACGCCGAGGCGACCTGCATTGATGCCGGGCCGACCATGCACGCCGTCGCCGACGCGCTGCGCAGCCGCTACGTCATCATCGACAAGGGGGCGGAGGCGGCGACGCGGATCGAGCAGCGCGTGGCGAGCGGGCAGTTCGACCGGATTTGCGGGGCGCCGGACGAGCGCGCGCGCACGCTCACGACCGGATTGCGCTTCCTGCTCCCCGACCAGCATTTGCGGATCGCCGCGGGCGCGCCGCAGGATCCCGACCCGCCCGCCGAGGCACCGCAAGACGCGCTCGAATATGGGCTCGGGATCGGCGAGGTGTCGCGCCTGCCGGGCGGCATCGGCTACCTTCGCATCGCGGCCTGGCTGCCCGTCGAATGGGTGCGCCCGCGCCTCGAATCGGCGCTCGACCTGCTGCGCGGCAGCAAGGCGATCATCATCGACGTGCGCGGCAATGGTGGGGGCGATGGCAATACGATGAACCTCGTGGCGCGCAGCTTCCTGCCCGCCGGCGCGCCGCAGACGCTGGTCGGCATGGACCGCAGCGGCGCGCCTCACGATTATATCGAGCCCGCCGAGCCTGCATGGGTGCGCTTCGCCTCCGACCTGCCGCTCGCGGTGATCATCGACGGCGATTCGGCGTCCGCCTCGGAGGCGCTGGCCTTCATTCTCCAGCAGGAAAAGCGCGCGACCATCGTCGGGCGACGCTCGGCGGGGGCGGCCTATGCGGTGATGGATGCGGTGGTGCTGCCCGGCGATTTCGCGCTCTATCTGCCCGAATATCGCGGGGTGAGCCGTTATGACGGCAGCGACTGGGAAGGTGGCGGCGTGGTCCCCGACGTCTGGGCCGGGGCGGGCGAAGAGAAGCTGACTGCCTGGGAGGTGCTGCGCGCCGCCACCGCGCCCGACACCGACTGATCGCGCCCCGTCGGCGCCGTTAAACGCGTTAACAGGCAGGCTTAACGATCAGTTGTTGCGCGGCGTCGGCCAACCGACAGGCCTGTTCATTTGCCTGCCAGCGCCTCTCTGTCATTGTTTCAAAACGGAACAACGACGGGGGCGCTTCAACAGCATCCCCGCACGAGATGGGGTGGGGACCTTTGAAAAAACGGATGATGCCGGCGCTTGCCGGAACGATGCTTGGCGCCATGACGATGCTGGGCAGCGCGCCCGCGATGGCAGCGGACAGCCAGGCGCAGGCGGCCACGGTGGCAGCGAGCGCGACCATGGCCGCTACGCCGAGCCCGCGCGCCTATGTCGATGTCGCGGCCTCGGCGGCGCTCTATTCGGTCGAGGCGGCGCGGCTTGCCAAGACCCGTGCGCGCAGCGCTGCGGTGCGCAATTTCGCCAAGAGCCAGGAAGCGAGTGGCTTCGGCATCGGTGGGCAGTTGAGCTGGGCCGGGCGGCGCGTCGATGCGCTGCCAGGCAATCGGCTGACGCGGACCCACCAGGTCATGCTCGACCGGCTGCGGCGCGCGCGCGATTTCGACGCGACCTATCTCGCCCAGCAGCGCGACCTCATCGAGACCATGCGGACCTTCCATGCGAGCTATGCGCGCAGCGGCGGGTCGGCCACGCTGCGCCCGGTGGCGCAGTTCGGCGCGCGGCGCATGGCGGCGCAGGCGGCGGCATTGCGGCTGGTCGACTAGGACGCGCTTGCCCCCCGCCGCCATGCCGATAGGATGGCGCTTGTTGCGAGGGGGGATGATCGATGAGGAAATTGCTGGTTCTGGGCGCAGGCGCGCTGATGCTGTCGGGCTGTGCGGGCGGCGGGACGAGCGCGCCCAGCGCGCCGGTCGCGGCGGCGGCGAGCCCCGCGATCCTGACCGCGGTCGCCTTCGTCGACGTGGCGGGCTCGGCGGCGCTTTATGCGGTCGAGGCGGCCAAGCTTGCGCAAGGGCGATCACGCGACCCGCAAGTGCGTGCGCTGGCGGCATTGCAGGGTGCCAATGGCGAGGGGATCGGCGGCCAGCTCAGCTATGCCGGGCGGCGGGTCAATGCGCTGCCCGACAATGTCATGACGCCCCAGCATGAAGCGATGCTCGAAGCGCTGCGCACGGCGAGCGATTTCGATGCGACCTATGTCGCGCAGCAGCAGGAGCTGGTGCCGGTCATGCGGCTGTTCCACCAGGATTATGCGGTGCGGGGCGGCTCGGCGACGCTGCGCCCGGTCGCCGAATTTTCGGCCGAGAAGCTGGCCGAGCAGCTACGGGCGCTCGACGCGCTGAAAGATTGAGCTAGACGCTTTGGGGGGCTGGCCGCAGGGCGCGGCCCGTTGATCGACCGGCTCGGAGCCTTTCGCATCGCCCACGCTTTGCCTCTTTGAAAGCATGGTGCTAGGGCGCGGCGCATATCGCGCGCGCCCCCGTGCGCGTCAAAAGATTCGAACCCAAAGAGGAGCCTCCATGACCGCCACCGGCCAGGACAGCCTGAACAGCCGCTCGACCCTTACCGTCGACGGGCAGACCTTCCATTATTACAGCCTCGAAAAGGCCGCCGAGACCGTTGGCGACGTCTCGCGCCTGCCCTTCTCGATGAAGGTGCTGCTCGAGAACATGCTCCGCTTCGAAGATGGCAAGACGGTCACGACCGAGGACGTCCAGGCGATCGCCGACTGGCAGAAGGATCAGCGCATCGACCGCGAGATCCAGTATCGCCCCGCGCGCGTGCTGATGCAGGATTTCACCGGCGTTCCCGCCGTGGTCGACCTCGCCGCGATGCGCGACGGCATCAAGGCGCTTGGCGGCGATCCGCAGAAGATCAATCCGCAGGTCCCCGTTCACCTCGTCATCGACCATAGCGTGATGGTCGACGAGTTCGGCACGCCGATGGCGTTCGAACAGAATGTCGCGCGCGAATATGAGCGCAACAAGGAGCGCTACGAATTCCTCAAATGGGGCAGCCAGGCGTTCGACAATTTCAAGGTGGTGCCGCCGGGCACCGGCATCTGCCACCAGGTGAACCTCGAATATATCGCTCGCGCCGTCTGGTCGTCGCAGGATGCCGAGGGCAACACGATCGCCTATCCCGACACGCTGGTCGGCACCGACAGCCACACGACGATGGTCAACGGCCTCGGCGTGCTCGGCTGGGGCGTCGGCGGGATCGAGGCCGAAGCCGCCATGCTCGGCCAGCCGATCTCGATGCTGGTGCCCGAAGTCGTCGGCTTCCGTCTCGACGGCAAGCTGTCGGAGGGCGTCACCGCGACCGACCTCGTGCTCGTCATTGTCCAGATGCTGCGCGAAAAGGGCGTCGTCGGCCGCTTCGTCGAATTTTACGGCCCCGGCCTCGACAACCTCTCGCTCGCCGACCGCGCGACCATCGCCAACATGGCGCCCGAATATGGCGCGACCTGCGGCTTCTTCCCGATCGACCAGCGTACCATGGACTATATGGAGCTGTCGGGCCGCGGCGACCAGATCGGTCTCATCAAGGCCTATGCGCAGGCACAGGGCATGTGGCGCGATGCCTCGACGCCCGACCCCGTCTTCACCGACACGCTCAGCCTCGACATGGCGAGCGTCGAACCGAGCCTCGCCGGCCCCAAGCGCCCGCAGGACCGCGTGGCGCTTTCGGCGATGGCGTCCGAATTCCAGAAGCTGCTCGACACGCAATATGACGGTGGCCAGAAGGGCAAGGACGTCGCGGTCGAGGGCGAGGATTATGGCATCACCGACGGCGATGTCGTGATCGCCGCCATCACCAGCTGCACCAACACGTCGAACCCCGACGTGATGATCGCCGCGGGCCTCGTCGCCAAGAAAGCGCGCGCGCTCGGCCTCACCCGCAAGCCGTGGGTCAAGACCAGCCTCGCCCCCGGCAGCCAGGTCGTCACCGACTATCTCGACAAGGCCGGCCTGTCGGACGATCTCGACGCCATCGGCTTCGACCTCGTCGGCTATGGCTGCACCACCTGCATCGGCAATTCAGGGCCCCTGCCCGCGCCGGTGTCGAAGGCGATCCACGACAATAATCTCGTCGCCTGTTCGGTGCTGTCGGGCAACCGCAACTTCGAGGGCCGCGTGTCGCCCGACGTGCGCGCCAACTATCTCGCCAGCCCGCCGCTGGTCGTCGCTTATGCGATCCTCGGCAACACCCGCGAGGACATCACCACCTGCGTGATCGGCAAGGACAAGGACGGTAACGACGTCTACTTGAAGGACATCTGGCCCTCGAACGAGGAAGTCCGCGCGCTGGTCGATGCCAACGTCAACGCCGACATGTTCCGCTCGCGCTATGCCGACGTCTACAAGGGCGATGATCGCTGGCAGGCCATCGAGGTCTCGGGCGGCGCCACCTATGACTGGCCCGCGCAGTCGACCTACATCCAGAACCCGCCCTACTTCCAGGGCATGGGCATGGAGCCCGAGGCGACGAGCGACATCGAGAATGCGCGTCCGCTCGCCATCTTCGGCGACTCGATCACCACCGACCACATCTCGCCCGCCGGCGCGATCAAGCTCGACAGCCCCGCGGGCGCCTATCTCCAGAAGCACGGCGTCGAACGCGCCGAATTCAACAGCTATGGCGCGCGGCGCGGCAACCACGAGGTCATGATGCGCGGCACCTTTGCCAACATCCGCATCAAGAACCAGATGCTCGACGATGTCGAAGGCGGCTACACCAAGGGCCCGTCGGGCGAGGTCGAGCCGATGTACGATGCGGCGATGGAATATATGGCCAAGGGCACGCCGCTGATCGTGCTCGCGGGCAAGGAATATGGCACGGGTTCGAGCCGTGACTGGGCCGCCAAGGGCACCATCCTCCAGGGCGTGCGCGCGGTCATCGCCGAGAGCTTCGAGCGTATCCACCGCTCGAACCTCGTCGGCATGGGCGTGCTGCCCCTGCAGTTCCTCGACGGCGAAGGCGCCAAGAGCTTCGGCTTCGATGGGTCGGAGACCTTCTCCATCTCGGGCCTCGCCGATCTCGAGCCGCGCCAGGACGTGAAGGTCACCGCGACCCGCGCCAATGGCGAGATGGTCGAATTCACCGCCAAGTGCCGGATCGATACCTATAACGAGCTCGAATATTTCAGGAATTCGGGCATCCTGCACTACGTCCTGCGCAACCTCGCGGCGTAACGATGACCTTGTGGCGCCTCGCTCCTGCCTGCCTTCTCCTCGCCGCCTGCGGTGAAGGGGAGGGGGCGGGCGAGGCGCCCGCCATCGCCGAAGCGCAGATCGCGGCCCCGGTCGTCGCCCTGTCGGCGGCCCAAGCCGCGGCCATGCTGGAGGCCCCCGAGCCGCCGACCTTCATCGACGTGCGCACGCCAGAGGAATGGGCCGAGGGTCATGTCGCGGGCGCGCGGCTCATGCCGCTCGCGGACTTCGATCCGGCCGCGCTCGATGGCGAGAATGTCGTGCTCTACTGTCGCTCGGGCCGTCGCTCGCTCGAGGCCGCGACCATGCTGGCCGAGCATCGCGGCGAGACGGTCGCGCATATGGACGGCGGCTTCATCGCTTGGGACGAAGCGGGCTTTCCCACCGAGATCCCGACCTCCTGACCGTTATCCCGGCGAAGGCAGGGATCCAGGTCCTGGCCAATATACTAAATGGCATGGGCCCCAGCCTTCGCTGGGGCGCCGTCAGGGCGTCAGCACCACCCCCAGCCAGACGGTTCGGCCGCGGGCGCGTTCGCGCGACCCGTCGCTGGCGATGTCGCTCAAGATCTCCGCATCGGTGAGATTCTCGGCACGCAGTTCGAGCGCGACCTTCTCGTGCGCGGCGAGGCGGGCATAGGCATCGAGGCTGAGGGCGGCGGAGAGCGCGACCGTATTGGCCAGATCGTCATAGCGCGCACCGTCGAGGCGGGCGGTAAGGGCGAGGCGGTGGCCGTTCTCGCTCCAGCCGCCGGTCAGGCTGCCCGAATGGCGCGGCGCCTGGACGGGGCGGTTGCCATGGAAGGCGGCGGCATCGCCCGAGGCGTCGAGCCGGGCGTCGGCGAAACCGTAGAGAAGGCGTAAATCGACGCTGCCATCCTGCCAGCCCGCATCCAGTTCGATCCCGCGGCTGGTGATGCCATCCACGTTCAAACGCTGCGAATAGGTGCCCGCGCCCGACACGAAACCGACGCCGGGAAACTGGCCCGGCCCGGTGGCGAGGGGGACGTTGGTGATCGCCTGATCGAGCCGCTGCCAGAAGAGCGTCGCGCCGAGCGTGATCGCGCCTTCGTCGTAACGCGCGCCGAGGTCGACGCCGTGGCTCGTTTCGGGGTCGAGCGCCTCGTTGGCGGCGGTCGCATCGGCCCCGACGCGGAACGGGCGATAGAGTTCGTTCAGCGTCGGCAGGCGCCAGCCGCGATGCGCGGTGGCGAAGAAAGTTGTCGAGTTCGCGTCATGGCTGGCGGTGGCACGGCCCGACCATTGGGTCCCCGACCGGGCGGCGAAACTGCTGTCCTCGAGGCTGCTGTCGTCGGCGAGGGTGAAGGCGCGGCGATATCCCTCGCCGATGCGCCAGAAATCCACGCGCCCCGTGAGGTCGAGATCGACCGCGCCCGCGCTCGCGGCATAGCCCGCCGAGGCACCGACGATGCTGGTCGACCCGCCTGCGTTGCGTTCGCGCGTGGGGGCGCCGTCGACGAAGAAATAGCGTTCGGCGACGCTGGCCTCGCTGCGCCGCCAGCCTGCGCCGAGCGTCACGGTGCCGAGAGCGACCTTGCCTTCGACGCCGAGGCCCGTGGCGGGGACGTCATATTGGTCGAGGACGAGGCGCGTGGTGGCGCGCTCGTCGTCCAAGGCGGCGAAGCGCGTCTCGAAGGTGCGGTCCTGCCACCAGCCGGTGAGTTCGAAGGGCAGCGCGCCCTCGCGCTCGACGAGGCGCAGCGACAGATCGAGACCGCGCGCCTCATTGTCGCTGCCATCATAGCCGCGGTCGCGCGCATCGGAGAAGAAAGCGACGCCCGCCTGCGCTTCCACGCCGCCGACGGGGTGGACGAAGCGCCAGCGGCTGGCGCGCTGTTCGGACTGGGCGGCGCGGTCGGCGGGGCCGCGATCCGCGGCGATGATCGGGATCAGCCCGTCATCCTCGCGAAAGCTCGACATGGTCTGGAGGAAACCTTCGCCGATCTTGAGATGCCCGGCGTTGGACAGGTCCCAGCTGTCGCCGCCGCCCCAGGCGGCACGGATCGTGCGCGGGGTGCGCGCCAGCGTGTCGATCGCGATGGAGCCGGTCACCGCGCCGGGCTGCGCGGCCGCGCCGGGGGTGAGCGACAGGCGGCGGATGGCGACGGGGTCGATGGCAGCGAAGTTGATCCAGCCGCCGAAGGGATCGGCTTGCGGCACGCCGTCCACGCTGAGCGCGACGCGGCTCGCCGCATTGCCGCCGAGCCCGCGCAGGGTGAGGCCCTGGCTGGTGGGATGGACCGAGCGCGCATCGGCGCGGCGAAAGGTGGCAAGGCCCGGCAGCCGGGTGAACAGTTCCTCGGCGCGCCCGCTGGCCAACGTGGCGGCATCATCCTCGTCGAGGATGACGGCGGCGGGCGGCGCGTCGGGGTCGAGCGGCGCGCCGGTGACGATGATGGGCGCGTCCTGCGCGGCGAGAAGGAGGGCGAGGCTGATCATTTTGCGAGCGCGTCCTTGAGCCAATCGGGGAGGAGCGCACCCTCGGGGACATTGTCGATGCGGGCGTGGACGACCGAGAGGCCAAGGTTCGGATAGGAAATGCGCGCCTTGTCATGCTCGCCCTGGACGATGAACAGGCGGCGGTTGATCTTGGCGCGCCAGTTCATCCGCGCGGTATTTTCCTGGCCCACGAAACAACCCTTGTCGAAGGCGACGCCGTGCAATTCGGCGGCATTGCATTCGAGCCAGAGGAGGTCGCCCAATTCGCCATGGCCCTCGCAGATGTTGAGGCGCAGGCGATGCTCGACATAGCCGCTAGCGGGTTCGCTCGCGGGCGCGAGCCAGCGGCGGCCCATGGCCGGATGGCGCGGGTCGGCATGGCCCTCCTCGCCCGACGCGCTCCAATGCACGGCGAGGCTGTCGTCCAGCGCGATGTCGATCTTGCGGCGCAGGCGATACATGGCGAGGCGCTTGGCAAGCGCGTCGGCCTCGTCGGCGGCGACGTCGATGAGCACGTCTTCGCCGTCGACCCATGTGAAGAAGTCGGCGATGGCCTTGCCCTGCGGGGTGAGAAGGCCCGACCAGCTCGGACCTTCGGGGGCGATGCGGTTGGTGACGAGCTTGTCGAGGAAGCCGTGCGGATCATCGCCCGAGAGGCGGAGGAGCGTGCGGTCGGTCAGGGTGGTTGCGGGCATGCCAGCCTATCTAGGGAGCGCGGCCCGCGAAGGGAAGCGGGCGAAAAAGCTGTCCTACGCCCCCTCATCGCTGGTAGGCGGGGGGGCATGATGACCAGCCCCCTTCTTTCCTGCGTCGGACCGGTCCGCGCCGGCACCCCGACCCACCGTCAACTTTCTCAACTTGCAGAGGGGAAAACGTCCTACAGCGGGGGCTTCCGTCATGGTTGAAACGATCACCATTCGCCGCCCCGACGATTGGCACCTGCACCTTCGGGACGGCGCGATGATGGAAGCCGTGCTGCCCTATACGGCGCGCCAATTCGCGCGCGCGATCGTCATGCCCAACCTGTCGCCTCCGGTGACCACCGCGAAAGCGGCGGCGGCCTATCGCGACCGCATCAACGCCGCGCTGCCGGGCGGGATGGACTTCACCCCGCTCATGACCGCCTATCTCACCGATGACAGCGATCCCGAGGATATGGCGGCGGGCTTTGCCGACGGCATCTGGGTCGCGGCGAAACTCTATCCCGCCGGCGCGACGACCAATTCGGCGTCGGGCGTGACCGATATCCGCAAGATCGACGCCGTGGTGGCGAAGATGGAAGAAATCGGCATGCCGCTGCTCGCCCATGGCGAAGTGACGCAGGACCATGTCGACATCTTCGACCGCGAGGCGCGCTTCATCGACGAGGTGGCGGTGCCGCTCTTGAAGCGTCACCCGGCGCTCAAGTTCGTGTTCGAACATATCACCACGCGCGATGCGGCGCAGTTCGTCGCCGATGGTTCGGACCGGATCGCGGCGACGATCACGCCGCAGCATCTCCAGATCAACCGCAACGCCATCTTCAAGGGCGGCATCAACCCGCACGCCTATTGCCTGCCCATCGCCAAGCGCGAGGAGCATCGCCTCGCGGTGCGCGCGGCGGCGACGGGGGGCTCGGGCAAATTCTTCCTCGGCACCGATTCGGCGCCGCATGCCAAAAGCGCCAAGGAAAGCGCCTGCGGCTGCGCCGGCATCTTCAACGCGCCTCATGCGATCGAAGCCTATGCCGAGGTGTTCGAGGAGGAAGGCGCGCTGGGTCGGCTCGAAGCCTTCGCCAGCCTCGATGGCCCGCGCTTCTACGGCATTGTGCCCAACGAGGAGCGCGTGACGCTGGAGAAGGTGGAGGTCGAGGTGCCCGCCGAAATCGACGATGGCACCGAACCGCTGGTGCCCTATCGGGCGGGCACAATGATGCGCTGGCGGCTGGCGTCAGCCTAGCGGCTGCAATTGTCGATCCAGTTGGCGTCGGCGCTGCCCAGCACCTTGTCGAAGTGCCGCTTGACCGACTTGTAGCATTCGCAGGCGCGATGCTCGAGTTCCTCGCGGTCGGTCACGCTGACGATGCCACGGCGATACTGGATCAATCCCTCGTCCTGCAGCTGGCGCGCGACCGCGTTGACGCTGGTTCGCTGAACCCCCAGCAGCGCGGCGAGCGCTGATTGGGTCAGCGCCAGTTTGTCGCCGGCACGGTCCTGCGCCGTCAGCAGCCAGCGCGCCGCCCTCGCCTCGATCGGGTGGAAGGCGTTGCACGCCACCGACTGCATGATCTGGGCGAGCAGCGCGTCGGCATAGCGGCAGAAGAGGTCGCGGATGACGAGGCTGTCGCGCTTGACCTTTTCCACCGCCTCCATCCCCACCGCGAGGACGCGGCCTGCGACCTGCACCTCGGCACGCGTATAGGCGGGCAGGTCGCCGCAACTGACGATCCCGCCGATGGCGCCTTCCTGGCCGATGGTCGCGACCTCGACGCGGCGGTGGTCGTCCACCTCGACGAGCAGCGACACCATCATCGGCTGCATCGGGAAATAGGTCCGCTCGATGTTGCGACCGCTGTCGAACAGCACTTCTCCCGTGCCCAGCGTGATTGTCTCGCCTGCCCCCTCGAGCGCGTCGCGCTGTTCGCGCGGCATCATGTCGAGCAACGCATTGCCAGTCGATGGCGTGGCCTCCGGGCTTCCGGGCGGGGGCGAATAGGGCATGATCTTCCTCTTGGTTCCGCCAGCCAGAACGGCTCATCGCGGCAAAAGGCTCCCACCGTTTTTACACGGTTGAAACGCTGCGCGAGTCTCGCTAGAGGCTCGGGTTCAGCCCCCAAGGACCTTGGGCATGCGGAGACGTGGGTGAGTGGCTGAAACCAACGCTTTGCTAAAGCGTCATACGGGTAATCCCTGTATCGAGGGTTCGAATCCCTCCGTCTCCGCCATTTTTCCCCTTAGCGGAGAGGTGAAACGGTCACGCCGCGACCCTCCTGTGGCTGTGCCTGTCGCGTGGGCAAGGCCTTGCACGAATGTCGTGCAACCGACATTGAAGGCGAGGCGTTCTTCCGTTGAAGGGAGGCTTTGGCATGTCCGGACTGCCGCGTGGCCTGATGGATTATATGGAGCAATCGACCTTGTCGCTGTCGGCGGCACCGGTGGCGGTCGAGGATCACCCGCTGGCGGGCGTCAACGAGGCCTTCTGCAAGCTCGTCGGCTATCCCCGCGAGAAAGTGTTGGGCCAGAACTGCCGCTTTCTCCAGGGCGACCGGCGCGAGCAGCCGGGGCTGGCCAAGCTTCGCACCTTCCTTGCGGGCAAGGGGCGCGGGCAGTGCCGGGTCAACCTCCTCAACTATCGCGCCGAGGGCGCGCCCTTCGTCAACATGCTGACCCTGAGCCGCATCTGCGATACCGATGGCAACGACTGCTTCCTGTTCGCCAGCCAGTTCGACATCGGCGCGGCGAGCGAGGACGAGGCCGAGCGCTTCGATGCCCACTACCGCAGCGCGACCGACAAGGTGCGCGCGGCGCTCGATCCGCACGAGATGATGCTGGTCGGCAGCGTCGCGGCGCTCGCCAATGCGGCCAGCGCGATCGCCGAGGCGAGGATGCTGGTCGAGCATATCGACAATGGCACGCGGCTTTACTGAGCCAGCGCCAAGCGCGCACCCCTCTGGCGCTGATCTCGGCCGGCTACGGACTTTGGACCGTTTTTGATTCAAAGGGCTTGGCGCAACCGATACGCCGCCGTATCAAGTCCGGATGGCGGACATGTACAAGTGAGTGAAACGAAGGACGGGGCGCCGGAGGAGGCGCCGATCCCGATCGTCGGCGTAGGCTCTTCGGCAGGGGGGCTCGAAGCGCTGCGCGAGATGTTCAGTTCGGTGAAGAACCGCACCGGTATGGCCTTCGTCATCGTCCAGCATCTCGACCCCGATCATGAAAGCTTGATGGCGCAGTTATTGGCGCGCGAGACCGCGCTGACGGTGCTCCAGGCCGAGGGCGGCGAGACGCCGGTCGCCGACCATGTCTATATCATCCCGCCGGGCAAGGGATTGGCGCTGCGCGAGGGCAAGCTCGTGCTTGAGCCGTTCGACCAGCCGCGCGGCCAGCGCCGGCCGATCGACGATTTCCTCATCAGCCTTGCCGAGGGACGCCAGCAGTTCGCCGCCGGGGTGATCGTGTCGGGCACGGGGGGCGATGGCGCCATCGGGCTGCGCGCGATCAAGGAGCATGGCGGGCTGGCGATCGCTCAGGAGCCGACCAGCGCGCGCTATGACGGCATGCCGCTCTCGGCGGTCAAGACGGGGATGGTCGATTTCGTCAACGAGCCGACCGATATCGTCGAGACCGCGCGCGACTATTTCGCGCGGCTGTCGGGCTCGAGCATCTACAATCGCGAGGCCAGCGAGATCGTCGGGCAGATCGACAATCTGTGCGACACGCTGCGCGACGCGGTGGGGCATGATTTCTCGGGCTACAAGCGCTCGACGCTGGAGCGGCGCATCGCCCGGCGGATGCAGGTGCTCGGGATCGAGAGCGCGGCCGACTATGTCGAGATGCTCGGCGATGATCGCGACGAGTGCGAGTTATTGTTCCGCGACCTCCTGATCAATGTCACCAAATTCTATCGCGACGCCGAGCATTTCGATGCGCTGCGCGACGAGGTCATCGACCCGTTGGTCAAGGGCCGACCGCGCGATCAAGAGATCCGCGTCTGGGTGCCGGGCTGTTCCTCGGGCGAGGAGGCCTATACGGTGGCCATGCTGGTCGCGGCGGCGATGGAGCGGCACAAGGTCGGCTGTGAGGTCCAGATCTTCGCCACCGACATCGACGAGACGATGCTCAATATCGGGCGCGAGGCGCGTTATGCGTCGGCTGCGCTGGTCGAACTGCCCGACGCTTTGCGCGAACGCTATACGGTCAACCATGGCGATCATGTCACCGTGTCGCCGCGCATTCGCGACATGGTGCGCTTTTCCAACCACAGTATTATCAAGGACGCGCCTTTCTCCAAGCTCGACATGGTGAGTTGTCGCAATCTGCTCATCTATTTCGGGGACCGGCTGCAGCAGGCGGTGATCCCGCTCCTGCATTATTCGATCGTGCCGGGCGGCTATCTGATGCTCGGCCCCTCGGAAACCATTGGGCGGTTCGACGACCTGTTCGAGCCGATCGACCAGAAAGCGCGGCTGTTCAAGCGCAAGGGCGGGCGCGGCACCTATCCCACCCAGCTGGCAGTCGGCAGCGGCGAGCGTGGCAGCAGCCGCCAATTGCGCAGGGCGCGGCGCGCGCGGCATGACAGGGCTTGGGAGGACGACGCCGCGCTGAAGCGTCTCGTCGATCGCTATTCGCCGGCCGCGATGGTGCTCGATGACCATGGCGAGATCCAGAACAGCTATGGCCGCCTGTCGCGCTATTTCGAATTTCCCAACAGGCAGACCGGCGAGGCGAGTGCGACGTCGCTCGCACGGCCGGGCCTTCGCGAGGTGCTGGTGCCGCTGTTGCGCGAGGTGCGCGAGGAGCGCGCCCGGGTCGTCGCGCGCGATGTCGAGGTAAAGAGCGAGTTCGGCATCCAGCGCATCAACGTGATCGCCGACCCGCTGCCCGATGGCAACCAGCTGCTGGTGTTCCGCGAGATCGCCGAATTCCGCGCCGAGCTCGACGAGGATCTCGTCGAACTGGGCCCCAATGACGGGCAGGTCCAGATCCTCGAGGACGAGCTGCGTCTGGCGCGGCACCGGCTGCGCTGTACCGTCGAGGAACTGGAAACGGTCAACGAAGAGCTCAAGTCCTCGAACGAGGAAATGATGAGCATGAACGAGGAGCTCCAGTCGACCAACGAGGAGCTTACCACGGTCAATGACGAACTGAAATCGAAGGTCGACCAACTGACCATCGCCAATGCGGATTTGAAGAACTTCTTCGAAAGCACGCAGCTCGCGGTGGTGGTGCTCGACGGCGATCTCAACATCCGCAGCTATACCGAGGCGGCGGAACAGCTGTTCCCGCTGAAGCCGGCGGATCGCGGACGCGGGCTGGAGGAAATGACCTCCGAGCTCGAAAGCGATCGCTATCTCGACGATGCGCGGGCGATCATTGCCGGGCAGGGCGCCATCGAGCGGCAGGTGCGCGGGCGCAGTGGACGCACCTATCTCCAGCGCACGATGCCCTATCGCGTCCTCGACGGCAGCGTGTCGGGGGCGACGCTGGTGTTCACCGACATTACCGAGGCGAAGGCGCTCGAGGAAGAGTTGGCGCAGGAACGCGAACGGCTCAAGCTGGCGCTCGAGGTGTCGGGCATCGGCGTGTGGGAATATCTCGTCGAGGAGGAAAGCACGGTTCTCGACGAGGCGGTCGAACGGATGTTCGGGCTGACGGCGAGCGATCGCCACGCCATCGGCGAAGTGATCAGCGCGATCCATCCCGAGGATCGCGACCGGGTCGAGGCGGCGCTACGCCGGGCGATGACCGGCGAGGCCGATTACCAGGCGACTTTCCGCGTGCGCGACGAGGACGGCACGATCCGCACGCTGCGCGGGCTGGGACGATTGGTCGAGGGCAGCCGGCCACGGCGGCTCGTCGGGGTCAATTTCGATGTCACCAGCGAGGCCGAGGGGATCGCCATGCGCGAGCTCCTGCTGCGCGAGATGAACCACCGGGTGAAGAATTTGTTCGCGGTGATCGGCGGCATGATCAGCCTCGCCGCGCGTTCGAGCGAGGATGTGGGCGACATGTCGCGCACGCTGCGCGAACGGATCGCCGCGCTGGGCCGGGCGCATTCGCTGACCAACGCCGAGGGCACGGACGGTAGCGATCTCGGCGACCTCGTGCGCGCTGCGTTGGCGCCCTATGCCGATCATGACGGCCTGTCGATCGAGGGCGAGGCGGTTGAGATTCGCCAGGCGGCGGTTTCCGGGCTGGCGCTGCTGCTTCACGAATGGGCGACCAATTCGATGAAATATGGGGCGCTCGGCGACAGTGAGGCGAGCCTCGCCATCGGCTGGCACGAGACGCAGGACGGCGCGATCCACCTCGATTGGGAAGAAAAGCTCAGCGAGGTGCGGAACGTCGAGGAGCATCAGGGGTTTGGAACCACATTGGTCGACGTGTCGGCGCGCCAATTGGGTGCGAGCGTCGAGCAAGAGAGCAGCGAGAGGGCGTTCCGATTAACGTTGAACCTTCCAGCAGCATGTCGTCCGGACAGCCGTATAAAATCCTCGTCGTAGAGGACGAGATCCTGATCGCCATCGATATCCAGCATACCCTCGAGGATGCGGGATATGCGGTGATCGGTCCGCACGAGAATGTCGCCGACAGCCTTGCGACGATCGACCTCGGCAAGCCAGATGCGGCGATCCTCGACGTGCAGCTCGATGGCGAAGACGTGTTCCCGGTGGCCGAGCGGCTGAAGGCTGATGGGGTACCGATCGTCTTTCATTCGGGCCATGCTGAACCGGCCAAGCTGCATGAGCGCTTCCCCGAGGCGCGCTTCTGTTCAAAGCCGTGTACGCCGGGGCTGCTCGAGGACGAGCTGCGGATCGCGATCGAAGGGCAATAGCCGGTCCACTTCCCGACTCGGACTGATCCATGTTAAGTCATCCACCGCGTCACTTTCGACGCGGACAGGGGACTGATCCATGAAAAATGCATTGTTCGGCGCGGCTGCGATGGCCGCCACCCTGTATGCGTATCCCGCCACCGCCCAAAGCTGGTCGCCCGCGCAGACCGAGGTCTGGCAAGCGGTCTCGAACCATTGGGCCAATCATGTCGAGGGCTCGGACTGGCACGAGGTGATGACGGCCGACAGCTATGGCTGGGGCGGCAGCGCGCTGCTGCCGCGTTCGCGCGACCAGTTCGCGGCGAGCGCGCGCGTGTTCGGCGCCGAGGGCAAAATCCTGCACTATGAGCTCAACCCGCTCGCCATTACCGCGCGCGACGATGTCGCGGTGGTCCATTACATGGCGATGATCACCGAGGAGGATCATAAGGGCGAGCGCGAGTTCAATGTCGAGCGGTGCAGCGACGTGATGGTGCGCGAAAGCGGGGGGTGGAAATTCCTCGGCTGGGGCTGCGCCGACATGAGTGATGACGATTAGCGGTGACGACGATTAGGGCGTCGGCTCGCTCGCGCTGGCGAGCGCGCCGCCGCCAAGGGCCTGCCACAGGTTGATGCGGGCACGCGCCGCCTGCCCCCGGGCAGCGGCGGCGCGTTCGCCGCTCGCGTCGGCGGCGCGGCGGGCTTCGAGGACGGTAAGGAAATTGTCGAGGCCGGCGCGGTGGCGCGTGTCGGCGAGGGCGGCGGCGCGCTCCGCCATCATCGCTTCGCGTGCGCTGGCGGCGGCGGCCAAGTCGGCGGCGGTGACGAGCGCATAGGCGCCCTCCACTTCACCAAAGGCGGTGTAGAGCGCCGCGCGATATTGTTCGAAGGCGAGCTGGGTCGCGGCCTCGTCCCGGTCGATCTCGGCCTCTATGCGGCCGAAGTCGAGGAGCGGCCCCGCGAGCCCGGCGCCAAGGTTGCCGACGATGGCGTCGCTGTCGAACAATCCGCCGAGCGAGAAAGCGAGAAGACCGAGCCCCGCCGACAGGTTGATCTGGGGGAAGCGCCGTGCGGCGGTGGCGGAGAGATCGGCATCGGCGGCGGCGAGACGGTGCGCGGCGGCGATGATGTCGGGGCGGCTCGCGACCAGCGCCGAGGGCAGCGCCGACGGGACCGGGGCAAGCGCGTCGGACGGCGTGTCCAGCGCGAGCGCCTGCGCGACCTCCCCACCGGGCAGGGCGGTGAGGGTGACGAGGCGCCCGAGGATGGCCGCGCGCTCGGTGGCGAGCGCGGCGAGGCGCGACTGGCTGGCCGCGGCCTGCGCTTCGGCGCGGTAGCGATCAAAGCCTGGGGCGATGCCCGCTTCCTCGCGGGTGCGCGCGAGCGCGGCGAGCTGGCTGGCGGCGCCAAGATCGGCCTCGAGCGCGGCCGAGCGCGCCTCGATGGTGCGCCAGTCGGTCACGGTGGCCGCAATGTCGGCGGTGAGCGCGAGGCGCATGGCGGCGGCGTCGGCGCCGGCGGCATCGAGCCGCAGGAGCGCCGCGCGCTCCGTATCGCGCAGGCGACCGAAGACATCCGCGTCCCAGCGAGCGGTGAGATTGGCGCCATAGCTGACGCGCTCACTGTCGATGGAGATGCCGGGCGGCAGGCTCGCGCCGGACTGGTCGGGGTTGGTGCGCGTGGCGGCAATGCTGGCGTCATAGCCGATGGATGGCAGGCGTTCGGCACCCGCACGATCGGCACCGGCGCGCGCAAGGTCGATGCGGGCGAGCGCCTGGCGCAGGCTGGGGTTCTGCGCCAGCGCGGCGGCGGCGAGCGTCTCGAAGGCCGGATCGTCGGGGAGCAGCGCGGCGAGCGCGGCGGCATCGGCCGGGGTCGCCTCGGGCGCGAGGTAGAAGGCCTCGGGCACGATGGCATCGCTGGCGCTGGGCACGGGGCCCGGACCGGCGGCGCAGGCCGACAGCATGAGCGCGCTCGCGGTGGCGAGGGCGAGGCGGCGCGTCATTCGCTCGCCCCCTCGGCCTTGGCGGCAGGAATGAAGGCATCGACCTGCTGGCCGACGCGGAAGGCGGCGGGGGCGTCGGCGGGAAGCGCATAGACGAGCTGGAGCACGCGCACGTCGACCCGCTCCTGTGCCGAATTGGTCAGGCTGCGCTTGGGCACGACAAGCGGTTCGGCGCGCACGAAGCTGGCGGTGACGCGAGCATCGGCATCGCCGCGCGGGGAGACAGTGGCGGGGGCGCCCATGTCGACGCGCACGGCCTCGTCCTCGTCGACGTCGATGCGCACGTGCAAGGGGTTGGTCTCGCCCATGCGGACGTACGGGCCGCCGCCGCCGGGGCCGGCATTGACCAGTTCGCCGGGACGCACGTCGACGCGCAGGATTTCGCCCGCGATGGGCGCTCGGACGGTGGCGCGCTCGCGCTCGGTGCGCGCGGCGGAAAGGGTGGCCTGCGCGGCGGCGAGGTCGGCCTCGGCGAGCTCGCGCCGGGCGCGGGCGGCAGAGGCATTGCCCTCGGCACTGATGATCTCGGCGCGGCTGACGGCGAGCGGATCGGCGATGCCGCGATAGAGGGAAAGCTGGCGCGCGGCAGTGGCCTCGGCGCTGCGCGCTTCGGCGATGGCGGCTTTCGCGCGGGCGATGTTCGCCTGCGTCTCACGGATGCGGGCCTCGAGATGGCGGGTGTCGACGCGGAACAGGGGCTGGCCCTTGGTAACGCGTTCGCCGGGCGCGACGAGCACGGCTTCGACGATGCCGGAGAGGGCAGTGCCGACCTCGATCAGCTCGCTCGACGGTTCGACCACGCCCGCGCCGGCGACGCGGGCTTCGCCCGCGAGCGCGCCGCTGGCCATGGCGGGGGTCTCCTCGGCCTCGGCCATCGAGCGGTCGGGGGCTTGAGAGACGATCAGCCAGATGGCGGCGGCGATGCCGAGCAACGCGATTACGGGCAGGATCTGGCGGGAGAAAGAGAGCTTGGCCATGGTTTAATGGTCCTCTGGCATATCGGTGCCGTCATGGGTGACGCGGCCGTCCTCGAGGACGAGGATGCGGTCGGCGAGATCGAAGATGCGATTGTCGTGGGTGACGATGATGCAGGCGCGGTCGGGCGCGACGGCGACTTCGCGCAACAGGTCCATCACGCGGCGGCCCGAGGAGGCATCGAGTGCGGCGGTGGGCTCGTCGCACACGACGAGCTTGGGTTCGTGGACGAGCGCGCGGGCGATGGCAACGCGCTGCTGCTGGCCGCCCGACAGTTGGCGCGGGAGCTTGTCGGCCTGGTCGCCGATGTTGAGCTTTTCGAGCATCGCGCGTGCCCGTTCGCGGGCCTCGAGGCGGGGCATGCCCTGCGCAATCAGCGGGACGGCGGCGTTGGCGGCCGCATCGATGGTGGGAATGAGATTATACTGCTGGAAGATGAAGCCGATATTGTTCAACCGGAAGTCGACCAGCTGGCGGTCGGACAGGGCGTAGATGTCGGTGTCGAAGACGGTGACGCTGCCCTCGGTCGGCCACAGGATGCCGCACATGATCGAGATAAGCGTCGTCTTGCCCGACCCGGATTCGCCGACGAGATAGGTGAGTTCACCCTTGCGGATGTCGAGGTCGATGCCGTGGAGGACGCGGATGGTCTGCTGCCCCGCCTCGAAATCGCGGGTGATGCCGCGCGCCGCGATGGCCGCGCCACTGGTCTTGGCGCCGCTCATCGGAACACCGCCGCGGGTTCGGTCTTGAGGACGCCGCGCAGCGCGACCCAGCCGGTGATCATGATGATGAAGGAGACCGAGACGAGGCTGATCACCGGGATCTGCCACGGCGTATAAAAGCCCTTGAAGGTCGGGTTGCCCGAGAAGGCCTGGATGAACAGGGCGGCGCCGAGAAGACCGAGGCCGTAGCCGATGACCCCGACCATGCCCGCCTGCGCGGCAACCATGGCGCGGATCTTGCCATTATGGACGCCGATCGCCTTCAGCGCGCCGAACTGTTTGATATTGTCGCGGATAAAGAGGCTGAAGGTAAGGCCGACGATGGCGACGCCGACGATGAAGCCGAGGCCCACGGTAATGCCGAAATTCAACGGGATGCCCGTATTCTCGATGATGAAGTCGATGCCGTCGCGGGCGAATTGATCCCGCGTGCGCGCGCGAAGGCCGGTCTGCTCCTCGATCCGCGCGGCTACGGAAAGCGGGTCTTCGCCCGCCGCGGCCTTCACGAGGATGAAGCTCATGCGGTTGCGCTGGCCGGGGACGTAGCCGAGCGCGTTCGAATAGCGCGTCGTCAACGTGACCTGGCTGGTGAAGGTGGGAATGTTGTCGGTGACACCCCGGATGACCGCGCGGCGGTCGTTGAGTTCGAGCCGCTCGCCGATGAAGTCATGGCCTTCGGGAAAGAGACGGGTGGCGCCGACATCGTCGATGAAGACGGTGTCGGGGGCGGCGAGCAGGGCTCGGTCGCCCTCGATCATCTTCTCGGGCAGGCCGATGAGGGTGGTGTCGTCGACCCCGATCACGGTGACGCCTTCAAGATCGCCCTCGGGCGTGCGGATGGCAGCGCCGGCGCGCAGGTGCGGCACCGCCCATTTGACCCCCGGCACGCCGCGCACCCGTTCGAGCGCGGTCGAGGGCATGGGATAGACGACGTCCGGCGTGCGGCTGACCTTGTCCATCACCCAGATATCGTTCGACTTGATGTCGTAGACCGCGCTGGCGCCGCGTTCGAGCAGGTTGACAAAGATGGTCAGCTGCTGGGTGATGAGGAGCGTCGAGAAGGCGATACCGAACAAGAGCCCGAAGAACTTCTGCTTGTCGCCGGTCAGCATGCGAATGGCGATCCAGATCATCTCGAGACGTCGGCCTTTCTTGCCTTTGATTCGATTCGGACGCATACTCTTTGAACGATAGCGTTCAATTGAACGGAGCCGTTCACTTTGTCAACACCACCCAAAGGCAGGGGCCTGCGCCCCTCGTCCGAAGCCAAGCGCAGCGCGATCGTCGCGGCCGCCGCGCAGGTCTTTTTCGAGGCGGGCTATGAGGCGGCCTCGATCGAGGCGATCGCGGCGGCGGCGGGCGTGTCGAAGGTGACGGTCTACAATCATTTTGGCGGCAAGGAGGCGCTGTTCAAGGCGAGCGTCGAGCAGGAATGCGCGCGCATGGAGAGCATGATGGCGATCGATCCCGATGCGCCGCGCCGCCCGATCGAGGAGCATTTGCGGCTCTTGGGCGAGAGCTTCCTCGCCTTTACCGCGCGGCCCGAGATGATGCGCTTCGACCGCCGCATCGCCGCCGAGGCGGACCGGGACCCCGCCATCGGCGCGGCGTTCCTCGATGCCGGGCCGCGGCCGATGAAGCGGCACATGGCGGCGCTCATCGCGGCGGCGGCGGACGCGGGCGAACTGGAGGTCGAGGATGCCGAGCTGGCCGCCGAGCAGTTCGTGTCGATGGCCAAGGGGTTCGGCGAGATGGAACGGCGCTATTGCGGCAAGAGCGACCCGGCTCGGGATGTGCAGCGCATCGAGGGCGCAATCCGGACCTTCATGCGCGCCTACGGGAAGGCGGACTGACGACAGATGATCCTCGTTCTCGATGAAGGCACCAGTTCGACGCGCGCGCTCCTGTTCGGGGAGGACGGGGCGATCCACCATGTCGCGCAGGCCGAACTGCCCGCGCTTTATCCGCGCCCCGGCTGGGTCGAGCAGGATCCTAAGCTGATCTGGGACCAGAGCCGCAAGGTCATGGCGCAGGCGATCGCAGCGGCGGGCGGGGCGAGCCGAGTGCGCTGCATCGGCATCACCAACCAGCGCGAAACGGTGGTGGCGTGGGACAAGGTGACGGGCGCGCCGCTCGGCCCGGCAATCGTGTGGCAAGACCGGCGCACGGCAGGTGCCTGCGATGAGTTGCGTGACGCGGGGCATGAGGCGGCATTGCAGGCGCGCACCGGGTTGCTGCTCGACCCCTATTTCAGCGCCACCAAGATGCGCTGGATGCTCGATCAGCACGACGACGTGCGGGCGGCGGCCGAAGCGGGTCGGCTGGCGTTCGGGACGGTCGATGCCTGGCTGTTATTCAAGCTGACTGGACGTCATGCGACCGACGCGAGCAATGCCAGCCGTACGCAGCTGATGGATCTTGAAAAGGTCGAATGGGACGAGGGGCTGTGCGACCTTTTCGGCGTGCCGCGCGAGACGCTGCCCGAGATCGTGCCGACGATGGGCGATTTGGGTGGCACCGACCTGTTTGGCGGCCCGCTGCCAGTGACGGGCGCGGCAGGCGATCAGCAGGCGGCGACCATCGGGCAAGGGTGCCTCGAGGCCGGCACGGCGAAGGCGACCTTTGGCACCGGGCTGTTCGCGCTGGCGCCTACGGGGGCGACGGCGACAAGCTCGGAGCACCGGCTGCTGTCGACGCTGCTCACGCATGACGGCACCCGCACGCGCTATGCACTCGAAGGCTCGGTGTTCGTCGCGGGGAGCCTCGTCAAATGGCTGCGCGACATGGCGGGGCTGGTGGGCAATGCCGAGGAGACCGAGACGCTTGCGCGCAGTGTCGCCGACAATGGCGGGGTGACGATCGTGCCGGCCTTCACCGGTTTGGGCGCCCCGCATTGGCGGGCCGACATGAAGGGATCGATACACGGCCTCAGCTTCGGGGTCGGGCGCGCGCATCTCGTGCGCGCCGCGCTCGAGGCGGTGACGATGAGCGCCCATGATCTCGCACAGGCCTTCGCCGCCGATGGCGCGGGCTGGACGCGGCTGCGGATCGATGGCGGCATGGCGCTGAACGACTGGTTCGCGCAGGACCTCGCCGACATGCTGGGCATGGCGGTCGAACGGCCCGCCAGCGTGGAAAGCACGGCGCGGGGTGCGGCGATGCTGGCGGGGGTGGGCGCGGGGCTGTTCGCGAGCCTCGAGGACGCGCAGGCGATGCAGCCGCGCCGGGACCGCTTCGAGGCGGCGATGGATACGGCGACGCGCGCGGCGCGGCTGGCGCAATGGCGCGATGCGCTGGACCATGCGCTGACGCGCTGAAAAAGGCGCCGCCGCACGGGTCGGCGACTCGGCGAAGCTCGAAAATTCGACTCGGACGAAGTCGGGCGGGCGACTCCCCGAGACGGCCAGATGTTCCGTTTCGGGACGCGACTTCGGCAGATTCTTCGGGCTGCCGGTCGGTTTTTGGTGAAGGTCAAATTTAACCGGGACTTTTATGAACGTGGCTAACTCTGGGTTAACCACACCGGGTAAACCTTAATCTGTGTTATGAAATATAGTCGAGTAGTCGATACATGATGCTGGGTTTGGTCCGGCCATGTTAGATATGCTTGATTCTTCGAAATACAGACTAGCTCAATGGGAGATGCATTATAGTCTTCTCTTGAGTTAACCTTCAAATCTTAACAGTAATATTCGCGAATGTCTTGTCATTCACTCGCGATGATGATTCGCCCATGGGAGCGCTCAACTTGCTTTTGACATTCGAATCATGATTTCTTTCTGCATCTGAAGCGGTGGGCCGTGGTTGCGTTAACCAATTCCGTTTAACGCGCAGCGCCATTTCCACCGATCAACAGCGGGGGCGGTCCGACCAACCGCCCGCCAGAAATGAAGGTGGGACGACATGCGACAGGATGATCTTTCGATGACCGAGGGCGCGCAGGGCGCCGAGGATGCGGGCCAGGACGTGGTGCTGCCCGAAAACGCCCAGCGCGTGGCCCCCGGGCCCGGCGGCTCGGTGATCCTCCCCGCGGGCACCAATATCGATGATATCCAAGTCGCCGGACGCGATCTCGTCATCGAACTGCCCGACGGCAGCTTCATGATCATCGAAGGCGGCGCCGTCTTCGTTCCCCAGTTCATCATCGGCGGCATCGAGGTTCCCCCCACCACCCTCGCTGCGCTGTTGATCGATGAAGAACCGCAGCCGGCCGCCGGCGACACGCCCTCGAGCGGCGGCAACTTCTTCATTCCCGTGCCCAATCTCGGGCCGGGCATCCCGATCGGCGACCTCCTGCCGCCGACCGAATTGTTCTACACCCCGCCCGAATATCGCGAGCTGGGTCTCGTCGAGGACAATGAGCCCGAAATCCTGATCGACACGCCGGAAGAACCCTTCGCGGTCCCCGACGCGGTGGCGATCGTCTATGAAAGCGGCCTGCCCGAGGGCGATGGTACGTTCCGCGACGATGGCGAGCCCGAAGGCACGGCCTCGGCAAGCGACGGTGAAACGACCACCGGCACCTTCGTCTTCACCTCGCCCGACAATGCCGGTCCGGTCGTTGCCGCTGGCGGTCTCACCGTCAATGGCGTGGTCGTGACCGAGGTCGGTCAGATCATCCAGGGCACCTATGGCTATATCACCATCACCGGCGGGCTCGAGGACGGCTTCGTCACCTTCAGCTACACGCTGACCGACAATACGGTGAATGGCGATGTGACCGATGTCTTCATCGTCACCGTGACCGATCCCGACGGCGACAGCGACACCGCCACGCTCACCATCGGCATCATCGACGATGCGCCGATCGCGGTGGACGATGTCGTCACGCTCGGCCAAGGCCAGATGGGCGCGTCGGGCGATGTCATCACCGGCGAAGGCTCCGATGCGGGCGTGGGCAGCAAGGACACCATGGGCGCCGACGGCTTCGGCGAATGGGGCGTTTTCGACGATGGCACGCTGAAAATCTACAATGGTGCCGATATCCTGATCGAGGGCGATTGGGGCACGCTCACCGTCAAGGCCAATGGCGACTGGAGCTACGAGCGCTTCGATGAGGGCGCGGGCGGCCAGACCGACACCTTCGTCTATGTCATCCGCGATGCCGATGGCAGCGAGGCGACCGCCACCCTGTCGATCGTCATCCCCGACGACTTCCCCACCATCACGCCGCCGACGTCCGATCCCAGCGATCCCAGCGCGGGCGATCCGGGCACCTTCGTCTATGAATCGGGCATCGAGGATGGCCGCAACGGCGAGGAAGGTTCGGACGCCGACAGCAACAGCGAATTCACCGAGGGCGTGATCGCCTATACCGACGGCGACCTGCCGTCTGTCTTTACCATCCAGATCGATGGCCAATGGGTCGCGCTTGAAGTCGGCGAGAGCTACGAAGGCGATTATGGTACGCTGACGATCGACTCGATTGGCGGCGGCGAGATCGCCTACACCTACGAGCTTACCGACCATTCCAACGGCGACAATGTCGTCGAGGAATTCGCCATCCGCGTCACCGACCCCGACGGGCCGGGCGCCGCCGACGATGACGTGCGCACCGGAACGCTGCGCATCCAGATCATCGACGACGTGCCGACCGCCGCGGACGATCTCGACAATGTCCAGGAAGACGAGGGCGAGCCTGTCGTCGTCAATGTCATCGGGAACGACACCGAGGGCGCCGATGACGTCGACCTGTCGAACAACAACCCCAATTCCAACAGCGATGGCGGCCCGGTCGTCAGCGGCATCGAATATGTCGAAGGCTCGCTGACCGGCGATGGTGAGGTGACCTATCTCGGCGGTGGCGAATTCAGCTATGCGCCCGCCCCGGGCGAGACGGGCGAGGTCAGCTTCGATTATCGCATTGTCGACGGCGACGGCGACGAATCGATCGCGACCGTGACGATCGAATTGCTTCCCGACAGCGTCCCGCAGGTCGGCGAGGCCGCCGACCTGGCCGCCGACGAGGACGATCTCGAGGGCGCCAATGCCGACGACGATCAGGCCGCGCCGCAGCCGATCGAGACCGATGGCCCGACCAACTATAGCGGCAGCGTCACCGTCGATTTCGGCGACAATCAGGATACGCCCACGCAGGCCAATGCGATGGCGAGCTTTGCCTTCACTGCGGCCACCGTCACCGCGCTCAATGCTGCCGGCCTGACGTCCGACGGCCAGCTCATCACCTTCGTGCTGAGCCCCGATGGCCACACCATCACCGGCACGGCGGCCGGCGACACCGAGGCCACCATCACCATCAGCCTCGACAGCGCAGTGGTGAACGCGGCGACCAACGAGGTGACCTATAATTACAGCGTCGATCTCGATGGGCCGATCGATCATCCCGATCAGACCGACGGCGAGCTCGATCCCGACGTGGAAGACGTGTTCGACCTGCCGGCGATCGGCTTCGAGGTCACCGACGCCGACAATGATGCGCCGACCGGCGACGTCGGCACCGGCAGCTTCATCGTTTCGATCCGTGACGACGTGCCGACCGCCGAGGACGATGTCGCCGAGGTGAGCGATGCCGACGGGCTGCGCAGCGCCGAGGGCAATGTCATCGACGATGCCCCGGGTGCCGACGAGGAAGGCGCCGACGGCGCCGAGGTAAGCCGCGTCGATGGCTATGACGGCGACACCGACAGCGGCAGCACCATGGAAGTCGACGGCCGCTATGGCACGCTGACGATCGATGCAGAGGGCAATTACGTTTACGAGATCGACGTCAACGGTGCCGATTATGCCGACGTCCTCGCGCTCGGCGTCAATGGCGAGCTGACCGACACTTTCACCTATTATCTGGAAGATGCCGATGGTGACGTGGCGACCGCCACTCTGACCATCACCATCAACGGCTCGAACCAGCCGCCGACGGGGACCGTCGGCAATGTTGTCGTGTCCGAAGAAGGGCTAGACGACGGGCTCGCCGACGACGAGCCGGTGCCGACCGACGATACCGACAGCGACACCGACACCGGGACGCTGAATTTCTCGGACGGCGATACGGGCGACGTGCTCAGCTACACGCTCGGCGATCCGTCGACGGTAGTGGGATATCAGGCGCTCTACACCGCCGACGGTCAGGAAATTCAGTGGGATACGAGCGATCCCAATGTCCTCATCGGCCATACCGGCGATCCGACCGACCCGGTCATCACCATCAGCATCGATTATGGTGCCGACCTCGATGATCCGAGCGACGATTTCTACACCGTCGACCTCGACCAGCCGCTGTTCCACGGCACGCAGGGCGGCGACAATCCGGGCGATGGCAATATCGAGGGTGAACTCGACATCGTCATCCCGCTGACCGTCTCGGACGGCAATGGCGGCGAGCTCGACACCAGCTTCACGGTCGAGATCGAGGACGACAGTCCCGAAGTGACCGCCGACGACAATTTCGACGGCCAGGAAGAAATTCCGACCCTCGTCGTCACCAGCGATGCCGAGATCACCGACGTGTCGAACGCGGTCGACTTCTCGGGCGCCTTCACCTTCGAATCGGGCGGCGACGGCTATCTGGGCGGCAGCCTCGACAGCGCGGTCACCTATTCGCTCGAGGTCGACGATAGCGTCGCGACCGGCATCTTCGACACCAAGACGGGGCTCGAGGTCCAGCTGGAGGTCGATGGCGACGGGCTCGTCCACGGCTTCGTCAACGATCCCGACGAAGGCAAGGTCGACGTCTTCACCGTATCGGTGGACGGCGATGGCCAGGTGACCGTCACCCAGTATCGCGCGGTCGAACATTATGACGGCGCCGCCGTTCCGGCCAACGAAAGCGACGTCAACGAGGCGATCGCCGACGGGGCGCTGAGCCTGACGGCGCGCGTCTACGACCAGGATTACGATTATGCCGCGGACAGCATCGATCTCGGCAGCCGTATCCGCTTCGCCGACGACGGCGTCGAAGCGGTCGACGATGCCGACGAGGTAACCGACGCGGCTGGCTTCTACGAAGCGAGCGGCAACGTCATCACCGACGCCGAGAACAATGGCGACAACGGCGCCGACAATGTCAGCGAGGACCTGCCCAACGAGATCATCCAGATCGACGGCTACGCCGGCGACAGCGACGGCCGCCCGGTCGGCGACCTCGACACGCAGATGACCGTCGAGGGCCAATATGGCACGCTCGTCATCAACGCCGACGGCAGCTATACCTATACGCTCGACACCAATGGCGCCGATTACGACGACATCGTCGCGCTGGGTGACGGCGAGACGCTGACCGACACCTTTACCTATACGCTGTCCGATGGCGACGACGACACGGCGACCGCCGACCTCGTCATCACGATCAACGGCATCGACGATGGCCCCTATGGCAATGTCGACGGCGCGGTGGTGTCGGAAGAAGGGCTCGACAACGACCCGTTCATCGGTAACCCCGACGGCGATCCCGCCTCGGTGCTCGACCCGGCCGACCCGTCGGACGATGATTATACCGACAACACCAATGCGGCGAGCGTCGAAGTCACCATGAACTTCGCCGATCCCGACAATGACGAGCTCGACTATATCCTCGGCGATCCGTCGACCGTGGACGGCAACGCCACGCTCTATGCCGCCGATGGCAGCGAGATCGAGTGGACCGTGACCAACAGCGGCGCGACCCTGACCGGGCGCGACGGGTCGGGCGATACGGTCATCGTCATCCAGATCAACCAGAACGGTGCCAACGACACCTCGGACGACAGCTATACCGTCACGCTCTACGAGCCGGTCTATCATGACGGCGGCGACGAGGCGTTCGACGGCGATGGCAATATCGAGGGCGAACTGTCGTTCCTCGTCCCGCTGACGGTGTCGGACGGCACCCCGGCGAACGATCTCGAAACGACCATCAAGATCAACATCGAAGACGACAAGCCGGTCGTCACCGATGCGGCCGAACCGCCCGCGATCAACGGCCTGCAGACGTCCGATGCCACGCTCGGCGATGCCGGTGAGGACACGCAGGACTATTCGGGCCAATTCTCGGTCGCCTTTGGCGGCGACGGGCCGCAGGGCGGCAATGCCGCGACGGCAGTCGAGTATACGCTCGGCCTCAACTACGACTTGAGCACCGACAGCACCGGGCTCGTCGATACCGCGACCGGCAATGAGGTCGAACTGCGCCTCAACGGTGCAGGCGAGGTCGAGGGTTATTATGACGATGGCGGCGACGGCGTGGTGGTCTTCACCCTGTCGGTCGACGGCGCCGGCGTCGTGACGCTCAACCAGGAACGCGCGGTCGAACATTATGACGGTGCGTCCGTACCGGCGAATGAGAGCGATGTTCCCGAGACGATTTCGGGCACCGACGTCATCACGCTGACCGCGACCGCGACCGACGATGATGACGACAGCGCCAGCCACACGATCGACATCACCGGCGACATCAGCTTTGCCGACGATGCGCCAAGCATCAGCGCCGATCCGGTGGCGGACGACTTCACCATCGCGCTCGATGAAAGCCGTCCCGAAGATACGGACGTCGATGGTGTGAACCTCACCGACGGCGATGTCAGCGTGTCGGTCGACGTGTCGGGCTATTTCAGCCTGGACGACAGCGAGCTTGCTGACGATCCCGACGTCAACACCGACCTGTCGAACGACCAGCCGAACACGATCGCTTATTCGATGTTCCTGGCGGGCGGGCTCGCCGGGGTGGCCTCGGGTGTCTATGCGATCGCCGACGATGGCGGCCAGGGCGCCGAGATCACGCTCTATTACTTCGACCATGATAACGACGCCGACACCCCTGACATCATCGTCGGATCGACGGCGGCGGATGCGGACAGCATCAATGGTCTTAACAGCTACTTCCAGATCGAAGTGGACGGCGATGGCCAGGTGATCTTCACCCAATTCGAAAACGTCTGGCATGGCGATGACAGCGACAATGACGATGCGGTGTCGCTCGACCTCGCTGACAACACGCTGGGCGTGACGGCGACCATCACCGATGGCGACGACGACAGCGCCAGCGCTACGCTCGACCTGTCGGGCGGCGTGTTCGTGATCGAGGATGACGGCCCCGTCGTCACCGACGCCACGATCGACCGCACCGTCGATGAGGATGGCGTCACCGACGGCATCCCCGGCGGGGAGGGCGATGTCGACGGCGAAATCACCGAAGTCACCGGCAGCGTCGCCTCGCTGTTCGACCTCGGCAGCGATACGCCCGGCAGCTATGGCATCAACACCGACACCTCGGGATTGCCCCCGCTGGCTTCGGGCGGCCTCCCGGTGCTCTATGACGTGACGGGCGATACGCTGACGGCCTATGTCGTCGACCCCGACACCTTGGTCGAGACGTCGGTCTTCACGCTGCAAGTCGAGAGCGACGGGACCTATACGTTCACGCTGCTCGCCAATCTCGATCATGCGACGCTCAACGGCCTCGAGGGCGACGACACCGAGAATGATCTCATCCTCGACCTGTCGGCGGCGATCGTCGGTTATGATGGCGACGGCGACAGCGTGGTCGCGGCCGATGATTCCTTCGAGATCACGGTCGATGACGACACGCCCGTTGAATTCACCCCCGACGCGGTCGCCGCGCTCGATGGGAACACCGCGCCGATCACCGCCGATCTCAACCTCCAGATGGGGGCGGACGGGCTCGGCAGCCTGGTGTTCGACATCGTCGATAATACGGTGGCGACCGACCAAGAGGGCAATATCCTCAAGGTCGGCACGCAGCAGATCTACCTCTATGGCGACGATACCGGTCAGATTGTCGGGTCGACCGGCATGAACGGGACGGGGACCATCGCGTTCACCGTCACGCTCAACATGGACGGTACCTATACGTTCGACGTCAACGAGACGATCACCAACGGTACGGCGACGAGCTTTACCAACCTGACGACCGCGCGGGCGGGCAACGTCGAATATCGCGCCGTCGGTGCGGGCAACCCCACCAACAACAGCGACAATATCGACGTCATCCTGTCGGCGGTCGGCGGCGACGGCACGCAGCAGACGATCAACACCAGTTCGACCTCGATCGGGGTGGCGAACCAGTCGGTCACGGCTGGCCAGACCGTCCGTTTCGACCTCGTCCAGGATGCGGTCGATGTCGGCGGCAACGCTGGTGGCGGCACGGGCTTCGACTATGACAGCTATAGCGGCACCGACCGCTTCCAGCAGACCGTGCCGCAGACCAATGGCCCGGTGAAGTTCGCCACGCTCAACATCGCGGCGGTCGCCGATCCCAACCAGCAGAATGCGCGCGACTATTATTTCGACGGGAACGGGCTCGAAGGCACCATCATCGACGTACAGACGGTCGTGATCTACGACTATGCCAAGGTCGGCAATGCGATTGTCCTGCAGGGGACCTATACGGTCAACAATCCGGGCAATGCGAACACGGTCTCGGTGAACGGCGGCCAATATTCGGTCACCTTCAACAACGATAATACCGTGACGATCACCGGCATGGGTCCGAACGATCAATATGCGATCGAGACCGATACCGACTTCAACACGGTGCTGGTCAATTCGGACGACAGCAACCAGGGCACGTTCGATCTCGGCATCTTCACGCTGGGCCGTGAAAGCGCCGGTATCCCCATCAACCAGGACTTCGACATCGTGGCGACCGACGGTGATGGCGACAGCGTGACCGGGTCGATCGAGACGACCATCGTCCAGGATTATCCGGGCAATCACGTCGGGACCAATAATGCCGACATCCTGTCGGGCGATGCCGGCAACAATTCGATCGCGGGCAATGACGGCAATGACGTGATCAACGGCAACGACGGCAACGACTATCTTTATGGCGGTGCCGGCAATGACGTGATTGCCGGTGGCGCCGGCAACGACATCATCCGTGGCGGCAATGGCGACGACCAGCTCAATGGCGGGCCGGGTGCCGACACCTTCATCATGTCGAACAGCTCGGTCACCGACGGCAGCGCCGACACGGTTACCGACTATGATCCGGTCGAAGGCGACGTGATCGACCTGAGCATGCTGCTCAACGTCACCGGTGGTACCGACCTTGTCGCCGACGGTTATGTGCGCTTCCTCGACGATGGGACACTGCAGGTGGACGTCGATGGCGGCGGCGACAATTGGACGACTGTCGCGACCGTCTATGAGACCGGATCGACCGCACCGGTTGTTGTCTATGTGACCGTGGATAGCCTTGGCGACACGCCGGTACCGGTGGTGGCCCAGCCCGCGCCGCTCGAACTGTCGATGAGCCTGATGGCGGGCACGACGCTCGTCCTCGCCGACAATGACAATAGCGGCGAAACCAGCAAGTCGCTGATGATGGGGTCGGCGATCGCCATGGGCTTCGGCCTCGCGGCGATGAACGAGCCGGTCGTGATCCGCGGTGTCGACAGCAACGAGATGGCGGGCGATGACGAACTCGCGCCGATCGTGATGGACAATTACGTTCCGCTCGAGGTCATCTCGCCGATCATCGGCGCGCCCGAGGTGTCGGACGAAGGCGGCAATGATGGCGTCGAACCGCTCGACGGCCCGATGCCGGTCGACAGCGGTTGGGACATCGGCGGGCTCGACAATGGCGATGCCGACCTTGCGGCGGTCTCGCCGATGGTCGCCGACCAGGCGCCGTTGCCCATGCCCGACATGGGCGCGAGCTTCGGTGGCGGCGATGTCGCGATGGCCGGGGCCGAGGCGCTTGCCGCACTGGGCGAAGCGGGTGGCAAAGGTGCCCCCGACCTCGCCGCGATCCTTGGCGAGGCGATGGTCGAACTGGGCGGCGAGGATGCCGTGTCGACCGCGCTCGCCGCGCTTGGCGAAGGCGATGCTGCGCTGGATCAACTGGCCATGTTGCCTGCCAATGATGCTGTGTCGCTTTGGGACAGCATGCAATTTGGTGGATTTACCGCCGAAAATGGCGCATTTAGTGAAGCTGAAGCAGCGATGCTTCAACCCGATGCGGGGCTGGCCAACGGCTAAGCCCCGCCGGGCGGGCGCCTGGGACGGGCGGCTCGCATGTGTGGGACCAGAGAGGGGCAAGACATGAAGAAGCGTTTGATTGCAGTCGCATCGGTCACCATGGCCGCGATCCTTGGAACCCCGGCGCAGGGCGCCGACCTCAGGGAAGCCATCGCCTACGCGCTGCAGACCAGCCCGGAAATCCGGCAGGCCGTGCATAATCGCGAGGCGACCATGTACGAGCGGCGCCAGGCCGAAGGGCTCTATTATCCGCGCATCTCGGTCGAAGCCTCGGCGGGGATCCGCAGCCTGCGCAACCCGACGCGCCGTTCGCTCGGTATCGCCAGCGACACGCTCTATCCGCGTGAAATCGCGCTGACCGTCGACCAGCTGTTGTTCGACAGTGGCGCGCGCGAGGCGGAAATTCGCCACCAGGCCGCGCGCACCGATGCCGCTGCAGCGCGCATCGAGGAACGCAGCGAATATATCGCGCTGAACATCAGCCGCGCCTATATCGACTATCTGCTCCAGCAACGGCTGGTCGCGATCGCGCAGGACAATGCGCTGTTCCACCGCGGACTCGCGGGCGACCTCCAGCAGGGCGTGGATGCCGGTTCGATCTCGATCGCCGACCTTCAACAGGCGCAGGAGCGTCTCCAGTCGGCCGAGGCGCGCGTCGTCGAGGCGCAGGAAGAACTGGACCTCGCCGCGATCAGCTTCGAGCGCCTGTCGGGCCTCCCGATCGGCGATGTGAGCATGCCGCCCGACCTGTCAAACGCCATGCCCGACACGCTCGGTGCGGCGATCGAACTGGCCCGGGTCGATAATCCGATGGTCGAGGAAGCCATCGCCGATTATGCTGCCGCGCGCCAGCTCATCAACAAGGCCAAGGGCGAGATGGGGCCGCGCATCAATCTCGAGGGCCGCGCCCGCTATGGCGAGGATATCGACGGTTTCTCGGGCATCACCGAGGATTATCAGGCGCGCGGCGTCGTGCGCTGGGACGTCTTCAACGGCGGTACCAACGCCTATAATGTGCGCGAACAGCAGGCGCGGGCCGACGAGGTCCATGCCCGCCTGTTCGAAAAGCAGCGCGATGCCGAGGAACTGGCGCGCAGCGCCTGGTCGCGGCTTGCGAACCAGGGGCGCCTCGTCGAGGAACTGTCGGCGCAATCGTCGATCACCGACGAACTGCTGCTCTCCTATCGCGAGCAGTTCAACGTCGGCCGCCGCTCGCTGCTCGACGTGCTCGATGCGCAGAACACCCGCTATAACGTGCAGGCGCAGCTCGAGACCGCGCAGCTGGCGCAGCTCTACGCGCAATATCGCGTGCTCGCCGCCACCAACCGCCTTGTCGAGGCGATGGACGTTGAAATGGCGACGCCCGCTTACGAGCAGGATCGCCTGCAATATTGGGTCAATCCGGTGCCTGCCACGGATCTCGAGGAAGAGAGCCTCGAATATCCGATGATGGGCCCGCCGGCCAATTAACGAACGGATATGAATGGGACGGGGTATGAGTTTCGCGGCATGGCTATCCGATGAGCAATCCCACGCGCTCGATCCCGTCCTAGACTGTCTTGCCTATGTCGCCCGGCTGGGCGACCGCCCGTCATCGCCAGTCCTGCTCCGTGCCGGGCTGGCGCTCGACGAACAGGGACTCCTGCCCTTCCACCAGATCGAACCTGCGCTCGAACAGGCCGGGATGCGCGGCGCACCGGTCGAGCATCGGCGGCTGCGCCAGTGGCGGGCGCGCCAACTGCCTGCGATCCTCGAGCTCGAGGGCGGGCGCGCTGCGGTGCTGCTCGAACTGGAGGGCGCCCAGGCGCTCGTCTATGCCCCCGGCATCGAGGAACCGCTGTGGATCGAGCGCGCCGAACTGTCGCCCACGCTGACCGGGCGCGCGGTCGAGGTCGAGCCCGATCCCACCCGCGAACGCGAAGGCGAGCGGCCGTGGGACAAGGCCAAGCGCCGCCACTGGTTCTGGTCCGAAGTGTGGAAGGCGCGGCGCGATTTCCGCCCGGTGCTGCTCGCCGCGATGGTCATCAACCTGCTCGCGCTCGCGGTGCCGCTCTTCACCATGAACGTCTACGACCGGGTCATCCCCAACGAGGCGATTTCTTCGCTGTGGGTGCTGGCCGCCGGTGTCGCCCTTGCGCTGATGTTCGATTATGCGCTCCGCCTCGCGCGCTCGCGGCTGGTCGACGAGATCGGGCGCAAGCTCGATGCGCGTTATTCGCAGCGTATCTTCGAGAAGGTGATGAACCTGCCGCTGGCGCAGAAGAAGGGCTCGACCGGCGCCTTTGCGCGCCGCGTGTCCGAATATGAGCAGGTTCGCGACTTCTTCGCCTCCACCAGCGTCGTGCTGATGGTCGACATCGCCTTCATGGGCATTTTCCTCATCTTCATCGCGCTGCTCGCGGGCTGGCTCGTGTTCGTGCCGATCACGCTCATCGCGGTCATGGTGATCGTCGGGCTCAGCCTGCAAAAGGCGATGGGGCGCACCGCGCTCGACGCACAGGCCGATGCCAGCCTCCAGCATAGCGTGCTGGTCGAGGCGATCGGCGGGGCCGAGACGCTGAAATCGGCGCGCGCAGAAGGCCAGATGCTCGGGCGCTGGCGGCGCTTTGCCAACATGTCGGCCTCGACGCAGGAGCGGATGCGCCGCCTGACCGCCATCGCCACCAACCTTGCCGCCGTCACCCAGCAAGCGATGAGCGTGGCGCTCATCATCGGCGGTTTCTACCTCTTCCACGCGGGCGACATCACGATGGGCGCGATCATCGCCATCGTCATGATCGCGGGCCGGGCGATGGCGCCGGTGGGGCAGTTCGCGCTGCTCATGACCCGCGCCAAGCAGGCCACCGCAACGCTCGACAGCCTGCAGGAAATGATGGACGCGCCCGACGAGCGCGCCGCCTCCTCGCGCTCGATCACCCCCGAGGTGCGCGAGGGCGTGGTGGCGATGGACCGCCTGTCCTTCCGCTATCCGGGCGCCTCGGTCGACAGCCTGTCCGAGATCAACCTGCGCGTGACCCCGGGCGAGCGCATCGGGATCATTGGACGGGTCGCGTCGGGCAAGTCGACCTTCGGACGCGTGCTGTGCGGCCTCTACCCGCCGAGCGAAGGCGTGATGACCGTCGATGGCCTCGACAGCCGCCAATATCACCCGCACCAGCTGCGCGACGCCTTCCGCTTCGTCGGACAGGATGCCGAGCTCTTCTCGGGCACGGTGCGCGACAATCTCATGCTGGGCGCGGCGCGGGCGAGCGATGAAGAGCTGATCGACGCGGTGCGCCGGTCGGGCGCCGACCTCTTTCTCAGCCAGGGCGCGGCGGGCTTCGACCTGTCGGTCGGCGAACGTGGCGGGGCGTTGTCGGGCGGGCAGCGGTCGCTGTTGGTGCTGGCGCGCGCGCTCGTGTCGGATTGCAAATTGCTCTATCTCGACGAGCCGACGGGCGCGATGGATACGCAGACCGAACGCTATTTCATCGACAAGCTGAAGACCGCCCTGCGCCCCGAGCAGACGCTGCTGGTGTCGACCCATCGTCACCAGATGCTGTCGATCGTCGACCGCCTGCTGGTCATCGACAAGGGACGGCTGGTCGCCGACGGGCCGCGCGACGAGGTGCTGGCCACGCTCAATGCGGCAGCGAACAAGGCGTCGGGCGGCAATGCGGAGGCAAGCGGATCGTGACCCGCGCGCTCGGCCTCCAGCGCGTGCGCATTGCGCTTGCGATTCTTGCGATGACGGCGCTTGCGCTGGCTGCGGTGCTGCTGCTGCCGATGGGCGCGCGGGCGCCGGCCACCCCGCTCGCCGAGGCGCGGATCACGGCGCCGCTTCCGGCGCCCGATGCGGTCGTCGAGGCGGCGACCGGCGCGGCGGTGACCGACATGGCAGCGCTCGGCGCCAGCGCCGAGATCATCAACGCCTCGCTGCCTTTTGCTGGCGGGCCCAATCCGTCGGCACGCGGCTTCGACGGGGCGGCGCCGGGCAGCCTGTCCTACGACCGCGCACATTTGTGCCTGACGCAGGCAATCTATTACGAGGCGGGCTTCGAACCGATTGCGGGACGCCGCGCGGTGGCGCAGGTGGTCCTCAATCGCGTCCGCCACCCGGCCTTCCCGGCGAGCGTGTGCGGCGTTGTCTACGAAGGCGCGAAGAAGCCCGTCTGCCAGTTCAGCTTCACCTGCGACGGCTCGCTCGACCGCCGCCCCGCCGCCGCGGCCTGGGCGAGCGCCAAGGACATTGCGGCGCAGGCGCTGGCGGGCCGGGTCGAGCCTTCGGTTGGCATGGCGACCCATTATCACGCCGATTATGTCGCGCCGCGTTGGGCGCCGATGCTCGACAAGGTCGAGAAGCTGGGCGCACACATCTTCTATCGCTGGCCGGGAGGCTGGGGCCGCCCCGCCGCCTTCCGCGCCGCCTATCGCGGCGAACCGCGCTCGATCGCCTCGCTGCAGCGCAATGCGCCGCCGGTCGCCGGGCTGGTTGGCGAGGAACTGGCCGAGGCGATCGCGCCCGAAGCCCCGAAGCCGTTCCCGACACGGCAGGAAGATCCGACCATCCACCGCGCCGAGAATGACGTCGGCGGGCTCGTCGACATGACCAAGGAATGGCGACCGAGCCTGCCCGATCCGACGCGTCAGCGCAGCGCTGCGGCGCGCATCGCCCATAACCAGACCGCGCGCGCCGCCCAGCCGGACGCCGCCAGCCTTGCCGAGGGGCAACAGCAATGAACGCTTTCTCCTTCATCGACCGCGACCGCGCCGCCGCGCGGCCGCCGCGCAGCGGCGCGCGCACAACGATCCTGCTGATCGCCGGTGCCTTTGCCGCCTTCCTCATCTGGGCCGGGCTGATCGCCGAGGTCGATGAGGTGACGCGCGGGCCGGGGCAGGTCATTCCCTCCTCCAAGGTGCAGCTCATCCAGGCGAGCGAGCCGGCGGTGGTCGAGGAATTGCTGGTGCGCTCGGGCGAGCGGGTCGAGGCGGGGCAATTGCTGGCGCGCCTCGATGACACGCAGAGCGCCTCGGCGCTGGGCGAGATCGCTGCCGAGACGCGCAGCCTCGAGGCGCGCGAAGCGCGGCTACGCGCCGAGGGCACCGGCGGGGCGCTCGGCTGCGAGGGCGCCGATTGCGCCATCGAGGGTGCGGTCATCCGCGCCCGCCGCTCGGCGCTGTCGAGCCGGGTCAGCGCGCTGAACGCGCAGGCCCGCCAGGCGCAGGCCGACGTGCAGGAAGCCAATGCGACCATCTCCAGCCTGACGTCCTCTGTGCGGCTCGCGCGCGAGAATGTCGACAGGCTGGCGCCGCTGGCGCAGCGGGGCATCGTGCCGCAAACCGAGCTTGCCGACGCACGGCGCGAAGTCATCGACCTCGAGGGCCGGATCGCGGCGGCGCGCGAGCAGCGAGGCCGCGCGCAGGCCGCCATCGCCGAGGCCAATGCGCAGGCCGCCGAAGCGCGCGCCGACTTCCAGCAGCAGGCCTTGGACGAGCGCAGCCAGGTCGCGAGCCGTATCGCGGTCAATCGTGAAAGCCTGCGCGGCGCCGAGGGGCGGCTGGCGCGTACCGAGCTTCGCTCGCCGGTCGACGGCGTGGTCAACAATCTTGCCGTCACCACCATCGGCGGCTTCGTCCAGGCGGGCGAGAGCGTGATGGAAGTGGTGCCGGTGGGCGACAAATTGCTCGTCGAGACGCGGGTCAAGCCGTCGGATATCGCCTTCGTCGCGGTGGGCGACCCGGCGCTCGTCACGGTCACCGCCTATGATTTTTCTATCTATGGCGGACTGGATGGCAAGGTCGTGGAGATCAGCGCCGACAGCATCTATGACGAGGTCGAGCGCGAGGCCTATTTCAATGTTATCGTCGAGACCGACAAGGCCTATCTGGAAGCGGGTTCGACCCAGCTGCCGATCACGCCGGGCATGATGACCGACACGCAGATCATCACCGGGCGCAAGAGCGTGCTGGCCTATCTGATGAAGCCCCTGAACAAGGCGCGCTCGGAAGCGCTGACCGAACGCTAGTCGCCTAGTTGGCGGCGAGCGCGGCGACCTGCACCGGCAGCGAGCGGGGCGGCGCGGGCACCGGCGCCTTGCGCTCGTAACCGTGGATCCACGACTTGCCCGCAGAATAGCTGAAGATCGGCTTGTAATCGCGCACGTCGTCCGAATCGAGAATGCGATCGGTGCCATTGTCGAGGACGAGGAACCGGTCGTCGTGGCGCACGACGAGGACGGCATGGTCGGCGCGGCGGACGAGGTCTTTCAGCACGACGAGATAGAGGTCCTCGGCGTCGAAACCGGCGGCACGGAGCATCTGCATCTTGGCGATGGCATAATCCTCGCAGTCGCCGCGGCCCGACGAGAGGGTTTCGGCCGCCGCATTCCAGCGGTCGGCGCGGCCATGCGCGCGCTGGTCGTCGGTAAAGGTGACGCGCGCATTCACATAGGCGTTGATGTCGTGGAGCGCGCTCATCCGGTCGGTGGCCGCGTGACGCGCCGCGACGGCGGCAGCGGGGCCGAGCGCGCGGCTCGCGAACACCTGCGCGAAGCGATCATTGAAGGCGGTCTTGGAGACGCTCAAGGCGGTCGAGCCGAAGACGTCGGGTCGGACGGCATGTGCCGGGCGCAGGTCGGGGGCGAGGCGATGCGCGGGACGCAGCCCCTCTGTCGATGGCAGGCTAGAGGCAGCAGTCGTCGCGACGATGCTGGTGGCGGCGACGGGGGTCGCGACGGTGGGAGTCGCGGTCACCGCACCGGTCATGCTCGCGATGGGAAGAGCGGGGGCGGCTTGCTGGCTGCGGATCGCGGCGAGCGCCGAGGAGGTGCCGAGAATCGCGCTGGCCTTGGTGCCGACCGCGGGCGCTGCAATGGCGAGCCGGGGCGCGGGGGCGCTGCGATCCATGCTGGCGCTCATGCCCACCGCACCCGTCGGGCTCGCGGCCAGCGAGGCCGCGAGGAGCGGCAGGGCGAAGCGGATGGCACGGTTCGTCATGCCATTCGAAATGACAGGACAAGCCGAATATCTGGCTAAGCGTTAAGGTTAAAATGCCGGTAAGCTTATGCTTTTCCGTCCAAATCGGAGATAAACTGCTCCACCAACCGGTTAAAGGCGAGCGGGCGCTCGGCATTGGTGAGATGGCCGGCCTCGGCAATGTCGACGCGGCGCGCGGCGGGCAAGGCGGCGGCCAGCGCGTCCGACAGGGCTGGCGGGGTGATGGCATCCTCGGTGCCGCACAGCACGAGGGCAGGGCTGTGGATGCGGTGCAGATCGCGGGTCAGGTCGGCGCGCCACACCGCCTCGGCGCCCAACACATAGGCCTCGGGGTCGATCGCCGCCATCGTCTCGACGAGCTCGTCCTCGAGCCCGGCGGGCGGCTCAATCCCGAGCAGGCTGGCAGCGCGTGTGCGGGCGAGCGCCTCCATCCCGATCGAGCGCGCCGCGCCGACCGAGCGGTCGTAGATCGCCTCGCCGTCCGGATGACGCCCGAAGCTGTTGGCGATGACCAATCCGGCAACGCGTGTCGGATGGTGGATTGCCATCTCCATCGCCACGATCCCGCCTAGCGAGAGGCCACAGACATGGGCCTCGCCGATCTCGAGCCGGTCGAGCAGCGCGATCATCGCATCGGCATAATCTTTGCGGGTGGCACCGGGGCGGAAATGGCTGTCGCCGTAGCCCGGATAGTCGGCGGCGATGGCGAGCCGCTCTTGGCCGAAATGCGCGAGCTGCGGCATCCAGACGCTCTTGTCCGAGCCGACGCCATGGAGGAACAATAGGGGAAGGCGCGACCCTCCCCGCACGCCGGTCGTGATGGCGCCAATGCGCCCCGACAACGTCTCCGTCCCCCCGAACATGTCGCCCGACCATGCCGAACCAGGGCGCGCTTGTAACCACGGAAAAAGGGCCTAGGCTTCGGCTTTATGACCCGCATGACCGTCAACGGCCAGCCGATGGCCTTCGCGCTCGATCCCGCCACGCCGCTGCTCGAGGCGCTGCGCGAGGCGGCTAATATCACGGGACCCAAACGCGGCTGCGACGATGGCGGCTGTCATGCCTGCACGGTGCTGGTGGATGGCCAGGCGGTCCGCGCCTGTTCGCTGTCCATCGCGCGCGCGGAAGGGGCGCAGGTGGTGAGCGTCGAAGGCCTGCCGCCCTCGCATCCGATCTTTGCCGCCTGGCGCGCGGCGGATGCGAGCATGTGCGGCTTTTGCGACCCCGGCTTCATCACCGCGCTGGTCGGCCTGCTCAGCACCAATGCGGCGCCGAGCGAGGCCGAATTGGGCGCGCTGGCCCATCGCTGCCCCTGTGGGTCGGGTCCGCGGATCGTACAGGCTGGGCTGGCGGCGGCGGCGGCGCTGCGCGCAGGCTCGGCGGCGCAGGATGAAGAAAGGCCTGCAGCCACGTTCAGCTTAGGGTCACCCGTTAGCGGCAATATAACAACCGAAAGTAAGCGTAACGAGTGAGGAGAGGCGTAACATGCGCACTGCTTTGACCATGACCATCGCGATGGCGCTGGCGGCTCCGGCCGCGGCACATGCAGCGACCAATAGCGCGGCGACGACCGTCTCGACCGCGCAGCCCGAAGAAACACGCGAACAGCGACGCGAGGCGCGCGAGGAACGCCGCCAGGCCCGGCAGGAACGTCGACAGCAGTCGCGCCAGCGCACCGAGCAGCGACGCGAACGCCGTCAGGAAGCGCGGACGGAAAGCCGGTCCGAACGTCGCGAACAGGCGCAGGGCGAACAGCGTCGCTTCAACCGCGAACGCGCCAACAATCGCCTTGAGCGGGCCGAGCGCCAGGAACAGCGTGCGGACCGTCGCCTCGAGCGCGCCGAACGGCTCGAGCGTCGCACCGATCGCAGGGCGGGTGAGGGCAGCCGTGCCGAACGCCGCGCCGACCGCAACCTCGAGCGGGCACGCACCGTCGAGCAGCAGACCGACAACCGGCTCGACCGGGTACGCGATCGCACGGCCCATTCGCGCGACCAGTATCGCGACGGCGGCGACCGCCGTGCGCGCGATGCGCGGCGCAATGGCGACAGCATCGTGCGCTACAACGGCCGCGACTATCGTCGCTGGCACCGCGACAGCTGGCGCAACGATCACCGCTACAACTGGCGCCATTATCGCGACCGCAACCGGTCGATCTTCCGCCTTGGCTTCTATTACGACCCGTTCGGCTGGAACTATCGCCGGCACCAGATCGGCTGGAACATGCGGCCGGCCTTCTATTCGAGCCGCTATTGGATCTCGGATCCGTGGCGCTATCGCCTGCCGCCCGTCTACGGCCCCTATCGCTGGGTGCGCTATTATGACGATGCGCTGCTCGTCGATATCTACTCGGGCGATGTCGTCGACGTGATCTACGACTTCTTCTGGTAGGACATTTGGCGACGAGCGGGATCGCCAGGGCATGAGGGCGTCGCTTCATCAAGAAGCGGCGCCTTTTTTTTGGTTCCCGCCGGCCAAAAGGGTCATGACTTGTCAAGCTTTGCCCGCCATGGTCGCGCCAGTTTCGTATCGAGGGGGGCGTAGCGCCATGACAGCCGAGAATTTCTTCCAGCGCGCACGGCGCGTGGTCGCCAGCGGGATCGACAGCGCGCTCGGCGCCGCCGAAAAGGCGACGGGCCCCGCGCTTTTGGGCCAGGCGGTGCGCGATATCGAACAGGCGCGCGCCAACCTCGTGCGGGCCAAGGCCAAGGCCGAGCATCAGGCTGCCATCGCCGACGCCGCCGCCCAAGCCGACAAGGACGCCGCGGCGGGGCTCGGCAAGGATGCGGCCTATGCGCTCGACAAGGGTCGCGACGACCTCGCGCGCGACGCGGTCGAGCGGCAGATGACGCTCGAGGCCGAAGCCGCGGCGCAGGCATTGGCCGCGACCCAAGCACGAGCGCACGCCGCCGAGCTCGCGGTCTCGATCAGCGAGGTGGAGGCTGAACTCGAACAGGCACGCAGCGATGTCGCGGCGATTACGGCGGGGCGTAAGCCGTCCGGTCAGGGTGCTGGCGGCACCGGCAAGGCGGCGCGCGTCGTGCAGCGCAGCCGGGACCTCATCGATCGCATGGCCGCCGCGCGCCCCTTGGTGGCCTCGATCGACGCGCTGCGCCGCGAGGAAGAGCTGGAAGCGCGCATGGCGGCGTTGAAGGTCGGGCCTGCGAATGCCAAGAAAGCGACCGCCAAGCGCAAATAGGCGGCGAATGCCGGAACCCCATCCGCCCCTCCTTCGCTATTGAAGTGAAAGGAGTTTTTGTCATGGCAGATGTGAATCACAATCCCGCGCAGGGCAATAATGGCGGTCCCTCGATCGCCTCGACCGGCCCGCAGGACCAGGTCAACCGGCCCGACAGCCAGAAGGGCGACGAGGCCAATGCGATCGGCGACTATGACCATGCCCCGCGGGGCGGTGCGCCCGACGTGAACCAGTCCGGCGGTCCGCAGCCGACCGATCCGGTGCAGAGCTACGCGCACGAGGAAGAAGAATAGAGGCTCGCCTCACGCGTCAGCCCCCGACGCTAATGAAAAGGCCCGCTCGACCGAGCGGGCCTTTTTTCATGGCTCAGGCGCTGGCGAGCGCCTCGGCGATGAGCTTGCGGCTTTCCTCCACGCCATAGAGCGCGATGAAGCTGCCCATGCGCGGCCCCTGGCGGGAGCCGAGCAGCGTCTCGTACAGCGCCTGGAACCAGTGGCGCAGGCTCTCGAACGGATAGGCCTTGCCGACCTCGAAGACGATATTCTGGATGTCCTCGGCGCTGGTGCCGGGGTCGAGCGCGCCGAGCTTGGCGTCGAGATCCTTCAACGCGTCCACCTCATGGCCGACGGGAGCACGGCGCTTCAAACCCGGCACCACGAAATCACGGGCGTAATTGACCGCCAGCCCGATCAGCGTGTCGAGCTCGGGATCGCTCTCGGGCGTCGCCTCGGGGGCGTAGCGCTTGACGAATTTCCACGCGACCTCCTTGTCCTGCAGGCCGGGCAGGCTGACGAGGTTGAGGAGCAGCCCGTAGTTGAGCGGCAGCGTCTTGGTCGGCACGTCGCCATTGTGGATGTGGTGGACGGGGTTGCCGAGCTGCTTGTCGAGCTCCTGCGTCGGATAATTGCCGCGGAACTGCCAATATTCGTCGACCGCGCGCGGCACCAAGCCGAGGTGGAGGTTCTTGGCCTTGCGCGGTTCGCGGTAGATATAGAAAGCAAGGCTCTCTTCCGAGCCATAGGTCAGCCAATCCTCGATCGACAGGCCATTGCCCTTGGACTTTGAGATCTTCTCGCCCTTTTCGTCGAGGAACATCTCGTAGATGAGCCCCTCGGGCTTGGCGCCGCCCAGCACCTTGGCGATGCGGCCCGACTGGACGCCCGAATCGGTGAGGTCCTTGCCGTACATCTCATAGTCGACGCCCAAGGCGACCCAACGCATCGCCCAGTCGACCTTCCACTGGCACTTGGCATTGCCGCCGAGCGCCGATTGTTCGACGCGGCTGCCATCCTCGTCGGTGAAGGCGATCATGCCGGCGTCGGCGTCGAGGATCTCGACCGGTACCTGCAGGACGCGGCCGGTGGTCGGCGAGATGGGGAGGATCGGCGAATAAGTCGTGCGGCGCTCTTCGCGCAGCGTCGGCAGCATGATGTCGAGGATCGCGTCATTCTGGCGCAGGACGGTGCGGAGCGCCTCGTCGAACTCGCCCGAATTATATTTGTCGCTCGCTGCGATGAATTCATAGTCGAAGCCATATTGGTCGAGGAAGCGCTGGAGCAGCGCATTGTTGTGCGCCGCAAAGCTTTCATCGTCGGTATCGAACGGATTGGGGATACGGCTCAGCGGCTTGCCGAGATTGTCGGCGAGTAGCTGCGGGTTGGGGATATTGTCTGGGACCTTCCTGAGGCCGTCCATATCGTCCGAAAAAGCGATGAGGCGGGTCTTGCCGTCTTGCGGGCGCCAACCCATGAGCGCTTCGAAGGCGCGGCGGACCATGGTGGTGCGCAGCACTTCGTTGAAGGTGCCGATATGCGGCAGCCCCGAGGGACCATAGCCGGTCTCGAACAGCACGGGGCGGTCGGGGGCGCTGCCGCCGAACCGTTTGGCCAGCCGTTTCGCTTCCTCGAAGGGCCAGGCCTTGGAGTTGCGAGCAGCGGCGGCGAGCGTGTCGAGATCGGTCATGCTGTGCGGTTATCGCGCTTTGTGCGCCGCATCAACCACTTGGGAACCGCGCCTCTCTCCGCGCGTAGATTTCTACTTACCAGAGGGGAGTTTCACCCATGAACAGTTCGGCAGTCTATTTTCTCGGTTCTCTACTCGTCATCGCGGGCCTAGCCTATGGCGCGATCATGCTCGGCGTCCCGGCGCTCTGGGTCGGCATTGGCGCCGTCGTTCTCGTCGGCATTGCTCTGATGAACACGGTGACCAGCACCAAGCGGCCCAGCTCGGCGGAAGGTGATGTTACGCGTACGACCACCACCGTTCACGAGGAATAAGGGCTTAGTCCTTGCCGAGGATGGTCGCGGCGAGCGGTTTGCTCGCGGCGATCTCTTCTTCCGACAGGCCACAAATCTCGTGCGGGAAGACCAGCCAGTCGTCGCATTGGTGGACGTAATAGTCGGGCGCAAGCTGGGTCTGGTTGCGCCGCGGCTTGTAATAGACCGTGGCGATGCGCGTCTCGCGCGGCATGTTGTGGCGACAGCGCGCCTTCAACTCGGCGAGGAATGCCTCGATCGACCGGCCGGTGTCGAACACGTCGTCGATGACGAGGAGGCGGTCCTCGGGGTCGAGCGTGTCGATCAGATGGCCGAGCGCGAAGACGCGCACTTCCTTCTCCTGTCGGTCGATACCGGTGTAGGAAGAGGTGCGGATCGAGATATGGTCGGCTTCCTGTCCGTGATAGGCGAGCAATTCCTGCACCGCGATGCCGACCGGCGCGCCGCCGCGCCAGATGCCGACGATATGGGTGGGCCGATAGTCGCTGGCGAGGATCGCGCGCGCCAGCCGGAAACTGTCGGCGAGCAGGCTGTCGGCGCTGATCCAGATCTTGTCGGTCACAGTTGTTCGATCCGAGCAAGGTGCGGTGCCTGGTCGGCAGGCGAGAGGAGCGAGCCGGTGAAGGCGTTGCGCGCCAGCGTCTTGATCTCCTCCCTCGATAGATCGAGTGCCTGCGCGGCGGCATGGAAATTGTCGTTGATATAGCCACCGAAGTAGGCCGGGTCGTCGCTGTTCACCGTGGCCTTGAGGCCGCGGTCGAGCATCTTCTTTAAGGGGCTGTCGGCAATGGCATCGATGACGCACAGCTTGAGGTTGGAGAAGGGGCAGACGGTGAGGATCAGGCCCTCATCGGCAATGCGCCTCGTCAAGGCCTCGTCCTCAAGCGCGCGATTGCCATGATCGATGCGCTTGACGCCCAACAGATCGAGCGCCTCATGGACATAGTCGGGCGGCCCTTCCTCGCCGGCATGGGCGGTGGGGAACAGCCCCATGGCGCGCGCTTCGGCGAAGACATTCTCGAACTTGGACGGCGGGTGGCCGACTTCCGAACTGTCGAGCCCGACGCCATGGATGCGGTCGAGCCAGGGGCGAGCGAGCTCGAGCGTGGCAAAGGCGCTCTCCTCGTCGAGATGCCTGAGGAAGCACATGATGAGGCGGTGACTGATGCCGAACCGGCGCTCGCCCTCGTCGAGCCCGCTGGTGATGCCCTTCATCACCGTCTCGAAGGAGACGCCGCGCTCGGTATGGCCCTGCGGATCGAAGAAAATCTCGACATGGACGACGCCGTCGGCATGGACGCGCTCCATATAGGCCAGCGTGAGGTCGTGAAAATCCTGCTCGGTCAAGAGCACGCTCATGCCTTGATAATAGATGTCGAGGAAGTCCTGGAGGTTGGAGAAATCATAGGCCGCGCGCACCGCCTCGACACTGTCGAAGGGGATGTCGACCTGGTTACGCTCGGCCAATGCGAACAGCAGTTCGGGCTCCAATGAGCCTTCGATGTGGAGGTGCAACTCGGCCTTGGGCAGGGCGTCGATGAGGGCGCGGCGGTCGGCGGCGGTGAAGGTCTCGGTCATGGGCGAGGAAGCTGGCGCATGACCGGACGGGCGTCAATCACTGGCGCTGGCGCGGTCGTGCCATTGGCCGTAGCTCACGACATAGGGCGAGCCCGGATCGATCGCGGCGACGAGGTCGCGCATCAGGGCGAGGTTCGGCTCGGGCGGTCCGGCAAGGAAGATGACGAGGCCATCGCCCTTCTGATCGGCATAGGCGAGCGTCAGCTGGTTCCAGTCATAGCCGCCATGACCGATCAGCGAGTGCCCGTCATCATCGATGCGAACCATGCCGAGGCCATAGCCCTGCGCCTCGGGACAGGCGGCCGGGGCGAGGGTGCAATCGACGACTGAATCACCGCCTTGGTCGGTGATGATGGCGTCGCGTTCGGCCTTGAGGGCGGCGGGATAGCCGCTGCCCTCGGCAATGGCAGCGAGGATCTTCGTATAATCGGGCAGGCTGATCTTCATCCCGCCGGCCGCCGACCACGTCCCGGCGGGCCAGCAGAAGCCGGGGCGGCAGGCCGGACGCAGCCAGTCGCCGTCCTCGGTGCGGTTCTGGACCATGTGGGGGCCGGGCTCGGCTTCGAATGTGGCAAGGGCCTCGGTGATGCCGAGCGGGGCGAGGAGATAGCGGTCGAGAAGTTCGGCATAGGTCTTGCCGCTCTTCTTCTCCATCGCGCGGAACAGCGCGTTGAAGCCCTCGCCCGAATAGCCGTAGCGGGTGCCGGGATCGGCGTTGAAGGTGAGCGTGCCGTCGGCGCGGAAGAAGCGCCAATTGTCCCAACCCGACTGGTGGGTGAGGATGTGGCGCGGAGTGAGCAACCGGGCGCGCGGATCATCGGCGACATCGGGATCGACCCACCAATTGGCGATGGGTGTGTCGAGGTCGGCATCGCCCACCGCCACCATGCGCAGGAAGGTCTCGGCCGCGATGGTCTTGGTAATCGAGGCGATCTCGAAGCGGCTCCGCGCATCGACCGGCTGGCCCGGTGCCTCGATGCCGTCGTAATGCTCGAACACCAGTTTGCCGCCGCGCAGCACGCCGATCGCAAGCGCTTGCGGGTCATGCGCGGCGATGATGGCGTCGAGCTGTTGCGGGCTCGGCAGGGCGGCGGTGGGTGCGCTATTCGCTCGCGGGGCGGTCGTCGGGATGCAAGCGGACAGCGCAAGTGCGGCGAGGGCGGTGACAATTGTTTCCATGAATGGCGATGTGCGGCATCGCTGGCGCGCGCCCGAAGATTGTCCGTCAAACGACCCGCAAGGCCCGCGAACCGACCCCCGCCGCGCTATTTGACCAGCGCGCGTAGCCGCCGCCCGCCCTCGCGGCTGGTGACGAGATCCTCGCCGTTGACGAGGTGGAGGGTGAGCTTGCCGCTGCCCGCCGGTTCGCTGCGGACGATGGCGCCCAAGGGGACGAGGTGCGAGCGGTGCGCGCGCAAGGCGCCGGGCAATGCGTCCTCGAACCAGCCGAGGCTGTGGCTCGACAGATGTGTGCCGGTGCGCGTGACGACCTCCACATAGTCGCCCGCCCCCGAGACGCGCACGACATCGTCATGGTCGATGCGCACCATTTCCTTGCCCTCGCGGAGAAGGAGGTGGTTGGAGGCCATGATCGCGCCGGGGTCGCTGTCCCCGACCGCGGCGGCGCGTGCCATGCGTTCGGCCCCCCACCCGCGGGTGACGAGGAGCAGGGCATAAGCGAGCACGCCCTGGTGGAGCTGCCAGACCAGCGCATTCTGGCTGAAGGCACGCGCCGACAAGCCGTCGCTGATCCAGTCGGCGCCGAGCGAGAAACCACCGAGCACGAGCGCGTACCACAGATAGGCAAAGCCGATGGCGGCGGCGATGTGGAAGCCGATGCGCAGGCCCATCGGCCAGCGCCAGGGCCGAACCACATCGAGCAAGGCGGCGGCAATAAGGAAGGCGAGGAACAGCGCGGCGACATTGACCGCGGCATCGTCGAGCACCGTGACGAGCGGCGCGCCCGCCAGCACCATGCTGAACAGATAGGCGCCGTAGAAGCCGAGCGGGGCGAGCAGCAGCAGCGGTCGGGGCAGGGCGGTCATGCCGACTGTCTGGCAAGCGGGGGGAGGGGTGACAAGTGCCTCTTTGCGTTGCCCTTTCGTTCGCATGGCGGCATTGAAGGCGGGTGAGCGAGCTCCCTGATCTCCCCGCGCTGCACGCGACCCATGCCGGCATCTGGCTGGCCAAGGGGGGCGAGGTGCGTTCGGTGTCGCGCGGCGAGGCGATCGCGCGCGCGGCGGAGACGCCGCACCTCCTGTTGAACGCGCCGATGGTGGCGGGGCGGTTGGGGACCCCAGATCTGTCGGGCCTCGACCTTCTCGAACTGTTCGCCTTCGTCCATCCGGCGCGCTTTGCGGTGCCGACCGTGTCGGGCTTGGGACGAGCGGTGGGGCTGGAGGCACCGCAAGGCGAGGAAGCCGCCGCGCTGGCGCATCTCGAGATCGCGCGCGCGCTCCTCGAGACGATGGACGGTGGCACCGATTGGGCCGAGCGCGAGGGGGCGTGGACGGTGGGTCGCGCGCTGGCGCGGGCCGGTTGGCCGTGGGCGCCGCTCGCTGCCGCACGGCTGCCGACTCCCGGCAAGATGGAGCGCAGCCTGTTCACTCGCCTGCCCGAATGGGACGAGGGCGCGCATCCCACGCCGCCGCGCACCGTCCATGTCGACGAGGACGAGGCATTGAAGCGGCTCGATGCTTTCACTGGCGCAGGGTCGGAACGACGCGAGGGCCAGCGGGCGATGGCGGCCTCGGTCGCGCCGACCTTCGCGCCGCGAAAGGCCGAGCGCCAGCCCAACGTCCTGCTCGCCAATGCTGGCACGGGCATCGGCAAGACGCTGGCGTATCTCGCCCCCGCGACGCTGTGGGCGGAGAAATCGGGCGGCACGGTGTGGGTGTCGACCTATACCAAGGCGCTGCAGCGGCAGTTGGACGCCGAAGGGGCGCGGATCGAGCCCGATCCGGTGCGGCGCAAGGAGCGCATTGTGGTGCGCAAGGGGCGCGAGAATTATTGCTGCCTGCTCAATCTCGAGGATGCGATGCAGGGCGGGTTCGCGGGTCGTGCGGCGGTGCTGGCACAGCTGGTGGCGCGCTGGGCGGCCTATTCGAAGGATGGCGACATGGTCGGCGGCGACCTGCCGGGCTGGTTGCCGAGCCTGTTCCGGCGCGCCGGTGCGACCGCGCTGACCGACCGGCGCGGCGAATGCGTCTATGCGGGCTGCGCGCATTATCGCAAATGTTTCATCGAGCGCGCCGAACGCGCCGGGCGCGAGGCGGACCTCGTCATCGCCAATCATGCGCTGGTGCTGATCGGCGCGGCGCGCGGGCGCGAGTTCGGGCCGAGCCGGATCATCTTCGACGAGGGCCACCACCTTTTCGACGCCGCCGATTCCACCTTCGCCGCCGCGCTGACCGGGCGCGAGGCGATCGAGCTTCGCCGCTGGATCATCGGCCCGGAAGGCAAGCATCGCGGCCGGCGGCGGGGGTTGCAGGCGCGGCTGATGGATCTCGCCAGCTATGACGAGGCGGGCAACGAGGCGATCGCGAAGATCGTCGATGCGGCGCAGGCGCTGAATTCTGACGGATGGCTCGCGCGAGTGCAGGAGGGCGATCCGTGGGGGCCCTTGGAAAAATTCTTCGGCGCGGTGCGGGCGATGACCTATGCGCGCGCCAAGGCGCAGGATGCGGGCTATGGGCTGGAGACCGAGCTGGCCGATCCCGACGCGCCGCTGGTCGAGGCAGCTTCCGCCGCGCTGGAAGCGATGGAGGCGCTGGCGCAGCCGATGGCGGCGCTGTCGCGGCGATTGGAAGCGGTGCTGGAAGATGCGCCCGATTGGCTCGATTCACAGGCGCGCGCGCGGGTCGAGGGGGCGATCAACTCGCTCGGCTGGCGGCGCGAGCAGGTGGCGGGCTGGGCCGCAATGCTGGCGCGGATCGGCGGGCCGGCTGACGTGGATTTCGTCGATTGGCTCGCCTGTCACCGGGTCGAGGGACGCGATTTCGATATCGGCATGCACCGCCATTGGCTCGATCCGACGCGGCCGCTCGCCAAGGCGGTGATCGAGCCCGCCCACGCGGTGGTGATGACGTCGGCGACGCTCAAGACAGGCGAGGGTTGGGACGAGGCCGAGGCGCGGACGGGGGCCCAGCATCTCGATCATCCGATCCGCCATTTCGAGGCGAAAAGCCCGTTCGATTATGCGGGGCAGACGCAGGTGCTGGTGGTCAACGACCTGGCGCGCGACAACCTCCCCGCGCTGGCCGGCGCCTATGCGCGGCTGATCGAGGCGGCTGGCGGCGGCACGCTGGGGCTGTTCACCGCGATCAAGCGTCTGCGCAGCGTTCATGCGCGCATTGCCGACCGGCTGGCGCGCGCCGGCTTGCCGCTGTTCGCGCAGCATGTCGATCCGATCGACACGGGAACGCTGATCGACATGTTCAGGGACGATCCGCGCGCCAGCCTGCTCGGCACCGACGCGCTTCGCGACGGCGTCGACGTGCCGGGCGAATCCCTGCGGCTGGTGGTGATGGAGCGCATCCCCTGGCCGCGCCCCACCGTGCTGCACGGTGCGCGGCGCCTCGCGGGCGGGGGCAGCGCCTATGACGACAAGGTCGTGCGCGCCAAATTGGCGCAGGCCTATGGGCGGCTGGTGCGGCGCGCGGGCGATGGGGGGCATTTCGTCCTGCTGTCGGCGGCCAGCCCGTCGCGGCTGATGACCGCCTTTCCCGAAGGCGTGAGCGTCGAGAGGGTGCCGCTGGAGGAAGCCGTGCGTCGGGTTGCCGACAGAGCGGAAATCGCGCAAGTTGCCAAGGCAGATGCCTGAGCTTTTTCTCCTCCGCCATGCCAAGTCGGCCTGGGGCGATCCGTCGCTCCGCGATGTTGAGCGACCGCTGGAGCCGCGCGGCCATGCCGCCGCGAAAGCGATGGGCGGTTATCTGGAGGACATGGATGCTAGGATCGACCAGCTGTGGGTGAGCCCCGCGACCCGCGTCGCCGAGACGGTGGAGGGATTGCGCGAGACCTGCCTTGGCCTTCCCGAACCGCATGTCGTGCCGAGTCTCTATGGGGCCAGCGCGGAGACGTTGCTCATGCTGGCGCGGCAGGCACGTGGCGAGCGGGTGATGCTGGTCGCGCATAATCCCGGCATGCACGACTGCGCGATGATGCTGACGCAGGGGGACAAGGGCGCGGCGCGCGATCGACTGGCGAAGAAATTTCCGACCGCCGCACTGGCACGGATCGACATAGAGGGCGACTGGCCGATGATCGCGCCGGGGCGCGGGCGGCTCGTCGCTTTCACCAAGCCAAGGGACCTCTAGCGCTGGAGCGCCCCGGCGAGCCGGGCGCGAATGGCACGCAGGCGGTCGAGATCGGATGGCGGCGGCGGCGGTTCGCGCAGCGCTTTCTTCGCGCCCGCCATCGTATAGCCCTCGCGATTGAGGAGCGCGTCGATGCGCCGCGCGATGGCGACGTCGGCGGGACGATAATAGCGGCGATTACCCGCGCGTTTGAGCGGCGCGAGCTGGGGGAATTTGGTTTCCCAATAGCGCAGCACATGCTGCGCCACGCCGAGGTCGTCGGACAGTTCGCCGATGGTGCGGAAGGCGGTGGGGTCCTTCGCGCCGGCCAAGATGTTAGCCGGCGATCCGGTCGCGCATGATCTGGCTGGCGCGGAAGGTCATGACGCGGCGGGGCGCGATCGGCACCTCGACGCCGGTCTTGGGATTGCGCCCGATCCGCTCGCCCTTGTCGCGTAGGATGAAGCTGCCGAAGCCCGAAATCTTGACGTTCTCGCCGTTCGACAGCGCTTCGCACATGTGCGCGAGGAGCCGTTCGACCAGCGATGCCGATTCGGCGCGGCTGAGGCCGAGCTTGACGTGGACCACGTCGGCAAGATCGGCGCGCGTCAGCGTGCCTGCGTCGTCGGTGATGTGGGTCTGGCTGCGTGCAATACCGGCATCGGCCATGGTCTAAACTCCCGCCCCTCTTGAGCGCCGCCCCCTGCGGCGCCGAGAAAAAATCGTTTCGGATCAGGCTCAAACGACCTGACGAGGCGAATCCTTGCCTAATTTTTCAACAAGTTCAAGGGCAAAGCTGCAAATGGCGGGGCTTAATAGCGCAGCGCCGCCGCCCCCCAGGTGAGCCCGCCGCCCATGGCCTCCAGGAGAACCATGTCGCCGCGCTGGATGCGCCCGTCGCGCACCGCCACGTCGAAGGCGAGCGGAACGGAGGCTGCCGACGTATTGGCGTGTTGATCGACGGTCACGACGACCTTGGCGGGGTCGAGACCGAGCTTCTTCGCGGTGGCATCGAGGATGCGCGCATTGGCCTGGTGCGGCACGACCCAGTCGACGTCGGCAGGGGTGAGGCCGGCAAGGTCGAGCGTTTCGTTCAACACCTCGGCGAGATTGGTGACGGCGTGGCGGAAGACTTCGCGCCCGCGCATGCGCAAATGGCCGACGGTCTGGGTCGAAGACGGCCCGCCATCGACATAAAGCAGGTCGTGATGTTCGCCCGCGGCGTGAAGCTTGGTCGCGATGATGCCGCGATCCTGTTCGCCCTCGGCCACTTCCTCGGCGTCGATCAGCATGGCACCGGCGCCATCGCCGAACAGCACGCAGGTGCCGCGATCTTCCCAGTCGAGGATGCGGCTGAAGGTCTCGGCGCCGATGACCAGCGCGCGCTTGCCCATGCCGGTGCGCAGCAGCGAGTCGGCCACGCTGATGGCGTAGAGGAAGCCGGTGCATACGGCGGCGACGTCGAAGGCGACGCAATCCTTGATGCCGAGCGCGGCCTGAACCTTGGTGGCGGTCGCAGGAAAGGTTTCGTCGGGGGTGGCGGTGGCCAGCACGATGAGATCGACGCTGTCGGCACTGGCGCCGGCGGCCTCCAGTGCCTTTTTGGCGGCTTGCGTCGCGAGCGTGCTCGTCGTCTCGCCCGCATCGGCGATATAGCGTTGGCGGATGCCGGTGCGCTCGACAATCCATTCGTCGGAGGTGTCGACCTTTTGCGCCAGTTCGGCATTGGAAACGCAGGTCTTGGGCAGCGCGCTGCCCGATCCCTTGACCACCGAACGGATCATTATTTGGCTGCCTCGTTCAGCTTGTCGAGCGTGTGACTGCGAAAATTCTCGAGATCGTCGTGGATCTTCTTGGTGATGTCGTTGCGGACCATCGAGCCCGCCACGGTCAGCGCATTGGCGACGCCCTTGGCGCTCGCCCCGCCGTGACTTTTGACGACGATGCCGTTCAATCCGAGGAAGACCGCGCCATTGTGATTGTTGGGGTCGAGATGGACCTTGAGGAGGCGCATGGCCGGCTTGGAGATGAGGAAGCCCATGCGGCTGCGCAGGCTCGACTTGAAGGCGTTGCGCAACAGGTCGGTGACGAAGCGCGCGGTGCCTTCGGCGGTCTTCAGCGCGATATTGCCCGAAAAGCCGTCGGTGACGACGACGTCGACATCGCCGCGTGCCAGCTTGTCGCCCTCGGTGAAGCCCTGGAAATCGAAGGGGAGATAATCGGCGTCGCGGAGCAGCTGTGCGGCGTCCTTCAACTCGTCGGTGCCCTTCAGGTCCTCGGTGCCGATATTGAGGAGGCGCACGCGCGGGCGCTGGTTTTCCATGACGGTGCGCGCATAGGCCGCACCCATCACCGCGAACTGGACGAGGTTCTGGGCATCGCACTCGGTATTGGCGCCGAGGTCGAGCATGACGAGATCGTCGTCGCGAACGGTGGGGAGCAGCGCCGACAGGGCCGGGCGGTCGATGCCCTCCATGGTGCGCAGCGCGAGCTTGGAGATGGCCATCAGGGCGCCGGTGTTGCCGCCCGAGACGGCGGCATGGGCGGTCCCGTCCTTCACGGCGCGCACCGCTTCGCCCATCGAGGTGCCCTTGGAGCGGCGAATCGCCTGGCTCGGCTTTTCCTCGGACCCGATGACATCGGGACAGTGGTGAATGACGGAGACGCGCGACAGCTTTTCGTACCGCTTGAGTTCAGCGGCGATACGATCCTCGTCCCCGTAAAGGTCGAAGCGCAGGTCGCGGTCGCGTCGCCGGGCGAGGGCCGCGCCCTCGATCATCACCGACGGCCCGATATCGCCGCCCATGGCGTCGATCGCGATCCGTGGGTTGGCGGTCACCGCTGTCTGCGCTTCGCTCTAGGACTTAGTCTTCGGGCGCGATGACTTCGCGGCCGTTATAGTGGCCGCACGCGTCGCACAGATTGTGCGGGCGCTTGAGTTCTCCGCAGTTGGGGCATTCCTGGAACGCGGCCGGAGTCAGCGCGTGATGGCTGCGGCGCATGCCCTTCTTGGAGGGCGAGGTTTTTCTTTTCGGGACGGCCATGACGGCACCTTCATCTACTGATCGAAATAAAAACAGCGACCAGCCGCGTGCCCGAGAGGCAGACGCCGGGAGGTCGCTCGTGGGCGCTCCTATAGCGAAAACGCGGGGCGATGCAAGGGTATCCGCGCTCCGTCGCCAGACTCTTTATCCGCGCGCCAGCACCGCATCGCCGACGAAGGGATTGGTGGCGCGCTCGTGTCCGAAGGTGCTCATCGGCCCGTGGCCGGGGACGAACGCGGTGTCATCGCCCAGCGGCCACAGCTTGGTGGTGATCGCATCGATCAGGTCCTGATGGTTGCCGCGGGGAAAATCGGTGCGGCCCATCGAGCCCTTGAAGAGGACGTCTCCGACGATGGCGAGCTTCGATTCGGCATTGTGGAAGACGACATGGCCCGGCGTATGGCCGGGGCAGTGATGAACGCCGAAGGTGAGATCGCCCACGCTGACCGTGTCGCCATCCTCGAGCCAGCGGTCGCTCTCGAAGCTGATCCCCGGGATCCCATATTTGGCGCCATCCTCGGGCAGCCGGTCGATCCAGAACTTGTCGGCGATATGCGGGCCTTCGATGGGCACGCCGAGCTCGTCGGCGAGGACCCGCGCCTGCCCGCAATGATCGATATGCCCATGGGTGAGGAGGATCTTCTCCACCTCGACCCCGGTCTTGGCGATCGCGGCCTTCAATTTGTCGAGATCCCCGCCCGGGTCCGAGAGCGCCGCCTTGTTGGTCTTCGTGCACCAGAAAAGCGTGCAGTTCTGCTGCAAGGGCGTCACCGGGATGATGGCGGCGCGCAAGGGGGGCATGGGGGTCTCGGTCATGGCGGTGTCGCTAGTCGGCGATGGGCGGCTTGTCGAGCGCGGCCGGGGTCGCGGCCATCGCGGCGGCGGCGGCCTCGGCCTCGATCATCACGCGCAGCAGGTTGCCCCCGGCGAGCTTGGCCAAATTCTCGTCCGACCAGCCGCGCCGCGCCAGTTCGGCGAAGAGCGCAGGATAATCATCGACCGAATCGAGCCCCTCGACGGTCGAGGAGATGCCGTCGAGATCGCCGCCGATGCCGACATGGTCGTGCCCCGCGACGCGGGCGACATGGTCGATATGGTCGGCGACGTCGGTGAGCTGGGCCTTGGGCGCGGGATTGGCTTCCATCCATGCCATATAGGCGGCGCGGCCTTCCTCATTCGGCTCGCCATCGATCTGTGGATAGAGCGCTTCCAACCGCTCCATTTCGGCCTCTCGCGCCTCGCCCCATGCCCCCACCTCGGCATTCACGAACTGGGGGACGAAGGTCACCATCACCACCCCGCCATTGGCGGGCAGGCGGGTGAGCACGTCGTCGGGCACGTTGCGGACATGATCGGTCACGCCGCGTGCCGAGGAATGGCTGAAGATCACCGGCGCGGCGGTGACATCGAGCGCGTCGTGCATCGCCTCGGCGGTGACGTGGCTCAAATCGACCAGCATGCCGACGCGGTTCATCTCGGCGATGACGGTGCGTCCGAAATCGCTGAGGCCGCCGTGGCGGGCCTCGTCGGTGGCGCTGTCGGCCCAGCCGGTGGTCTTCGAATGGGTCAGCGTCATGTAGATGGCGCCGAGGCGCTTGAACTGGCGCAGCGCGGCGAGATTGCCGCCGATCTGGTGGCCGCCCTCGATCCCCGCCATCGAGGCGATGCGTCCGCTGGCGAAGACATGGAGCAATTCGCTGGTGTCATGGGCCCAGCCGAGCTCGGCGGGATAGGCGGCGACCATGCGATCGACGAGGTCGATCTGCTCGATGGTGGTGCGCACGGCTTCATCGCCGGTGGTGCCGGCGGGGATATACACCGACCACATCTGCGCCCCGACCCGGCCTTCGCGCATGCGGGCAAGGTCGGTCATGTAGGGCGTGTCGGCGGCGATGTCCGCCACGCTCCCCTCGGCAGCATGGTGGAGCGCATAGGGAAGGTCGTTGTGGCCGTCGATCAGCGGGGTCTTCGACAGCACATCAGCGACGCGCGCGTCGATCGCGGCATCATCGGCAGGCTGGGCCGCGAGCAAGGCGGCGATGGCAAGGATGCTGGTCATGGCGCTTACTCCCCCGCCCCGTCATCGTCGAAGAAAATGTCCTGCCAGAACATCGTCGCGGTCCAGCCGTAATAGTCGCTGTTTTCCTTCTTGCGGAAACCATGGCCCTCATTCTCGCCGACGAGATACCAGACGTCTTGGCCATTGGCGCGGACGCGCTCGACCAGCTGATCGGCCTCCGACTGGGGCACGCGCGGATCGTTGGCGCCCTGGATGACGAACAGCGGATCCTCGATCTCCTCGATGCGATTGAGGGGCGAGATTTCCTCGAGCTTGGCGCGCTGTGCGGGATCGCGCTCGTCTCCATATTCGGGGCGGCGCAGATCCTGACGATAGGGCTGGGTGTTTTCGAGGAAGGTCACGAAGTTTGAGATGGCGACATTGCACTCGGCGCCGGTAAGCTGGTCGGCGTAGCGCAGGATCGAGGCGTAGCACATATAGCCGCCATAAGAGCCGCCTCGAACGCCGACGCGGTCGCTGTCGATCGCGGCATCGCCCTCGAAATGGTCGAGGAAGGCGCCGATATCCTTGACGCTGTCCTCGCGCTTGTAGGGACCGTCATCCAAGCTGATGAAGCGCTTGCCATAACCGGTCGAGCCGCGAACGTTGGGATAGAAGAGCGCGATGCCGAGCTCGTTGAGATAATAGTTGGCGCTGCCCTGGAAACCGGGGCGCGACTGGCTGGCAGGACCGCCGTGGATCGACATGACCATCGGGCGCGCGCCGGGAAACTTCGCGGGGTCGGGGCGATAGAGGAAGCCCGAAATGGGCTCGCCGTCGAAGCTTTCGATCTCGACCAGTTCGGGTTCGACATTGGCGAGCGGGTCTAGCCCACCGGTTTCCGATTGGGTCCAACGTGTCACTGCGTGCGTGACGGGATCGATCGAATAGGCGTCGGACGGGCTGGTCGCGGAGTTCATGGTGAAGCCAAGCGGCCCCCAAGGCGCGAATTCGAGCCCGCCGATCAGGCCATAGGGGAGTCGTTCGACACGGCTCTCCGTGCCGGTGGCGACGTCGTAGAACCAGAGCTGGCTCGCGCCCTTCTCGTTGGTGACGACCGCGATGGTGGCGCCGTCATGCGACATGTCGACGCTCGAAATCTCCCAGCCGCCGAAGTCCGCCTTGGGCGTGAAGCTGCCGGTCGCGGGGTCGAGGATGCCGAGGCGATTGACGTCGCTGTCGATGTCGCTGGTCAGCCAGATGGTGCCGTCGGGGGCGACATTGACGTCGCCGAATGCCTCGTCGGCTTCCGGATCGCGAATCGGGCGCAGGTCGCCGGTCGCGAGGTCGAGCTCGAAAATGTCGATATTCGTATTGAGGATGTAGCGCCCGACGAGTGCCTTGGTTTCGTTGGCATAGAGCCCGGCGGCATACATGCCGACATGGGGCGCCTCGAGCACCAGGCGCGCGCTGGCGGGATCATTGACGTCCATCATGTAGATGTCGCTCTCGCGCCCGTTGCGCTTGGTCGAGCCGTAGAGGATGCGGGTGCCGTCGTCGAAAAATTCCTGCAATCCGTTGCGCGATTGGCCGTCGGTGAGGAGGGTCAGGCGGCCTTCGTCATAGCGATAGAGCTGGCTGAATTCAGACCCGCCCGCATCCTTGGAGATGATGATGGTCTTGCCGGTCGGGTCGATCGAGCCGCCCACGGGTTCGGCTTCGAAGGTCAGCTGCTGGCGATAGCCCATCGGCATGGCGACCTTGTGGAGCTGGCTGACATTGCCGAAACGGGTCGAGACCAGCATCGAGCGATCGCTTGCGTCCCAGCCCGAGAAGCCCGCCGAGCGGTTCTCGCGATAGGGGCGCATCGCCTCGACGAGGGTCATCAGCACCTCGGGCATGCCCGTCGCGGTCAGTTCGGCCGGCTTGGGGGCGAAGCGCTCCTCGCCTTCCTGCGCGATGGCAGGCGTGGAGACGAGCGCGAGCGCGCTGGCGGCAAGCAGGAGATGTCGCATGTGAATTGGCCCCTCGGTTGATCTGTCGGCGCTTCTTCTAGGCGGCGGGGCGCGGCGGCGACAAGAGGGGCGATTTGCCGTCGGTCGAACCCTTGCGTGCGCTCGCAGCGCGGCCCATGGAAAAGCCATGCGGATCCTGTTCGACGATGCGCGCCCCGGTGCGGGCGAGAGCCTGCTGTTCGAGGCGCCTATCAAGCTGATCCGCGCGTCCTGCGAGGCCGAGGTGCGCCCGGCGCTCGAGGCTTTGCGCGCCGCGCTCGCCGAGGGCCATCATGTCGCGGGCTACATCGCCTATGAGGCGGGCTTCGCGCTCGATCCCGCGCTCGAAGAGCAGGGGCGGACAGGCGATGGGCCGCTGTTGCTGTTCGGGGTGTTCGGCGCGCCCGAGCGGGTCGATCGCGGCGTTTTTCTCGCGGACTTCGGCTCCGCACGGCTCGACCCGCCGCGTCCGATGATGGCGCGCGGAAACTATCTGGCAGCCGTGGGCGAGGTGCACCGCGCGCTTCATGCGGGCGATTATTACCAGGCCAATCTCACCTTTCCCTGCGAGCTTGGCGTCGAGGGCGACCCCTTCGCGCTTTATGCGATGCTGAGCGCACGCGGCGGCGGCGGCTGGGGCGGGGTGATCGAGCATGAGGAGGGCGCGCTCGTCTCCTTGAGCCCCGAACAATTCTTCAGCCTCGAAGACGGCCTGCTCACCGCGCGCCCGATGAAAGGCACCGCGCCGCGCCGCGACGACCCGCACGCCGATGCCGCCGAAATCGAGGCGCTGCGCCAGGACGAGAAGCAGCGCGCCGAAAACCTCATGATCGTCGATCTCTTACGCAACGATCTTGCCCGCGTCGCCGAGACGGGCAGCGTGGCGGTGCCCGAGCTTTTCAGCGTCGAGACCTATCCGACGCTCCACCAGATGACGAGCCGCGTGACGGCGCGACTCGATCGGCGATTCGATGCCGTCGACGTGCTCGAAAAGCTGTTTCCCTGCGGTTCGGTGACCGGCGCGCCCAAGATCGCGGCGATGCAGGCGCTGATTAATCTCGAGCCCCATGCGCGGGGCGCTTATACCGGCTCGATGGGATGGATCGCGCCTGCGCGGGCCGACGGCAGCGCCGGTAATGCGGCATTTAACGTCTTAATCAGGACAATCGAGACTGTATCGCAAAGGTCACGCGCGCGGCTCGGATTGGGTTCGGGGCTTGTGGTCGATTCCATCGGCGGCAATGAATGGGGTGAATGTTTGCTTAAAGGACAGTTCGTGACCAGCGTTGCCGATCCTTTCGACCTCATCGAGACCATGGCCTACGACCCCGTCGACGGGATCGTCGATCTCGAACGCCACTTGTCGCGCATCAAGGCGGCGGCGGCGGACCTCGGCTTCATCTTCGACCGGCACGATGCGCGCAACGAGTTGCAGGCGGCGACCTTCGGGCATCGTCACCCGGCGTTCGTCCGGCTGCTCGCGGCGCGTGGCGGCGGGGTGGCGATCGAACTGTTGCCGCTCCCCGAAACCCCAGAACAGCCGGTCAGCGTGCAGATCAAGCCGCTGCCGGTCGATCCGTCCGACATGCGATTGCGGCACAAGACCAGCGACCGCGCCTTCTATGACGAGGCGCGCGATCCCGCCGTCGCCTTCGAGACTATCTTCGAGCGGGAGGACGGGCAGCTGACCGAAGGCAGCTTCACCAACCTGTTCGTCGAGAAGGACGGCCAGCTCGTGACCCCGCCTGCCGAACTGGGGCTGCTCCCCGGCGTGCTGCGCCAGCGGTTGATCGAGGAGGGCCGCGCGGTCGAGGGCGGGCTGACGCGCGCCGACCTCGAGGGCGGTTTCTTCATCGGCAATTCGGTGCGCGGACTGGTGGGCGCCAGGCTCGTCTAGGCGGCGAGCGGGAAACGCAGGACGCGGTCCGAGACGGGCACCAGCGCCGCCGCCTCGCGCCCCATCGCCTTCAGGATCGCGGGATGGTCGGCATCGAGGCCGCCCGTCAGCGCGCCATAGGCCGGCAGGATCATCTTCTTTTCGGTGGCGACGAAACAGCGCCGCGACACGCGCCGCCCGCGCGACTTGATCCTGAGCTTGGGGTGGAAGTGGCCCGACAATTCGGGGCGCGTCTCGTGCGTCTCCGCTTCGTGACGCAGGACGAGCCCATCGAGTTCGGCCTCGACCACCACCTCGCCGCCGCAATGATCGATCATCCCGGCGTCGTGATTGCCGGTGATCCAGACCCAGCGCACATTTTCGGTGAGATGGGTCAGCTTCTCGCGCGCCCGCACCGGCAGCCGGTCGCAGCCGAAGCGGTCGTGAAAACTGTCGCCGAGGCACCAGACCGAGCGCGCGCCCGAGGCGGCGACATCATCCGCCACCGCATCGATCGTCGCCTCGCTGTCATAGGGCGGGAGCATCTGGCCGAAGCGCGCGAACCAGCTCGCCTTTTCGAGATGCAGGTCGGCGATGAGCAGCGCCTCGTGCGCTTCCCAATAGAGCGCGCCCGAGGGGAGCACGGTAAAGTTTCGGGAAGCGAACGAAAGGGGAACCATAGGCTCTCCTAACGGCCTTACGCGATTCCCTCCAAATGCTTTGTGACATGGGTCCGCAGCGCGCGTGCATCGTGGAGCGCATTGTGCGGCACCTTCGAGTTCGCCGCGGTCGAGAAACCGGTCATGTCGAGCAGCCGGAGCGTGAAGGGGGGCACGCGCACCATGACGCCTGGCCCGGTCACGAGGAGGCGCGCAAGATGCGCGAGGTCCTCGGGCCAGTCGGCGCAAATCTCGGGTGCCTCGTCATGCGCGAGATAATGCCCCAGCGCCTGCGCGGCATCGGCGGGCAGCATAGGCGCCTCGCGCAGCGCCTCGGGGACATGGTTGAGATAGGGGATGACATGGCGCTGGACCCACTCGCTGGTCGCCTCGGCGGGGGCGATGATGGCGTAGAACTCCTCATCACCCTCTTCTTCGGGGACGAGCGCAAGGCTGAGGAGGCGGCCGCCGAAGCCATCATATTCGGTGTCGAGGAAATAGCGCATGGGGTTCCTTAGGTCAGCGGACGTCCACCGTCCACGTCGCCCCAGCGAAGGCTGAGGCCCATGTCTCGGCGGATATTCTCGATGGCATGGATCCCAGCCTCCGCTGGGATGACGAGGGGTGGATCAATCCACGCGCATGGCTGCGTCGATCAGTGCCTGTTCGGCCTCGACCAGCAGCGCTTCGTCGGCGGCCCCGCCGGGGGCCTGTTCGCGGCCGATGACAACCATCAGCGGCACCGCCATGGGGGTGACGCGGGGGGCTTCGACATGGACCATGGTGTCGGCCGCGCGCTCGACGAGGCGGGCGAGGCGGCCGAGTTCGGTCATCCGTGCCTTGGCGTCCTCCCACGCCGCGCGCATGAGCAGATGGTCGGGCTCGTAACGCTTCAGGACGTCGTAGATAAGGTCCGTCGAGAAACTGACCTGCTTGCCGGTCTTGCGCTGGCCCGGGTGTTGCCGCTCGACCAGCCCGCCGATCACCGCGACTTCGCGGAAGGCGCGTTTGAGCAAGTGCGATTCCTCGACCCATTCCTTGAATTCGTCTTCGAGGATGTCGGCTGAAAAGAGCGACTTGGGGTCGGTTACGGGCTTCAATGACGATACCGCGAGGGCATAATCGTTGGCGACCCAGTTGAGGGGCTTCAATCCGGCGCGCTCCATGCGGTTGGTGATGAGCATGCCGAGGCTCTGGTGCGCGTTCCAGCCATCAAAGCTGTAGCTCACCATGAAATGGCGTCCCTCGTGCGGGAAGGTCTCGACCAGCAGTTCGTGCGGTTCGGGCAGGATCGAGCGCTTGGACTGCACGTCGAGCCATTCGCGTACGTCATCCGGGAAACGCTGCCTCTGGCTCCGGTCGGCGAGGAAGCCGCGCACGCGCTCGGCAAGGTGGGTCGACATGCTCATCCGCTGGCCGCCATAGCTGACGATCCGCCCGTTCTTGGTCGAGGCGCGCACGATGATGTCGGCGTCCTTGAAGCCTTCCACTTCGAGGCTGAGGCCCGAAAAGTAGAAGGCATCGCCTACCGTCAGCGTCGAGCCGAAGCCTTCCTCGACCCGCCCGATCTTGCGCCCGTTTCGAAAGCGCACATCCATCATGACATTGTCGACGATGACGCCCGCATTGAGGCGATGCTTCTGCGCCACGACGGGTTTGGTGATGCGCCACAGGCCGGGCTCCTGCTCGACGAGGCGGCGATATTTGTCATAGGCCTTTAGAGCATAGCCGCCGGTCGAATTGAGGTGCAGGATGCGCTCCCATTCCTCCTCGCGCAGCCCCGCATAAGGCGCGGCGGAGCGCACTTCGGCGAGCAGTTCGTCGGCGCGAAACGGCCCGGCGCAGGCGACCCCCATGACATGCTGGGCGAGCACGTCCAGCGCACCGGGGCGGAACTGTTCGGGATCGAGTTCGCCATCCTCGATCGCATCGAGACAGGCGCGGGCTTCGAGATATTCGAAGCGGTTGCCCGGGACGATCATGCCCTTCGACGGCTCGTTCAGGCGGTGGTTGGCGCGGCCGACGCGCTGGAGTAGGCGGCTGGAGCCCTTGGGGGCGCCCATCTGCGCGACGAGATCGACATTGCCCCAGTCCAATCCCATGTCGAGGCTGGCCGTCGCGACGAGCCCGCGCAGCCTCCCCTCGGCCATCGCCAGCTCGACCTTGCGCCGCGCCTCGATACTCAAGCTGCCGTGGTGGACCCCGATCGGTAGCTTCTTGTCATTGGCGCTCCACAAATCCTGGAAGATGAGTTCGCACAAGCTTCGCGTGTTGCAGAAGATGATGCTCGCGCCATGTTCATCGATGAGGTCGAGCACCTGCCGCGCGGCATAGCGGCCCGAATGGCCCGACCAGGGTACGCGTTCTTCGGGGATGAGGATCGACAGGTCGGCGGGCGCGCCGGGCTCGCCCTCGACGAGCCGCACCATGTCGATATCGCCATCGGGCGCGAGCCAGGCGCGATAGGCGTCGGGGTCGGCGATGGTGGCGGACAGGCCGACGCGGCGAAGCCTGGGGCTCAATCGCTGGAGCCGCGCCATGGCGAGGCTGAGCAGATCGCCGCGCTTTTCCTTGGCGAAGGCGTGGATCTCGTCGACGACGATGGTGTGGAGATTGCCGAACATTTTGTCGGCGTCGGGATAGGTGAGGAGCAGCGACAGGCTCTCGGGGGTGGTCAGCAGCATCTGCGGCGGCTTGGTTCGTTGCCGCTGCTTGCGATTGGATGGGGTGTCGCCCGAGCGCGTCTCGACGCGGATATCAAGCCCCATCTCCTCGATCGGGGTGAGGAGGTTGCGCTGGACGTCGACCGCCAGCGCCTTCAGCGGCGAGATGTAGAGTGTATGGAGGCCCTCGGTGGGCGCCTCGATCAGGTCGACGATGCTGGGCAGGAACCCTGCGAGCGTCTTGCCCGCGCCGGTGGCGGCGACGAGCAGCGCATGGTCGCCCGCGCGGCCCGCCTCCAGCATGCCCGCCTGATGGTCGCGCAGCCGCCAATCGCGGCGCGCGAACCATTGTTCGATAACCTTGGGTAGGTCTGCGCTCAGGCGTCGCCCTCGCGGCGCTCGGCGGCTTCATGCTCTTCGCGATAGAGCTCGTCGGTGGCGCGTTCGGTGCGCGCGATGTCGGCGGGGCTGTCCTTCGCCTTGTTGCGGCTGATCGCATAGATGAAGACGATGAGGAGGAGGGCGGCGCCGATGATGGCGACGAGGCCGAGTCCTTCGGGCATGATGATACGTCCTTTCGGTCTATGACCGGAACGAACCGGCCTGTTCACCCACTATAACGGCGCAATGCCCCGCTTGGGTTCCTGGATCGAGCCGCACCCGGAAGGGATTTACGTGAAGCCGGCCGATGCATGGGTCGATCCCATGCAGCCCAAGGAACGCGCCCTCGTCACGCATGGCCATGCCGACCACGCCCGCGGCGGCCATGGCGCGGTCTGGGCGACGCCCGAAACGCTGGCGATCATGGGCGTGCGCTATGGCGAACAGACCGAGATGCCGGTGCAATATGGCGAGAAGGTGCGGGTGGGCGACGTCGACGTGAGCTTCGTGCCCGCAGGCCATGTACTGGGTTCGGCGCAGATCGTGCTCGAACATGGCGGCGAGCGGGTGGTGGTGTCGGGCGATTACAAGCGCCGTCCCGACCCGACCTGCGAGCCGTTCGTCGTCACGCCCTGCGACATCTTCATCACCGAGGCGACCTTCGGCCTGCCGGTGTTTCGCCATCCCGATACGGGGGCGGAGATCGACCGGGCGCTCGCCCGCCTGCACGCAGAGCCCGGGCGCTGCGTGCTGGTCGGCGCCTATGCGCTCGGCAAGGCGCAGCGGGTGGTCAAGGAGATGCGGCTGCGCGGCCATCACGCGCCCATCTATTACCACGGTGCGATGGAAAGGCTGTGCCAGCTCTATCAGGATCTCGGCGTCGATCTTGGCGAATTGCGCCCCGCGACGGGGGTGGCGAAGGACGAGCTTCGCGACAAGATCATCATCTGTCCGCCGGGGCAGTTGAACGATCGCTGGGCGCGGCGGCTGCCCGATCCGGTCACCGCCATGGCCTCGGGCTGGATGCGGGTGCGCCAGCGCGCGCGCCAGCGCAATGTCGAGTTGCCGCTGGTCATCAGCGACCATGCCGACTGGGACGAATTGACGACGACGATCCAGGAGGTCGCCCCGCGCGAGGTGTGGATCACCCATGGCCGCGAGGACGCGTTGAAGCATTGGTGCGAGACGCGCCAGATCAAGGCGCGCGAATTACGGCTGCTCGGCCGCGAGGAAGAGAATGAGTGAGGGAAAGCGGCGGGCGACCCGTTGCTTTCCTCATGCCTAGCAAAAGGAGACGAAAATGAAGGTCCATGGTTATGGCGCGCTCGAGGCCGGCGCAAAGATGGTGCCGGTGCAATTCGAACGCGAAGCGCTGCGCGCGGGCGAGGTGGCGATCAAGATCAGCCACTGCGGCGTCTGCCACTCTGACCTTCACCAGGTGAACGACGATTGGGACAACAGCCTCTACCCCTGCGTGCCGGGTCATGAAATCGTCGGCAAGGTGACCGCCGTCGGAGAAGGCGTCGAGAAATATAGCGAAGGCGATGTCGTCGGCGTCGGCTGCATGGTCAACAGCTGCCAGCAATGCGCCAACTGCAAGGCCGGCGAGGAGCAATATTGCACCGGGCCCAAGGGCTGCACGCTGACCTACAATGGTCCTGCCGTCCCCGATGGCACCAACAGCTATGGCGGTTATTCGGACGGGATCATCGTGCGCGAGGAATTCGTCGTCCGGGTGCCCGATGCGCTCAAGCCCGAGGAAGCCGCGCCCATCCTGTGCGCCGGGATCACCACCTACCAGCCGATGAAGCATTGGAACGTAAAGATGGGCGACCGCGTCGGCATCGCCGGTATCGGCGGGCTCGGGCATCTCGCCATCGAGACGGCCAAGGCGCTGGGTGCCCATGTCGTGGCGCTGACCACCTCACCCGAAAAGAAGGAGATGATCCTCGAGGACCTGGGCGCCGACGAGGTCATCGTGATGAGCGATGAGAAAGCGCTGGAGGAGGCGGCGATGAGCCTCGACTTCCTCCTGTCGACGATCCCCTACAAGCATGACATCAACAGCTATATCCCGCTGATGAAGAAGAACACGACGATCTGCATCGTCGGCAATCTCATCGGCTTCGACAATGTCGACACGTCGGGAATGGTGTTCAATCGCATCCAGTTGGCGGGCAGCCTGATCGGCGGGGTCGAGGATACGCAGGAGATCCTCGATTTCTATGCCGAACATGGCATCAAGCCGGACATCACGCTGATCGCGCCCGACCAGATCAACGAGGCGTTCGAGCGCATGAAGAACGAGAATGTGCGCTTTCGCCACGTCATCGACATGAGCCTGTTGAAGGCCGATGACGGCGACGAGAAGATCGAGCAGCCGGTGCGCGGCGAGGTCGTCGGACGCGATGCCTAGTGGCGGCTGACGCCGAGCGTTCCGAGTTCGGCGTCGATCTGTGCGACGAGGCGGTCGAGGCCCTCTTCGTCGCTCGCCTCGGCGCGGGCGGCGAGGACGTCCTGCGTGTTGGAGGCGCGAAGGAGCCACCAGCCGTCCTCGGTCGTCACGCGCGCACCGTCGGTCTCGTCGATGGTGACGCCGCTGGCGCGAAGGTTGGCGAGGAGATCGTCGACGATTTGAAACTTGTCGTGATCGCCGACGGGGAAGCGCATTTCGGGCGTCGCGACCGTCTGCGGCATGGCGTCGATCAGTTCGGCGAGGCTGTGGCCCGAGGCATGGATCGCCTCGATCAGGCGAACGGCGGCATATAGCGCATCGTCGAAACCGTACCAGCGGTGCTTGAAGAAGATGTGGCCGCTCATCTCGCCCGCCAGCGGTGCGCCGGTTTCCTTCATCTTGGCCTTGATGAGGCTGTGGCCCGTCTTCCACATGAGCGGCGCGCCGCCCAGGGTCTCGATGCGGTCGAAGAAGGTCTTCGATGCTTTCACATCGGCGATGACGGTGGCGCCGGGATGTTCGGCGAGCACGGGGCCGGCGAGCAGCATGAGGATCTGGTCGCCCCACACGACGCGCCCGCGCCCATCGACCGCGCCGATGCGGTCGCCGTCGCCATCGAAGGCGATGCCGAAGTCGAGATCATGGTCGGCGACCAGCGCCTTTAAATCGGCGAGGTTCTTTTCGACGGTGGGGTCGGGGTGGTGATTGGGAAAGGCGCCGTCGACGTCGGTATAGATGGCGCGATGCTCGCCCGGCAGCGTTTCGAGGAGCTTGACGAGCGCGGGGCCGGCGGCGCCATTGCCCGCGTCCCAGCCGATGCGGAAGGTACCGCCGCGAAAATCCTCGGTCAGGCGCGCGACATAGGCATCGAGCACGTCCTTCTCGGCATAGCTGCCGCTGCCTTCGCTCCAGTCGCCGGCCTCCGCGATCGCGCCCAGCTCCTGGATCGCATCGCCATGGACCGAGCCGTCACCCAGCAGCATCTTGAAACCGTTATAGTCGGACGGATTGTGGCTGCCCGTGACCTGGATGCCCGCGTCGACGTCCAAGGTGGCGGCGGCGAAATAGAGCATCGGCGAGGGGCCCATGCCGACATCGACCACGTCGAGCCCGCCTGCGCGCAGCCCTTCGATCAGCGCGGCCTGGAGGCGGGGGCTATGCTCGCGCCCGTCGCGCCCGACCGCGACCGAGCCGAAGCCTTTCGCCCTCGCCATGGTCGCGAAGGCGCGGCCCAAGGCCGTCGCATCACCTTCATCGAGCGTGTCGCCGACCACTCCCCGAATATCGTACTGGCGAAGGATCGAGGGGTCGAACTGATGGCTCATGAAGGCTCCTAACTGGCTTCGGCGATGGCCTGTGCCGACGGGTCGGGCAAATCGAGGCTGGCGACCATTTCGCGCAATTCCTGCCGCGCGGCAATATGGCCGAGCCCGACATCGGGCAAGTGCTTGAAGTCCAAGAGCGTCAGCCCCTTGGGGAAAAGCTCGCGGAAGATGACTCGTTCCCCCAGCCCCGGAATCGTGCGGAATCCGACCCGCTTGGACAGCTGCGACAAAGCGGCGGTGACGCGCGTCTTGTTGTGGCTCTCGATATGCTGGAGGCGGTTCCTCAAGACCACCCAGTCGACGCTGCGGCCCAGTTCCTTGGCGCGGCGCTGGCGCGATTGCCAGATGAGGTCGGCATAGAAGCTGGGGCGCTCGACCTCATAGGTTTCGGGGTCGACCTGGCCGATGAGGTCGAGATCGACGAAACTGTCGTTGATCGGGGTGACGAGCGTGTCGGCGAACAGGATGGCGGTCCGCGCCATGTCGTCGTCGCGGCCCGGCGTGTCGACGACGACGAAGTCGTTCTTGGTCGCCAGCCGGGTGAGCGCGGCATCGAAGGCGGCGTCCGAACGATCCTCGAGCACCTCGTGCTGGACCATCGGGATGGGCACGCCGAGGCGTTTGGCGGTCTTTTCGCGATTTTCGAGGTAGCGGTCGAGCGTGCGCTGGCGCTGGTCGAGGTCCAACGCCCCGACACGCGCGCCTGCGGCGGCGAGCGCGATGGCGGTATGTACCGCGGTAGTGGATTTTCCAGTCCCGCCCTTTTCATTGGCGAAGACGATGAAATGCGGCTGGCCCATTGGCTCCCTGCCCCCTAGGTATCTGGTCGAAATGGATTCTAGTCCAAGGGGCAAGTCCTGTGCAAATCATTAAGAGCAAAGAAAATCTGGCCGCCGCGCTGGCGCGCCTTCGCGAGGGCGGCCGGGCGCTCGCGATGGTGCCGACGATGGGCGCGCTGCACGAGGGGCATCTGGCGCTGGTCGCCGAGGCGGCGCGGCGGGCCGATAAGGTCGTCGCCTCGATCTTCGTCAATCCCTTGCAATTCAACGATGCGGGCGACCTCGAGCGCTATCCGCGCGACGAGGAAGGCGATGCAGCCAAGCTGGAAAGCGCGGGCTGCGATGCGGTGTGGATGCCCACGCCCGCCGACCTCTATCCCGAGGGGTTCGCCACGACCGTCCATGTCGCGGGCATCACCGAGGCTTGGGAAGGTGCGCATCGGCCCGGCCATTTCGACGGGGTGGCGACGGTCGTGACCAAGCTCTTCACCAACGTGGCGCCCGACGTCGCCGTCTTCGGCGAGAAGGATTACCAGCAATTGGCGCTCATCCGGCGGCTGACCGTCGACCTCGACCTCGGGGTGGAGATCGTGGGGCTGCCGACGGTGCGGGCCGAGGATGGGCTGGCGCTCTCCTCGCGCAATGCGCTGTTGTCGGTAGAGGAGCGTGCCGCAGCGGTGGCGCTGCCCCGCGCGCTCGACGAGATGGCCCGGGCGATCGGCGCGGGTGCCTCCCCCCGCGAGGCCGAAGCGGCGGCGCGCGAGACACTGCAATCTGCCGGTTTCGGGCCGATCGACTATGTCGCTTATGTCGATGGCGACACGCTCGAGCCGCTCAAAAGCGCCCGAGAAGGAGCGCGAATCATCGCGGCGGCGAGCCTTGGCAAGGTGCGACTTATCGACAACAGGGCGGGCTGAACCGTCCGTTCCGGAGATGGTATTTGCCGCGTTAACCATTTGTCAGGACCGAATCGCGATCACTGTTGCATCGACGGGCACCAACGCCCGCAAGCAACAGGGGTTAAGTGACATGGCCATCAGCCAATCGAGTGCCGAGTTCCTGATCAAGAGCCGCATCGCCGATGCGATGACGGGCGACGTGGATGCGCTGTTCGAGCTGGGCGTGAGCTATTCGACCGGCCGGGGCGGCTGCGAGGTCGATCTCATCGAAGCGCACAAATGGTTCAACCTTGCCGCCCTTAACGGCGACAAGCGCTCGCAGCAGTGCCGTGCCGAAATCTCGGTCGAGATGACCGCCCGCGAAATTGCCGAGGCACAGAAGAGCGCGCGCGCTTTCCTTGCCATGGGCGGTGCGGGCGCCGCGAACCGCTACGCCGCATAAGGGAAAAGCGGGGCGGCATCGCTGCCACCCCGTCACATGTCACGGCGTTCGTTTCCCGCTGAGCCGAAAATGGTGATCCGGCGGGACCCGGCGCGCAGCGTAGCTGTGGCTACGTGAGCACCGGAATGCCCGGCGGGTTGCCATTTGCAGGCCAGCGGGGGACGAACTAGCGGACGATCACCGTCACCGCGCGGCGGTTCTGGGCATAGGCCTGTTCGTTCGAACCGAGCGCCACCGGGCGCTCCTTGCCCCAGCTGATCACCGTCATGCGGTTGTTGGGCACCCCCATCGAGGCGAGATATTCGCGCGCCGCATTGGCACGGCGCTCGCCGAGCCCCAGGTTATATTCGCGCGTGCCGCGTTCGTCGGCATGGCCTTCGATCGAGGCGTTGACGTTGGGGTTGGCGATGAGCCAGCGCGCCTGCGCCTCGAGCGTCGCGCGCGCGTCCATCTCGAGATTATACTGATCGGTCGCGAAATAGATGGTGTCCGAGCCGGCCGCCGCGATCAGCGCAGCCTGCGCATCGGGCAATTCGACGAGGTCGAGGTCGTTGTCGGCGACCGTGTTCGACGGCGTCTCGTAGGCGGGGGTCTCCGACGGGCCGATGACATCGTCGTCCTTGGAGCCGCAGGCCGCGAGCGCGAGGGTCGCCGCCGAGATGAGCAACAGTTTCTTCATGAAAAACTCCCTTTTCCCTAATCCTGTAACGGCGACCAGCTGGGATCGGATCCCCCCAGCGGGGTCGGCATGACACGCGCCCGGCCACCATTGACCGGGACAGCATAGAGGGTGCCATCGCCCGAACCCTGCTGGGTCCGGTGGAACATGACGAACTGGCCGTTGGGGGCCCAGCTCGGCCCCTCATCCTGCCAAGCCGAGGTCAGCAGCCGCTCGCCGCCGCCGGTGGGGGCCATGACGCCGATGCGGAACTGGCCGCCGCCGATCTTGGTGAAGGCGATGAGGTTGCCCAAGGGGCTCCACGTAGGCGAGGCATATTGGCCGCCGCCAAAGCTGATGCGGCGCTGGTCCGAGCCGTCGGCATTCATGATGTACAGCTGCTGCGAACCCGAGCGATCGCTCTCGAACACGATGCGCCGCCCGTCGGGCGAGAAGCTGGGCGAGGTATCGACGCCGGGCATGGTGGTGAGGCGGCGCGGCGTGCCGCCATTGGCGCCGACGACATAGATGTCGGTATTGCCGCCCGAGGCCATCGAGAAGACGATGTTACGACCATCAGGCGAATAAGAGGGCGCGAAGGTGAAGGCGGTGCCGGGCACCAGCAGGCGCGATTGACCGGTGGCGAGATCGAGCACGTAGGAGCGCGGGCGGCGACCCTTGTAGCTCATGTACACGAGCTGGTCGCCGCGTGGGCTAAAGCGCGGGGTGAGGACGGTTTCCTGCCCCTCGGTGAGGTAGCGATGGTTCTGGCCGTCACTGTCCATTAGCGCGATGCGCTTGACGCGATTGCCCTTGGAACCGGTCTCGGCGACATAGACGATGCGCGTGTCGAGGAAGGGCTCTTCGCCCGTCAGGCGCGAATAGACGGTGTCGGCGCATTTATGCGCGGCGCGGCGCCAGTCGGAAGGATCGACCGAATAGCCCTGCCGTACCAGTTCGCGGCCCGTGACCGTGTCGAACAGGTAGCAGGCGAGCGTCAGGCGTCCGTTGCTGCCGACCTCGACATAGCCCGCGACGAGCGCCGAGGCGCCGGCGCGCTGCCAGTCGGAAAAAATGGGGTTGGTGACCTCGCCATCGCGCAGGCGGCGGATGCCCACGGGGCCGATGGGGGTGATGACCCCCGTCGAACGCAGGTCCGAGGAAATGACGAGCGAGACATTGTTGGCGACGGTGTCGATGTTGCCGATCGGCGTGTTCATCGGCCCGCGCGCGGCCATCTGCGGCACGGCGACGGGCTGGGCGGCGGTCTGGCCGCCGACGACATCGACCTGCAGGCGGTCATCGTCCTGCGCATAAGCGACGCCGGGCACGAGCAGTGCCAGCATCATCATCAGGGGGCGGAGCATCGATTTTCTCCTCATGGCAATTTGTAGGTCATGTCGAAATCCTTCCAGCGGTCGTAAAACTCCTCCGGAAGGCCGGTCAGCGGGGAGCAGCCCTGATAGGCGGCGATGGCGAGATCCTTCACCCGCTGCTCGTAACGTTGGTTGTCGCCATCGACGCCGCTCGTACGGGTGACGCGCGGGGGGCGGATAAGGTTGCCGCGCCGGTCGAGGCGCAGGTTCAAGGTGACGACGATCTCATTGGCGCCGGGGCCGGGGTCGATCTGGCGGTTGGCGCAGGGCTGGATCTGGCGGCGGATCGCCTGGACGATGCCGGCCTGCGCTTGCGCCGAGAAAGCGGGGGCGGAGGGGCTGGCGGTCTCGGCCTCGCCCGAGCGGCTGTTGCCGTCGTTCACGCCCTTCAGCAGATCATCGCCAAGCCGCCCGGTGGGGCGCGGGCGGGGGCGCACGCGTTCGCGCGGCGGGGTCGGCGTGGGGGTCGCACGCTCGCGCGGGGGCGTCGGCGTCGGCTCGGCGCGCGGCGGCTCGGGCGTCGCGTCGGGCTCGGGCGGCGGCGGGACGCTGTCGTCGGGGAGATCGGGGGTGGTCGCCTGCGGCGCCTCGGTCGGCACCTGGCTCGGCGCGGCGGCCTCGAAGCCGACATCGTCGACGAATTCGACGAAAACGGCGGGCGGCTCGGCGGGGAGATTATGCTTCGCCAGATTGAGGCTCAGCGCCGCGACGAGCGCGACGTGGAGGCCGAGCGCCATGCCGTTGCCGGCCCATTCGGCGCGGTCGAGCCTCACTCCTGGCCGGCCCCCACCGACACGAGCGCGACGCGATTGAGGCCCGCGGCATTGAGTTCGCCCATGACCCGCATGACGCGGCCATAATCGAGCGTGCGATCGGCGCGCAGATAGATGCGGCGACCTTCCGCTGGGGCGGGTTCGGCGGCGATCTCGGCGAGGCGGGTGGACAGCGCGCTATCCTCGATCACCATGTCGTCGATGCTGATGACCCCGTCACGGTCGATCGACAATTGCACCGGCTCGGCGCTCTGATCCAGCGTCTCGGCATTGCTCTCGGGCAGGTCGACCGCGACGCCCGCGACGAGCAACGGGGCGGTGACCATGAAGATGATGAGCAGGACGAGCATCACGTCGACGAAAGGCGTGACGTTGATCTCGGCCATCACCCCGCGGCGCGAACGACCGCGTCCACGCCGGGTCCGGCGTGAGGACGAGGCGAGCCCCATCGCCATCTAGCGGCGCTCCAGCTGGCGGCTCAGCGTGGCCTGGAAGCGATCGGAAAAGCGGGTCAGCTCATTCTCGAACGCATCGAGGCGGTGGGTGAGGCGGTTGTAGGCGATGACCGCGGGGATGGCGGCGAACAGGCCGATAGCGGTCGCGAACAGCGCTTCGGCGATACCCGGCGCGACGACGGCCAGCGAGGTGTTGTTGGCACCCGCGATGGCGGTGAAGCTGCGCATGATGCCCCAGACGGTGCCGAACAGCCCGACGAAGGGCGCGACCGAACCGATGGTGGCGAGGATGTTGAGGCGGTCGGACAGCTTTTCCAATTCGCCCGCCATCGCATCCTCGCTCGCCACCGCGATGCGGTCGCGCGCGGCGGCGCGGTCGGCGAGCCCGGTCTTCACCGAGCGATGATATTCATCGACCCCGGCGCGGAGGATGCGGGCCGACACGTCCTTGTGCGAACGGTGTGCATCGACGAAGACGTCGATATCCTTGGCATTCCAGAACGCTTCGATAGTGCGCCGTGCCTTGGAGCGGGCGGAGGAGAGGCGGGCCGAATGGGTGAAGATGATGCCCCAGGTCCAGACGCTGGCGAGCAGGAGCCCGATCATCACGACCTTCACGACCACGTCGGCCTGCAGAAACAGGCTCAAGGGGCTCATCAGATTTTCGGAAGCGGCGAGGCCGGCAATGATCACGTGTTCTTCCCCTCTTGGGCGACGGCCTTGAACTTTTCCACCCAGTCGGCGGGCTGGCGTCGGGGCCGGCCGTCGGGGGTCAGGAGCGCGGCCGTCACCTGCGCTTGTGCGAGGATTTCATCCCCGCGCCTTACGCGTTGCTGAATGGAACAGCTGGCGGCCCGAACCTGTTGCACGACGCTCTCGACGATGAGCTCGTCGTCGAGTTTGGCGGGGCGTTTCCATTTGATGTCCATGTGGGTCACCGCATAGGCGCCGAGCCCCTCGTCATGGGCGGCGCGCTGGTCGATGCCGACGCGGGCGAGCATGTCGCTGCGGGCGCGCTCGAAATAGCGCAGGTAATTGGCGTGATAGACAATCCCCGACAGATCGGTGTCCTCGAAATAGACGCGGACGGGGAAGGAATGGAGCGCGCCGTCGAAGCGGCCCGTGGGCGGGGTCAGGGTCATTACGGCCCCAATAGCGCAGCCGATATGCGCTGGAAAGCAGGGTTAAAGGCTCATCGGCGAGCGGACTCCTATTTGCGACCGGCGGTGGTCGCGCAGCGCCGCGCCATGTCACCTCAAGGTTACGCTTGACACGTGTCACCCATGGGTTACAAGTAACGCAGAGGTTACACGGAGTCGATTACAATGGGCTATAGCAAGAAGGACAATCTCGATCTCAACCACATGCCTGCCACGGAGGACGTGCGCACGCAGCGGCGGATCTGGTTCTGGTTCGTGCCCTTCATCCTGTTCATGCAGGTCGCGGGGCTGGTCGATCCGGACGCGGGCGGGATGTCGCCGCTTATCCGCACCAGCCTGTGGGCGATGATCGTGCTGGTGATCGTGCTCGCGCTGACCGGCTGGGCGCCGTTCGGCTGGGGCAAGACGCAGGACTGGGCCGCGCTCGAGGACGAGATCACCCACCATCATCGCGCGAAGGCGTTCCGGGCGGGTTTCGTCGCCTGCATCCTGAGCGGCGTCGTCATCGCCTTTGCCGCGCTGTGGGTGGAATTGGCGCCGCAGCTCATCCTGCATGTCATCCTGTCGGCCGGGCTGACGGTGGCGGCCTTTTCCTTCGCCTGGCTCGAACGCGAGGATTTCGAAGAGGAATGAGCGAGGCGCTGGGCAATCGAATCAAGGAGTATCGCGCGGCGGCGGGACTGACGCAGGCCGAGCTGGCGGCGGCTTGCATGGTGTCGCGCAAGACCATCAACACGGTCGAGAATGGCGTCTTCATTCCCTCGACCGTGCTGGCGCTTCGGATCGCGCAGGTGTTCGGGGTGGCGGTGGAGGATATCTTCTGGCTCGAGCCTTGAGCTAGCGCCGGCCCGCAGCGGCATGGGTGTCGCCGAGCCGATCGAGGAGGCGAATGAGGTCGTCCTGTGCGATCGCCATGTCGGCGAGATGCTTGCCCCAGCCGGGGAAGAAGAAGCCGCCCATGCCGGGTTCACCGCCGATGCGGTCGGTGCGGCTGTCATTCGCGCCGCGCGCGGTGGTACGGATTTCGAGATAGCCTTTCTGGCCCGCAGAGATGCAGCGCGCCTCGACCAGGTCCTCGCTGACCGCGAAGGGGCCGGGCGGCGGGCCCTTGGCGCTCCAGCGGATGGGGCCGCCCTTGACCGGATAGGAGGATTTGGCGAACCAGAAGCCGTCGAGCGACTGCCAGCCGGTCCCGCTCGCACCCGAGGGGTTGGTGCAGATGGGGCGATAGCCGGGGCGTTCTGAATAGCCGAACAGCGCGCCGGGGCCGGGGGCATCGCCGACGCCATAGCTCGACCAGCTCATCACACAGCCGGTCTCGGTGGCGCTGGCGCAGGCCGGGGTCTTGCGGAAGGAGCCGCCGACGCGCTCGCCGTCGGGCACCATGATGTTCCAGCCGGGCAGGATGGCGCGAAGCATGAGGTCGTGCGCGGCGCTGCCTTCGATCTCGTCGCGGATCAATTGCTCGAGCATGATCGAGCCCTGGCTGTGGCCGAGAAGCACGAAGGGGCGGCCCTGGTTATGGGTCTTGAGATATTCGCGGAAGGCGGCGCGCACGTCGCCATAGGCGATGGCGCCATAAGGCGTCATGTCGGCGCCGGTCGCGGCGAGGGCGATCGCCGACACGGTCATCTGGCGATACACGGGCGCGAAGGGGCGGCAGACGCTGGAGAAGCGCGCGAACTGGAGCTGGGCGAAGAGCTTTTCCTCCGACGAGGAAGGGGTCATGTCGCTGTTCATGCCGCCGTCCGAACTGACCGTCGGATAGACGTAGAAACAGTCGATGGGGGCGGCTGCGTCGGGCAGGCTGGTGACGGGGCTGCCCCAGCCGGACGGCAGGAGCCGGTGCGCGGTGACGCCCCATGAACAGACATCCTCGCGCCCCGGCAGGCAGAGCCAGCTGGCGGGATCGCGGTAGGAGGGCGGGACGGGCGCGGCCTGCGCGGTCGCGGCCGAAAGGGCGAGGGCGGTCAGCGCGATACTCATCTACTTCTCTCCGTCGAACAGGCCGTCCTGGCTGGCGGTGCCGCGCGGCGGGGTGAGGCCGAGATGCTGCCAGCCGCGACCGTTGAGCACGCGCCCTCTTGCGGTGCGGGCGATGAGGCCAAGCTGAATGAGATAGGGCTCGATCACGTCCTCGATCGTGTCGCGCGGTTCCGACAGGCCCGCCGCGAGCGTCTCGACCCCGACGGGGCCGCCGCCATAGAGATCGGCGATCATGGTGAGGTAGCGACGGTCCATTGCATCGAGGCCGAGCGCGTCGATTTCGAGCCGGGTCAGCGCGCGGTCGGCGCAGGGCGCATCGATGCTGTCCGCGCCCTCGGCCTGCGCGAAGTCGCGCACTCGGCGCAGGAGACGGCCCGCGACACGCGGCGTCCCTCGGGACCGTTTGGCGACTTCATGGGCGCCGTCGGGGGCGAGCGGGGCACCGAGCAGGCCGGCGGCGCGGGTGACGACCTGTTCGAGCTCGGCGACCTCGTAGAAGTTGAGCCGGACGGGGATGCCGAAACGGTCGCGCAAGGGGGTGGCGAGGAGGCCCTGCCGGGTGGTCGCGCCGACCAAGGTGAAGGGCGGCAGGTCGATGCGCACCGAGCGCGCGCTCGGCCCTTCGCCGACCATGATATCCAAGGCGCGGTCCTCCATCGCGGGATAGAGGATTTCCTCGACCGCCGGATTGAGGCGGTGGATCTCGTCGATGAAGAGGACGTCGCCTTCCTCGAGATTGGTCAGCAGCGCGGCGAGGTCGCCCGACTTGGCGATGACGGGTCCCGAGGTGGAGCGGAAGCCGACGCCCAGTTCGCGAGCGATGATGCCCGCGAGCGTGGTCTTGCCGAGCCCGGGCGGGCCGAAGAAGAGGACGTGATCCAACGCATCGCCGCGCTTTTTCGCGGCATCGATGAAGATGCGCAGATTTTCGCGCGCGCCCTTCTGGCCGACGAACTCCTCGAGGCTTTTCGGGCGCAGCGCGGCATCGGCGTCTTCGGGGCGCCGGTCGGGGGTGGTGAGGCGGTCGGGATCGGTGGCCATGATCTAGCGGGTGTAGGACTTTTTCAGAGGGGGAAGTTGAGAAAGTTGACGGTGGGTCGCGCCCCCGTCCGGGACCCGTGGCGCGCACATGAGAGCGAGGGTCGAAAAGGGCGCGCAGCAGGTCATCGCCGCCATGATGCACAAGGCGGGCCGGGTAGGACAGTTTTTTGTTGTCGACGCGCCGCGCCTAGAAGTCGTGGTCGCGGTCGCGCAGCAGTTCGGATTGGAACCACGACCACCAGGCGGTGTCGCGTCGACCGATGATGTCGGCGACGAAAACGAGGCGGCCTGCCTCATCGAGCTCGACCTTGCCTTCAATATAGCGTGATGTCGGGCTCTGCCGCAGGTCCGCGCCGGTGGCATAGGGGATGTGGGTGCCGTCGGGGTCATAGTCGCCCCAGCGAAACGGCAGGGTGAGGCCGGCATAAGGGTCATCCTCGACCTGCCCCCAGGAGCGCAGGAGAAGGCCGGGTTCGAGCCACAGCGTGCGGCGGACGGTGATGGTCTCGATCGGCCAGCTGGTCGGCGGCTCGACCTCGAACAAGTGGTTACGCGACGAGATCTCGTAGGGGACGTCGTTGACGAACCACCAGCCGCTGGGCTCGGCGGCGGCCGCGGCGGCAAGCGCGAGGGCAGCGAGGGCGAGGGTCATTTGGCGGCTTTTTTGAGCGCCACCCGTACCAGCGCGTCGAGGGTCGCGTCCTTGCCCAGTTCTTCCTGCGCGGCGGCGACGGCCTTGCTCGCGATCGCGGGCTTGAAGCCGAGGTTGGCGAGGGCGGAGAGGGCGTCCTTGGCGGTGCTGCCGGCGGGTGCGACGCCCGGACCGGCGGCGGGGACGGCGGCGAAGTCGCCATATTTGCCCGCAAGTTCGTTGCAGATGCGCTGCGCCAGCTTGGGTCCGACGCCATTGGCGCGCGAGATCATCGCCTTGTCCCCGCTGGCGATGGCGCTGCCCAATTCCTCGGGGCCGAGGACCGAGAGGATGGCGAGCGCGACGCGCCCGCCCACGCCCTGCACGCCGGTAAGCGCGGTGAAGCCGGCTTTTTCCGCCGCGCTCATGAAGCCGAAGAGGGTCATGGCATCCTCGCGCACCTGCATCTCGGTGAGGAGCATGACATGGCTGCCGACCTGGCCGACGGCGTCGAGGGTGCGGGTCGAGACATGGACGAGATAGCCCACACCCGAGACGTCGAGGACGAGGGTATCGGTGCCGATTTCGGCGAGCTTTCCGGTGAGACGCGCGATCATCCGTCGACTGTGGCGACGGCTCGTCCGTCTGTCGAGAGGGAGGTGACGCGGCGGCCTCGAAGGGGCATGATGGGCGCCGCTGTTCGAAAAAGGCACCTCCATGCGAAACCTGCTGCTGCCCCTTCTTGCTCTCGGCTGCGCCGCCTCGATGGGCTGCGCGCCACAGGCGGCCGTCGCCGTGGCCGACGAGGAGCCCGCGCCCGCCACGCTGGTGGTCGGCAACAAGGGCGAGGACAGCGTCTCCTTCATCGACCTCGACAGCGGGCAGGAACGGGTACGGCTGGCGACCGGCAAATGGCCGCACGAAATCGCCACTTCGCCCGACGGGAGCGAGGTGGCGGTGGTGCATTATGGCGCGAACAGCGTCGAGATTTTCCATGTCGATCCGCCGCGCGCGCACCGGGTGATCGCGCTTGGCGACAATGTCGGGCCGCATGGCATCCTGTGGACGGCGGACAATCGGCTGCTGGTGACGACCGAGCGGTCGAAGACGTTGAGCATCGTCGACCTGGCCGACGACAGCGTGACCGCGATCCCGACCGGGCAGGACGTCAGCCATATGGTCGCCGCGCAAGGGAGCCGCGCCTATACCGCCAACATGGGGTCGGGCACGGTGAGCGTGATCGACCTTTCGGCGGGGCGAAAGGTCGCCGACTTGCCCGCTGGCGAAACGCCCGAGGGGCTGGCGTTGTCGGGCGATGGCAGGACATTGTGGGTGGCGGACCGGGCCAATGCGACATTGTTCGCCTTCGATACCGCGAACATGGAGCGCGTCGCGACCATTGCCGTGGGCGACTTTCCCATCCGCGTGGCGGTGAGCCCCGATGGTCGCAGCGTGGTGACCTCGAACCTGATGGACGGGACCTTGAGCATCGTCGATGCCGCTGCGCGCAAGGTGGTGCGCACGATCCGTGTCAACGAGGGCGAGGCGGCGGCGATGGTGACGATCCTGTTCGCGCCCGATGGCCGGACGATTTATGCTGCCGAGACGGGCAAGCGCCGGATCGCGGAGGTGGACTTGGCGACGGGCGAGGTGCGGCGATATCTGAGCGCGGGTGAGGGCGCCGACGGGCTGGCGCTGGCGGACTAGGCGCTTACAGACCGCGCCGGGCGCTCTGGGCGTGATGCGCGTGAGTGATGGCGACGGCGAGCGCGTCGGCGGCATCGGGGCCCGCGATGGTGACGCCGGGAAGCAGGATTTTCACCATTGCCTGCACCTGCGCCTTGTCGGCGCCGCCGGTGCCGACGACGGCTTTCTTGACGAGGCTGGGGGCATATTCGCCGACGATGATGCCGCGGCTGGCGGCGATGCACAAAAGCGCGCCGCGCGCCTGCGCGAGTTTCAGGGTCGAGCGCGGGTTCTTGTTGACGAAGATTTCCTCGGCCGCGGCGCTGTCGGGGGCGTGGTCGGCGATGATCGCTTCGAGTTGGCTGGCGAGATGCGAGAGGCGCTGGGGGAGCGGCGCCTTCGGATCGGTCTTGAGCTGGCCGTTGTCGAGGTGCTTGAGGCGGTTGCCCTCGGCTTGGATGAGGCCCCAGCCGGTGCTGCCGAGGCCGGGGTCGAGGCCGAGGATTTTCAACGCTATTCCGCCTGGCCGAGGCGCTCCAGTTCGGCGTCGGAGAAGGTGTAATTGCCCCACACCGTCTGGACGTCGTCGTCATCCTCCAAGGCGTCGATCAGCTTGACGAGCGTGTCGGCGTCCTTGCCCTCGACCTCGGTCTCGATCTGGGGGCGCCAGGCGAGCTTGGCGGTCTCGGGTTCGCCGAGGCTCTTTTCGAGCTGGCTGGCGACTTCGTGAAGCTGGTCGGCTTCGGTCCAGATGCTGTGCGTCGTCTCGTCCGACTGGATGTCGTCGGCGCCGGCTTCCATGGCGGCTTCGAGCACTTTTTCTTCCGACAGTTCATCGGCCTTATATTCGATGAGGCCCAAGCGATCGAAACTGTGCGCGACCGCGCCCGAGGAACCGAGGTTGCCGCCATTCTTGGAGAAGATGGTGCGCACGTTGGTGGCGGTGCGGTTGCGATTGTCGGACAATGCCTCGACGATCAGCGCGACGCCGTTGGGGCCATAGCCCTCGTAGCGCATTTCCTCGTAATTCTCGCCTTCGCTGGCCGAGGCCTTGTCGATCGCCTTCTTGATATTGTCCTTGGGCATCGACTGCTTGAGCGCGGTGTTGACCGCGAGGCGGAGGCGCGGGTTCATGTCGGGGTCGGGCAGCCCCATCTTGGCCGCGACGGTGATTTCGCGGCTGAGCTTGGAGAAGAGCGCCGAGCGCTTCTTGTCCTGCGCGCCCTTGCGATGCTTGATGTTGGCGAATTTACTATGGCCGGCCATGATATCCCCGAAAAGTGGCATTTTTCGGGGGCCCCGATGAAGGAGCCCCCGATGAATCTTGTGAATGAATGGCCGCCTTATAGCAAAAGGCGCGAATTGGGCGAGACCCTAAGCGAGTTTGACCGCCGTGCCGCTGGCGGTGACCATCAGCATCGAGCCGCCCTGGCCGAGGACTTCATAGTCGAGGTCGATGCCGATGACCGCATCGGCGCCCAGTTCGGCGGCCTCGCCCTGCAGTTCGGACAGTGCCTGGCGGCGTGCCTCGTCGAGCGCCTTTTCATAGGCGCCCGAGCGCCCGCCGACGATATCGCGCACCGCGGCGAACAGATCCTTGAACACGTTCGCGCCGACGATGACCTCGCCATGGACGATGCCGAGATAGGTCGAGATGTCGCGGTTCTGGAGGGTCGAGGTGGTCGTCAGGATCATCGATGAGGCTCCCCGTGATGGATGGTGCTGCATTGCACCAACCGCGGGGAGCCCGATTTGTTTCCGACCCGAAACGGGAAGGCGCGCGTTACGCCATGCCGAGCGCGGCGCGGTAGGTTTCGAGGAGGGCGTCCTGCTCGTCGACCTGACAGGTTCGAATTGAAAAAGTGAAATGGCGCGAATGGCCTCTAGTGAGTGACCATCCGGATGAAATTGATCGGGCTGCGTCTTTAAAAGGAGAAATCCTTTGCCAACTTGTCATTTGGCTGCCTTGAGACACTTTGAACCCCCGTATGTCATTCCGACGGCTCCCATGGGCCACTGATCGTTGCATATTGCATGCGATCAAATCCGTGACGTCGCCCGACTTTGTCGAGGCAGTCGTGGTGTTTTTCGACGGGTTGCGAGCGGAAATAGAGAACGCGCTCCTTTTCGCTCCCCGAGGGAGAAGAGCGATCGACGACGTCTACGAGCGTGAGAGTATTTGGCAGAAGGCCGCATTCGACTTCCGCCTCTCGCAGGCTTTTCGTCGCGATATCTTCCGGCGTTTCGCAGGAAGAAAGGCAGAACGCTCCAATCGCCGGCATCAGGACAAGACGCGTTCTTTCTCGGACACGCACTAACGATGTAGAATTCATGCAGACGCCCCAAACACGCCGCAAATGCAGCGGCCTACTACGATCCGCTCGGTCCGAGCTTGGGCGAATCTTCCGACAACTCTAGCGAGCCGCGCCGTGGGATCCATCTTCTTTTCAATATAGCGTGCGCGACCTGCCTCGTCGGTCGTTGTTGCAAGAGAGCACGACCCAACATCGAAGATGCCGCGATAGAACTGGATACCGCGGTTAGCGAAGCCTTGTGGCCGTCATCATCTTCATCATCAAGAAAAGGGGCTCCCCGTGATGGATGGTGCTGCAGTGCACCAACCGCGGGGAGCCCGATTTGTTTCCGACCCGAAACGGGAAGGCGCGCGTTACGCCATGCCGAGCGCGGCGCGGTAGGTTTCGAGAAGCGCGTCCTGCTCGTCGAGCTGGTGCTTTTCCATCTTCCGCAGGCGCACGATGGCGCGCATCGTCTTGGTGTCGTAGCCATTGGCCTTGGCCTCGGCATAGACGTCCTTGATGTCGTCCGCGATCGCCTTCTTTTCCTCTTCGAGGCGTTCGATCCGTTCGATGAGCAGGCGAAGCTGGTCGGCTGCGATGGCGCCGTCGGCCATGATGCGATTCTCCTAAGTGGGTGAAAAATTCTCGGGCGCCGGGGTAGGCGAGCGGGCGCTCCGTCTCAAGCCGGTTGCGATAAAATTTGATGGCGCTATGGCGGGCCCGCAACATATTGAACCCGCACAAGATAAGACGAAAGCGCGCGCGATGAGCGAGATGATGAAACCACGCGGCCGCAAGGTGAAGATCCTCGCCACGCTGGGCCCCGCCTCCGATACCCCCGAGATGATCGAGACGCTGATGCGCTCGGGCGCCGATGCGTTCCGCATCAACATGAGCCACGGCGAACAGGCCGACAAGGCGAAGCTCGTCGAGCATATCCGCGGGCTCGAAAAGGTGCTCAAGCGGCCGACCACCATCCTGTTCGACCTGCAGGGCCCCAAGCTGCGCGTCGGTGCGTTCGAGGGCGGCAAGGCGAAGCTTCAGAAGGGCGATACCTTCACGCTCGACCGCGACGGCGCGCCGGGCGATGCGACCCGCGTGTGCCTGCCCCATGCCGAATTGTTCGAGGCGATCCGCGAGGGATCGCTGCTGCTGATCGACGATGGCAAGATGCGCTTGAAAGTGACCGAGGTGCACGAGGATCGCATCGTCACCGAAGTGCGCGTGTCGGGCACCATCCGCGATCGCAAGGGGGTCAATGTCCCCGACGTGCTGATCCCCATTCCGGCGCTGACCGAAAAGGATCGCTCGGACCTCGAATTCGCACTGGAACAGGGGGCCGACTGGATCGCGCTGTCCTTCGTCCAGCGTCCCGAGGACGTCGAGGAGGCGCGCGAACTGGTCAAGGGCCGCGCCGCGATCCTCGCCAAGATCGAGAAGCCGCAGGCGGTCGATTGTCTCGACCAGATCCTCGAGGCGGCCGATGCGGTCATGGTGGCGCGCGGCGACCTCGGCGTCGAACTGCCGCCCGAACAGGTGCCGGTGGTGCAGAACCGCATCGTCGCCACCGCGCGCCAGCATGGCAAGCCGGTGGTGGTCGCGACGCAGATGCTGGAGAGCATGATCTCCTCGCCCACGCCGACGCGCGCCGAGGTCAATGACGTCGCCGACGCCATCTATGACGGCGCCGATGCGGTGATGCTGTCGGCCGAGAGCGCGGCGGGCGATTATCCGGTGCAGGCGGTCAAGATGATGAACCGCATCGGGCTCGCGGTGGAGGCGGACGAGCGCTATGGCGACCGCGTCCATTTCACCGAGACGGCGCCCGAGGCGACGACCGCCGACGCGCTGGCCGAGAGCGCGCGCGGCATCGCCCGCACGGTCAGCGCGAGCGCGATGGCCTGCTATACCAGCTCGGGCTCGACCGCGCGGCGCATCGCGCGCGAGCGCCCGCCGGTGCCGATCATGGTGATGACCGCATCCGAGAAGGTGGCGCGGCGGCTGGGGCTTCTCTGGGGCACCTATGCGGTGGCGACGCGCGATGTCTCGAGCTTCGAGGAAATGGTCGGCAAGGCCAAGCGCATGGCGCTTCGCCATTCGATCGCGGGGGGCGGCGATCGCCTGCTCATCATGGCGGGCGTGCCGTTCGGCGTGTCGGGCTCGACCAACGTCATTCACGTGGTCAAGCTGGTCGGCGATGAACTGGAGAATTACGGCCTCTAGTCGACGCCAACCGCCCGTTCGTCGAAGCGGGCGGGCTGTTCAGGAACCGTATCAGGCGGCTGCTTTTCTCTTTGCCAAGAGGAGAAGCGGTATATGCGTATCATTATCACGGCCCTGTCGTGCCTCGCGCTCGGCGCCTGCATGGCGCAGGGCGAGGGCGAACAGCCGGCCACCGGCAACAGCCTGGCAGAGGATCCGGCGGCGAGCGACTTTGCGACCCAGCTGAGCGCGCCGGCGCCCGACTTCGCGCCGCTGGTGCCGCCGTCCGAGCGCAGCCCGGCACCCAAGATCGAGCCGAGCGAGCGCTATTCGGGGAGCGAGGAAGAGGCGCTGGCCGAGGCGCGGATGTGGGCCGGGCGGTTCGACGGCGGCATCGCGGTGACCGCATACAGCACCATCAAGCAGTCGATCTTCCTGCGCTTTCGGCTGACCAAGCCGGAATATGAGGCAATCATGGCGGCCAATGGCTGGACGCTCCCTGCTTATGTGGAGGCCGAGTTCATGAAGCCGCTTCGCGCGCCCAAGGTGAGCGATGCGGCCGCGCCCAAGCTGCGGCATTTCGCGAGCAGCGACAGGCGCACCGGGCCGCAGCGCACCGGCGCGGGAGGGGGCAGGATCTGGCTCGACGATGGCTGCATCTATGTCGATCCGATGGGGCAGGGCACGCACCTTGCCTATTTCCACAACGAGGTGGGGGTCGATGTCGACGTGGAGGGCTATGTCACCCTCGTGCATCGCAGCGACGGCTCGCTGCTCGGGCGGTTGGGCGAGAACATGCGTTGGGCCGCGCCCAATGGCGAACCCGTCGCCGAGCATGTCGCCGCATTGCGCGCGGCCTGCCGGGCCGACGTGCCCATCTATCATGCCGGGCTGCCGACCAGCCGCCCGCGCCCGGCGCCGCGCGGTTGAGCCTGTTTCACGAGGGAGAAGAGCATGCGTATCCACTTTATCGTGCCGATGCTGGCGCTGACCGCCTGCATGGCGGCCGAGGAAGGCGAGCCGGTGGTCGGTAACCAGACCCCGGCGGCGAGCAGCGATTATGCGACGCAATTGACGCCGCCGCCGCACCCCGAGGTGGTCGACACGCGATTGGGTTATGACGCGCCGCGGCGTCCCTCGACCGCGCAATTCAACGGCAGCGACGCCGAGGCGCAGCGCATCGGCAAGATGTGGTTCGACCGGCTGGGCGATGCGGCCTATGGTTTTGCGACGCAGACGATCAACCAGGATATCCAGCTGTCGCTACGGATCACCGAGGCCGAATTCGATGCGCTGATGGCGCAAAAGGGTTGGACGTTGCCCGCTTATGTCGACGTCAGCTTCGTGCGGCCGCTCACCCTTCCGGCGGTGAGCGCGGCGGCGGCGCCCAAGCTTAGGGCCTTTGCCAGTAGCAAGCAGCGCACCGGCATCCAGCTCGAGGGCGGGGGCGAGGCGCGGATCGTGGTGCGCGATGGGTGCATCCTGACGCAGGCGGGGCAGGCGGGCGAGGCGCTGGCCTGGTTCCACGCCGAGGTCGGGGTGGAGGTGGACGATAAGGGCTATCTCGTGCTGATCGACCGGCGCGACGGACACCGGCTCGGCTGGCTGGGCGAACGCATGGGCTTTGCCGTGCCCAATCCCGATCCAGATCCTGAAGGCGCCGCGGCGCTGCGCGCGGCCTGCGGGAACCTGCCGATCTACAATGTGGGGATGCCGCGCACGGTGGCTGCCGATTGACGCTCGGGGGCTCGCTGTGCCACGCGGCTCGGCGAACAGGAGAGACGTCATGGGTACCACGATCGAGGAACTGGAAGCACGGCGCGACAAGGCGCGGGCCGGCGGCGGGCAGAAGCGCATCGATGCGCAGCATGCCAAGGGCCGCCTGACCGCGCGCGAGCGGCTCACCGTGCTGCTCGACGAGGATTCGTTCGAAGAGCTCGACATGTTCGTCGAGCATAATTGCACCGACTTCGGGATGGACGAGGTGCATTATCCGGGCGACGGGGTGGTCACGGGATCGGGGACGATCAACGGGCGGCTGACCTATGTCTTCGCGCAGGATTTCACCGTGCTCGGCGGGTCGCTGTCGGAGCGGCATGCGGAGAAGATCTGCAAGATCATGGATGCGGCGATGAAGGTCGGCGCGCCGGTCATCGGGCTGAACGATTCAGGCGGCGCGCGCATCCAGGAGGGCGTCGCCAGCCTCGGCGGCTATGCCGAGGTGTTCCAGCGCAACGTGCTGGCATCGGGCGTGGTGCCGCAGCTTTCGGTCATCATGGGGCCGTGCGCGGGCGGGGCGGTTTATTCGCCCGCCATGACCGACTTCATCTTCATGGTCGAGGATACGAGCTACATGTTCGTCACCGGGCCCGAGGTGGTGAAGACGGTGACCAACGAGGAAGTCACGCAGGAGGAACTGGGCGGGGCGATCACGCATACGCAAAAGTCGGGCGTGGCAGATTGTGCGTTCGAGAATGACGTCGACGCGCTGCTCGCGACGCGCGAGTTCTTTTCCTATCTGCCGAGTTCGAACCGCGACGAGGTGCCGCAGGTGCCGACCGACGATCCGTGGGACCGGATCGAGGACAGCCTCGACAGCATCATCCCGGCCTCCGCCAACCAACCCTATGACATGCATGAGGTCATTCGGAAGGTTGCCGACGAGGGGCGCTTCTTCGAAATCCAGCCCAAGCATGCCGCCAATATTATCGTCGGTTTCTGCCGCATCGAGGGGCGCACGGTGGGGGTGGTCGCCAACCAGCCGATGGTGCTGGCGGGCGTGCTCGACATCAATTCATCGAAGAAGGCGGCGCGCTTCGTGCGGTTCTGCGATGCGTTCGAGATTCCGATCCTGACCTTCGTCGACGTGCCGGGCTTCCTACCGGGCGTGGGGCAGGAGCATAATGGCATCATCAAGCATGGCGCCAAGCTGCTCTTTGCCTATGCCGAGGCGACGGTGCCCAAGATCACGGTGATCACGCGCAAGGCCTATGGCGGGGCCTATGACGTGATGGCGTCCAAGCATCTGCGCGGCGATTTGAACTATGCCTGGCCGAGCGCGGAGATCGCGGTAATGGGCGCCAAGGGGGCGGTCGAGATCATCTTCCGCAAGGATCGCGACAATCCCGAGAAGATCGCCGAGAAGACGGCCGAATATGAAGAACGGTTCGCCAACCCGTTCGTGGCGGCCTCGAAGGGCTTCATCGACGAGGTGATCATGCCGCATTCGACGCGCAAGCGGGTGGCGCTGGGATTGAGGAAGCTCGCCAACAAGGCGCTCGAGAACCCGTGGAAGAAGCACGACAACATCCCGCTGTAATGCGCCAGTAACACACTACTGGACAGGTCAATAAAGGCGGTTTAGCGTTGGTCCCGACTCAAACAGGGGAGTTAGGGACATGATGCGTTTTTCCACGCTGTTGACGACCGTGGCGGCGGCCACCTTATTGTCGGCCTGCACCACATACGAAACCGAAACCGCCAGTGCCTCCGCACCTGCTGCCGCAGCCGAGGAGATGGCGATGTACGACGTGAATGCCTATCCGCTGATCGACCGCGAGGCGCTGTTCGGCAATCCCGAGCGGGCGCAGGGGCGGATCAGCCCCGACGGCAAGTGGCTGAGCTGGATCGCGCCGTCCAACGGCGTGATGAACGTCTGGGTCGCGCCGCGCGGCAACATGGCGGCGGCCAAGGTGGTGACGAACGACACCCATCGCGGCATCTCGAACCACCAATGGACGGTCGACAGCGAGTATCTTCTCTATCTGAAGGACAATGACGGCGACGAGAAGGCGCATGTCTATGCGGTCGATCCGGCGACGGGCGCGACGCGCGACCTGACGCCCTATGACGGGGTGAGCGCGCAGTTGCAGGGGGTGAGCCGCGACCGGCCGGGAACGCTGCTCATCGGCATGAACGATAGAAACGAGCAACTGCACGATCTCTATCTCGTCGACATCGCGACGGGGGCCCGTACGCTGGTGCTCGAGAACCCAGGCTATGCCGGGATCGTTACCGATAACGAGTACACGCCGCGCATGGCGGCGATGATGCAGCCCGACGGCAGCCTGAAGATCGTCTGGCTCAACGATGAGCTGATGCCGGGCGAGGTCTTTGCCGACGTTCCCTCGGAAGATCTGCTCAACACCAACATGTCGGGTTTCAACCGTTCCAACGACGTCGTCTACATGACCGACAGCCGCGGCATCGACGTGGCGGTGCTCAAGTCGGTGAACCTGACGACGGGCGAAGAGAAGATCATCGCCTCGGGCACCAAGGCCGACATCAACGGCATCCTGTCCGACATCAACAGCTACGAGCCGATCGCTTATTCGAGCAATTATCTCAAGAACGAATGGACCGCGCTGACGCCGGGGGCGCAGGCCGACCTCGACTTCCTCCAGTCGCGGCTGGCGGGCGAAGTGGCGGTGACCGCGCGCACCGACGATGACCGCCTTTGGGTGGTCGCCCAGTCGGCGGCAGAGGCGCCGGGCGTCTATCATCTCTACGATCGGCAGGCCAAGACGCTGGAGCCGTGGTTCGCCGGACGCCCCGCGCTCGACGGCGCGCCGCTGGTGCCGATGCAGCCGCTCGAATTGAAAGCCGGCGACGGGCGCACGCTGGTGTCCTATCTGACGCTGCCGCCGGGCAGCGACAAGGACGGCGACGGGCGGCCCGAACAGGCAGTGCCCATGATGCTGTGGGTGCATGGCGGCCCGTGGGCGCGCGACAGCTATGGCTATAACACCGTCCATCAGTGGCTCGCCAATCGCGGCTATGCGGTGCTGAGCGTCAATTATCGCGGCTCGACGGGCTTTGGCAAAGCGCACACCAATGCGGCGGTCGGCGAGTTCGCCGGGCTGATGCACCAGGACCTTATCGACGCGGTCGACTGGGCGGTGCGCTCGGGCATCGCGCAGGAAGACAAGGTCGCGATCGGTGGTGGCAGCTATGGCGGCTATGCCACGCTGATCGGGGTCAGCCACACGCCCGACAAATTCGCCTGCGGGGTCGATATCGTGGGGCCCTCGAGCCTCGCCACGCTGATCGAGAGCTTCCCCGAATATTGGAAGCCGTTCCTGGCCGGGACCTGGTTCCGTTATGTCGGCGACCCGTCCGATCCCGAGGCCCGCGCGGCGATGATCGAGCGCTCGGCGATCAGCCGGGTCGACGACATTTCGGTCCCGCTGCTGGTCGGGCAGGGCGGCAACGATCCGCGCGTGACCAAGGCCGAGGCCGACACGCTGGTCGCGGCGATGCAGGTCAAGGGGCTGCCCGTGACCTACATCAACTTCCCCGACGAGGGGCATGGCTTCCAGAAACCCGAGAATAGGCTCGCCTTCTTTGCCGCGATGGAGGGCTTCCTCGGCACCTGCCTTGGCGGGCGGGTGCAGCCGATCGGCGACGATTTCGAGGGCTCGAGCGCCGAAATTCTCGCCGGGGCGCAATATGTCGAGGGCCTCGGCGCCGTCGGCAGCGACTAGGCCAGGGACTTCGACCTTGACGAGAAGGGCGGTGCCGGGCGATCCCGGCGCCGCCTTTTTTGTTTGGGAGACGCGACGTGAAACTTGGACGGCTCAACCATGTCGGGGTCGCGACGCGATCGATCGCGGACAGCGTGGTTCATTATCGCGAGACGATGGGCGCGAGCATCGTGGGCGAGCCCTTCGACCTGCCCGCGCAGGGGGTGAAGGTGTGCTTCATCGACACGCCCAATTCGCAGATCGAACTGATCGAGCCGCTGGGCGACAATTCGCCGGTGATGAAGTTTCTCGAGAAGAACCCGCTGGGCGGGCAGCATCATGTTTGTTTCGAGGTCGAGGATATCGAGGCGGCGCGGGCGCATTTCGAAAAGATCGGCAAGCGCATCCTCGGGCCGACGCGCACCGGGGCGCATGGTACGCCGATCTTCTTCCTCCACCCCAAGGACATGGAAGGGGTGCTGACCGAGATCATGGAAAGCCCCCAGCAGGCGCATTGAGATGATGCGACTGGTCGCGGCGCTGGGTGAGGGGCGGGGCGAGGAAGTGCTCGTCGGGCTGGTCGCGGCGGTCGTCGCGCTGCTGGTGGTGCGGCGGATCGTGCTGGCCCTGAAGGAAGGCGAGATCGCGCTCTATCGCACGCGGATCAGGCGCCGCGAGGCGGGCGATGCGAAATTCTTCACGCTGGTGGCGGTGAATGCGGGCGCGGTGGCGCTGCTGCTCTTCATCGCGATCGATTTGTTGGGAGACATGGGATGGCGTTGAAGAGACTGTTCGTGACGGCGGCGCTGGCGGGGATGCTGGCGGGCTGCATCGAGGATCCCGAGGGCGAAGCGCCCGACCAGCCGGTGATCGGCGAGGCGGGGGACGAGGCCGAGGTCGTGCCGCTCACCGAGGGACCGCGGTTCGAGGCGGCGGCGCGCGCGGTGCTGGGCGAGGCGGGCGAGGTCGAGGCGGATTGGGGCGGCGAGCCGATGAGGGTGCGCGCACACAGCCTGATCCTGCTGGACGGGGCCAATGCGGCGCTGGTGACGCAGGGGCGCAATGCCAATGACTGCCACGCCTGCGCCGGCGCGACGTCGATCCATTATCTGCGGGCGAGCGGGCCTGAGGATTTCGAGCTGGTCGAGGAATGGATCGCGCTGGTGCCGGGGTCGGGCTGGGGCGAGCCGGCCAGTCTCGACCGGATCGAGACGCGGCTGGCGTCTTATCCGGTGCTAATCTTCTCGCGCGGCTATACCGGGCAAGGCGTCACCGAGACCAACATGAGCCTCGTTGCGCTCAGCGGCAGCGGGCCGATCATCAGCGAACCGATCATGACGAGCGAGGACAATGGCGGTTACCTCGGCGAGGACAGCCCCGATTATCGCAGTGTCGAGGGGGCGATGAGCGAGCCCATGCCGGGGCAGGGCTTCACCATGCGCTATACGGGGACCGAGCCGTTCGAACGGCGCTATCGCGTGAAGGGCGGGCGCTTCGTCGCGGTCGAAGATTAGAGCGGGATGGCGGTATCGAACTTGACGGTTTCGAAAGCGAAGCTGGAATCGCAGCGTTCGACATCGGGATCGCCGATCACATAGGCATCGAGCCACGCCTTGTAGGCGGGCATGTCGACATGGTGGGTGACGAGGATGAAATCGGCCTCGCCCGACACATTGTAGACCTGGGAAATCGAGGGGCAGTCGGCCCAGCGCGCCTTCAATCGGGCGTAGCTGTCGTCGCTTTCCTCGGTGCAACGCATGCCGACGATGACGGTGAAGCCGAGGCGGTCGGTCGAGAGGAGCGCGACCTCGCGCGCGATGATGAACTCTGTGCGCAGCCGAGCGAGGCGGCGGCGGACCGAGCTTTCCGACAGGTTGACGCGGTGGGCGAGCTGGGCGTGGGTTTGCGCGGCGTCGCGCTGCATCTCGGCGAGCAGCGCGCGGTCGAAACTGTCGAGGGCGGTTTCCGTCATGATGTGGCCATTGCTGATCGAAAAGCGCCGTTCGCACAAGCAAAGACGACGATAACAATTGTAGTCCTGACGGTGCTGTTGACTATGTTCGGGTGTGGTCAGTCGAGTTGGGAAATTTTCGATGCAGCTTTGGAAGATGACGGCAGCGATCGCGCTGGCCGCAGGGATGGTGACGGCGGGCGGCGCGGCCATGTCGCAGGACATGGTGGCCGAGGAGGCGCCGGGTGCCTATCGCTTCGCCGACAAGACGAGCCTCGATCGCCGGATCGAGGAATTGCGCGCCGACTATGGCGCGGCGGCGGTGGTCGCGGCGGCGGCTCATGGCGACGCGATGATCTATGGCGAAGGCTTCGGCTGGGCGGATCGGGCGAGCCGAACGCGCGCCGATCTCGACACCATCTTCGCCATGGCGTCGGTGACCAAGCCCTTCACCGCCACCGCTATCATGATGCTGGTCGAGGAGGGCAAGGTCGCCCTGGACGCGCCGGTCAATCGCTACATCCCCGATCATCCGGTGCGGAGCCGTTTCGGCGATGAAGACATGATTACGGTCGAGCGGGTGCTGCGCCATACCGCGGGCCTGCCGCTGGTGTACGACCTCGTCTATCAGGGCGATGACGTGGTGGTGCGCGATTTCGGCGCGCTGATGGACGATCATGGCTACACCGTCTTTCCCGCCGGAGGCTCGAGCGAATATTCCAACCTCGGCTATGAAATCCTCGCCGAGATCGTCCGGCGCCGGTCGGGCATGGGTTATGGTGCGTTTCTGAAAAAGCGCATCTTCGAACCGCTCGGCCTCGATAGCGGCTTCGTGGCGGCGGGCTATGATCGGCCCGAGGGCGTGGCGACGCGCTACTTGAAGTCGGGCGAGGCGGCGCTGCCGGTCGACACGGCCCATCCGGGGGCGGCGAGCCTGCACCTGTCGGTCCGCGACCTGCTCACCTTCGGGCAATTTTTCGTGCGCGCCTGGAACGGCCAGAGCCCGCTGCTGAGCCAGGCCTCGGCGCGGGCGATGGCGTCGAACGAGACGGGCGAGTTTGCCGCCGGGGCGGGGATGGGGCTGTTCCTCGAGGACTATAAGGGCTGGATGAGCGCGGGCCATGGCGGATCGATGGTCGGCACCAAGACGCGGCTGCACATGTTTCCCGAGCAGGGCTATGTCTTCGTCATGGCCGCCAACCGCAAGGAGGGCTGGCTCGAGACCTGGACGATCGAGGAGATGATCCGTTCGTTCGCGCCCGAGCATAATTTCTACTGGACGCCGATCAGGGTGCCCGAGGCGCTCGCGGGCACGCGCTGGACCGGGATGATCGGGGGCAATGAGACACTGGCCAGCCTGTCGCTTGATTTTAGCGATGCCGACCATCCGCGCGCGTTCGTCGGCGGCAAGCCGGTCGATTTTCGCAGCATTCAACTGGGCGATCGCTTCGCCTTCAAGCTCGATGGCGAATTGGACGTGGCGCGAACCGGCTATCCGCACAGCATGAGCTTCAAGCTGCTCGAGCGCGGCGAGGGCTATGTCGGCGAGGTCCGGCTCGAACAGCTTACCAGCGCGGAGCGCGATTGGGGCGGGGTCGGCTATTGGGTCGAACTGCGGCCCGTCGACTGATTGGCAAGCGGCATGGGCGGCGCTAGAGATGCCGCCCATGACCGACAAAAGCGCATGGGCCGAGAAGGCCGAGAAAGAAGCCCGCGGCAAGGATCTCACCGTCACGACGCCCGAGGGCATCGAGTTGAAGACGGTCTATGGCCCCGAGGACGCGCCGGATCGCGATCCGGGTTTTCCGGGGCTGCCGCCTTACACGCGCGGGCCCTATGCGACCATGTATGCGGGGCGGCCGTGGACCATCCGCCAATATGCGGGTTTTTCGACCGCCGAGGAATCGAACGCCTTTTACCGCCGCAATCTGAAGGCGGGGCAGAAGGGGCTGTCGGTCGCTTTCGATCTGGCGACGCACCGCGGCTATGACAGCGACCATGAGCGCGTGTCGGGCGATGTCGGCAAGGCGGGCGTGGCGATCGATACCGTCGAGGACATGAAGCTGCTGTTCGACGGCATCCCCTTGGACGAGATGAGTGTCAGCATGACGATGAATGGCGCGGTGCTGCCGGTCATGGCTTTCTATATCGTCGCGGGCGAGGAGCAGGGGGCGACACGCGCCCAGCTGTCGGGGACCATTCAGAACGACATCCTCAAGGAGTTCATGGTCCGCAACACCTATATCTATCCGCCCGCACCCTCGATGCGGATCGTCAGCGATATCATCGGTTACACCAGCGCGGAAATGCCGCGGTTCAACTCCATCTCGATTTCGGGCTATCATATGCACGAGGCGGGGGCGACGGCGGTGCAGGAGCTGGCTTATACGCTGGCCGACGGCGTCGAATATGCGCGCACGGCGATGGCGGCGGGGATGGACCTCGACAGCTTCGCGCCGCGCCTCAGCTTCTTCTTCGGCATCGGCATGAACTTCTTCATGGAAGTGGCGAAGCTCCGCGCCGCGCGCACGCTGTGGGCCGAGCTGATGAGCGACCTCGGGGCGAAATCGGAGAAGTCCAAGCTGCTGCGCACCCACTGCCAGACGAGCGGCGTGTCGCTGACTGAGCAGGACCCCTATAACAATATCATGCGCACGACGATTGAGGCGATGGCGGCGGTGCTGGGGGGAACGCAGTCGCTGCACACCAACAGCTTCGATGAAGCCATCGCGCTGCCGACCGATTTTTCGGCGCGGATCGCGCGCAACACGCAGCTCATCCTCGCCGAGGAAAGCGGGATCACGGCGGTCGCCGATCCGCTCGGCGGTTCCTATTATGTCGAGGCGCTGACCGCGGAGTTGGTGGCCAAGGCCAAGGAGCTGATCGCCGAGGTCGAGGCGGCGGGCGGCATGACCAAGGCGGTTGCCGACGGCCTGCCCAAGCGGCATATCGAGGAAGCCGCCGCGATGCGCGCGGCCAAGGTCGATACGGGCGAGACGGTGATCGTTGGCGTGAACCGCTACAAGCTCGACGATGAGCCCGAGATCGACATCCTCGACATCGACAATGCCAAGGTCCGCGCCAGCCAGATCGCGCGGATCAACGAGGTGAAGGCGAGCCGCGACGAGGTGGCTTGCTCGGCAGCGCTGCAGGCGCTCGAAGAGGGCGCGCGGGGCGAGGGCAACCTCCTCGAACTGTCGGTCGCGGCGGCACGGTCGCGCGCGACGCTGGGCGAGATTTCACAGGCGCTGGAAAATGTCTTCGGGCGCTATGACACCAAGCCGACACCGGTCAGCGGCATCTATGGCCAGCGCGCCGACAAAGCGTGGGAATTGGCGAAGGATGGCACCGGTGCGGTATCGCAGCGGCTGGGGCGCGCGCCCAAGATGCTCGTCGCCAAGATGGGGCAGGACGGGCATGACCGCGGCGCGAACCTCGTGTCCTCGGCCTTTGGCGACCTCGGCTTCGACATCGTCGCGGGACCGCTGTTCCAGACGCCGCTCGAGGCGGCGAAGCTGGCGGTGGAAGAGGGTGTCGACGTGGTCGGTGCCTCGAGCCTTGCGGCGGGGCACAAGACGCTGATCCCCGAACTGATCGGACATCTGAAGGACATGGGCCGGGGCGATATCAAGGTGGTCGCGGGCGGGGTCATCCCGCCGCAGGATTATGCCTTCCTTCGCGAGAAAGGCGTGCAGGCGATCTTCGGGCCGGGCACCAACCTCGCCGATGCAGCGCGCGACGTCTTGAGCCTGTTGGGGCACAACATGCCGCCGGTCGACGAGGCGGCGGAATGAACGTCGTCCTACTGTCGCTGGCATTGCAGGTCGTCGTGCCTGACGTGCCAACGTGCAGCGCAGAGGATCGCATCACCCATTGCGGGCGGCGGATCGAGCAGCCCTCGGAGCAGCCGCCCGAAGTGGGGGATTGCTTCGCGGCGGACTTCGCCACGCAGGCCGAGCTCAACCGATGCGCCGCCGAGGCGTTCGCCGAGGCCGACGCGACGCTCAATGCGCTGTGGCAGGCGCAGTCGCCCGAGACGCGCGCCGCGCTGCTGCCGAGCCAGCGGGCGTGGCTGGCCTATCGCGACGCGCAATGTGACCTCGAGGCATCGCTGTGGATGGGCGGGTCGGCGCTGCCCCTCATCCTCGACAGCTGCCGAAACGGGCTGACCCGGCGCCGGATCGAGGAGCTGGAAGGCGTCCTTTACCAGATGTCGCTCTGAGCAGGCTACTCCAGCGCTAACTGGTATTAACAAAAAATAAATGATATGGACCGTTGCTCCAACAGGGGAGAACAGGGACATGAAAGCATTTCTCGGTGCGGCCGCGCTCGCGGTCCTGTGCGTTTCGCCCGTCGTTCCCGCCTCGGCACAGGAGATGCCGACGGCCGAGCGTAACGACCTCAATTGGTATTCGATTCACTTCATCAAGTTCAAACCCGGCATGCGCGCGCGGGCGCATGAGATCATCGACGATTATTACATCCCCGCCGACAAGGCCGCAGGGACGGGCGCGGGGGTGATCGACCTGCATCTCAATACCGGCGAATGGGACGGCGTCGTCGCCTTCCCGATGGCGGGCGGCCCTGCCGACATGACCTGGGACACTTCGCCCAATGACGTCAAATGGATGGCGGCGATGAGCGAGATCGCTGGCGGCGATGACAAGGCCATGGCGATCCTCAAGGAATGGGACGCGCTGGTCGACCGCGAGGAAATCCATATCGGTCACATCGACAAGGATTGATCGCTCGCTTCGAAAGCGGCAGGGATGGCGGACGCCGTCCCTGCCGTTTTTCGGAGTATTCTCATGTTTTCAGCTTTTTCGATCCTCGCTGCAGCGCTCGCTGCCGCGCCGACCCCGCTCGTGATCGGCGAGCAGCACGTCTTCGAGGCGGTGGGGGCCGAGCGGCAGGTCAATGTGGTGTTGCCCCAGACCTATGGCGAGGAACCGCTGGCCGATTATCCGGTGGTGGTGCTGCTCGACGGGGGCACGGGCCAGGACCTCATGATGGGGGTCGGCATGGCGCGCTGGAACGCGTTGTGGGGGCGCAGCGAGGAGGCGGTCATCGTCGGGGTCGAGACCAAGGATCGGCAGCGCGAACTGCTGCCGCCGACGGGCGATGAAGAAGAGGCGGAGGCCTATCCGAGCGCGGGGGATCGCGAGGCGTTTCGCGCCTATTTGCGCGACGCGGTCCTGCCGATGGTCGAGGTGAATTATCGCACCGACGGGCGCCGCTATCTCGTCGGCGAGAGCGCGGCGGGGCATTTCGTGGTCGAGAGTTGGGCCTATGCGCCGACGCTTTTTACTGGCTTTGCGGCGATTTCGCCGAGCCTGCAGTGGGACCATGAAGCGCTGTCGAAGGCGCTCGCCGATGCAGGCATGAGCCCGCGTGCGCCGCTCTATCTCAGCCTTGCCGACGAGGGCGGGGCGACCGAGACGGGGGTGCTGCGGCTGGTCGGGGCATTGGGGGACGAGCAGCCGCATTGCTTTTCCGATCGGCGCGCGGACCTTCGTCATGCGACCAGTCTGCACGGCCTGCTTCCCGAGGCGCTGCAATATCTGATGCCGACTCCCGCCGACTGGTTGGGGGACTATGGCATGGTGCTGCGCTGCGATGCGGGTGGGCCCGGCGCGTCCGAATAGGGCGGGGGTTGAAGCCCCCGCGCCTTGCCCTGAGGGCGACGGCGCGGCATAGGCGGTCGGTCAGTAGAGAGACCGTCACGGAGACCGCATGTTCAAGAAGATCCTGATCGCCAATCGCGGCGAGATCGCCTGCCGGGTGATGCGCACGGCGAAGAAGATGGGGATCGCGACGGTGGCGGTCTATTCGGACGCCGATGCCAAGGCGCCGCATGTGGCGATGGCCGACGAGGCGGTGCACATCGGTCCGGCGGCGGCGGCGGAAAGCTATCTTGTCGCCGACAAGATCATCGCGGCGTGCAAGGAGACGGGCGCCGAGGCGGTGCATCCGGGCTATGGCTTCCTGTCCGAGCGCGCGAGCTTCGTCGAGGCGCTGGATGCCGCCGGCATCGCCTTCATCGGACCGCCGGCCCCCGCGATCGCGGCGATGGGCGACAAGATCGAATCCAAGAAATTGGCGCGCGAGGCGGGCGTGAACGTCGTGCCCGGCTATCTCGGCGAGATCGCCGATACCGAGGAAGCGGTGAAGATCGCCAATGACATCGGCTATCCGGTGATGATGAAGGCGAGCGCGGGCGGCGGCGGCAAGGGAATGCGGCTGGCCTATAGCGAACAGGACGTGCGCGACGGCTTCGAGGCGACCAAGCGCGAGGGGCTGAACAGCTTTGGCGACGATCGCGTCTTCATCGAGAAGTTCATCGAGCAGCCGCGCCACATCGAGATTCAGGTGCTCGGCGACAAGCATGGCAACATCGTCTACCTGGGCGAACGCGAATGTTCGATCCAGCGGCGCCACCAGAAGGTGATCGAGGAAGCGCCCTCGCCCTTCGTCACGCCCGAGATGCGCAAGGCGATGGGCGAACAGGCGGTCGCGCTGGCCCGCGCAGTGGATTATCATTCGGCGGGCACGGTCGAACTGATCGTCTCGGGTAAGGATACCACGGGCGAGAGCTTCTACTTCCTCGAGATGAACACCCGGCTCCAGGTCGAGCATCCGGTGACCGAGGAGATCACCGGGGTCGACCTCGTCGAGCAGATGATCCGCGTCGCTTACGGAGAGAAGCTGCCCTTTTCGCAGGACGAGATCGCCTATGACGGCTGGGCCATCGAGGCGCGCGTCTATGCCGAGGATCCCTATCGCGGCTTCCTGCCCTCGACCGGGCGGCTGACCACCTATTCGCCGCCGCACGAAGAGCGCTCGGACGAGGGCGTGGTGCGCGTCGACGACGGCGTCGCCGAGGGCGGCGAGGTCAGCATGTTCTACGATCCGATGATCGCCAAGCTGATCACCCATGGCGCGGACCGCGAGGCGGCGATCGATCTCGCGGTCGAAGCGCTGGACGCCTTCGAGCTCGAAGGGCTGGCGGACAATATCGACTTCCTCTCGGCGCTGTTGCAGCACGAGCGCTTCCGCTCGGGCGAGATCACGACGGGCTTCATCGCCGAGGAATATCCCGAGGGGTTCGAGGGCGCGCCGACCGATGAGCAGCTGCGGACCGACCTCGTCGCCCTCGCCGCGATCGTCGGGATGACCCACGAGACGCGGATGAGCCTCATCGACGGGCAGTTGGGCGAGCCGGTCTATCCCTCGATGCACCAGGCGGTGATCCTCGATGGCGCACGGCACGACATCAGCGTCGATCCGCAGGAGGGCGAGACGATCGTCACCGTGGGCGAGGAGACGGTCGCGGTGATCGCCGACTTCACCCCGGGCCAGTCGCTGCTCGATGCCGATTGCGACGGCCGCCGCCGGATCGTGCAGGTGCATCACAATGGCCGCGGGTTCGAGATGGTGACGCGCGGCGCGCGGCATCATGCGCGCGTGTTGCCGCGCCATGTCGCCGACCTGCTCCCGCACATGCCCGAGAAGGTGGCGCCCGACCTGTCGCGCTTTCTGATGGCGCCGATGCCGGGGCTCCTGACCAAGCTGCACGTCGGCGAGGGCGACAAGGTCGAGGCGGGGCAGCCGCTCGCGGTGGTCGAGGCGATGAAGATGGAGAATATCCTGCGCGCCGAGAAGGCGGGGACGGTCAAGGCCGTGCCGGTGCCGGAGGGCGCGAGCCTTCAGGTCGACGAGGTCATCGTCGAATTCGAATGAGCCCGCTCGTCATCCAGCGGCTGATCGCCAGCGTCTTCTTCGTGCTCGGCGGCTGGCTCTTGCTGGCGCCCGCCTCGGTGATCGAGCTGGCGGTGCGCGAGGGATGGCGGACGGACGACCCGCTGGCGGTGTTCGCGATGGGCTGTTTCGGGGCGCAGGCCTGTATCTCGGGGCTGTTCGCCTGGTTCGCGCGCTTCACCAGGACGACGTTCCTCGCCTATGGGATCGCGCTCATCCCCTTCTTCGCTTTCAACTATTATTTCTATGCGGTCGTGCCGCTCTTGAACGAGGTCGGGCTGCTCGACCTTGTCGGCAATGTGGTGATGCTCACTTTGTGCTGGATGGGCTGGAAGCGCGCGCCGGCGCGCTAGGCGCGGCGACATGAAAAAGGGGAGCGCGGCGCAGGGCCGGGCTCCCCCTTTTTCTTGGCTGAAACTGATTGCTCAGTCGGTGCCGATATGCTCGTCGAGGAAGCGGACGTAGGCGTCGCTCGCTTCGATCTGGTTCGACTTGACGCGGAAGCCGTGCCCCTCGTCCTCAAACAGGAGATATTCGACGGGCACGTCATTGGCGCGCACGGCGGCGACCAGTTCATCGCTCTCGGCCTGGAGGACGCGCGGGTCGTTGGCGCCCTGCACCACCAAGAGCGGCTTGACGATGTTGGACGCGTGGAACAGCGGCGAAATGGCGCGCAGGCGGTCGCTATCGGTCGCCGGATCGCCCAGCTCGTCATAGAGGCTGGCGCGCTGCGGACCCCACCAGGCGGGAATCGATTCGAGTGTGCGTAGCCAGTTGGTGACGCCGTAGATGTTGATGCCCGCGTCGAACACCTCGGGGCGGAACGCGAGCGCGGCGGCGGTCATGTAGCCGCCATAGCTGCCGCCCATGATGGCGATGCGATCATCGGCCACCCAGTCCAATGACTTGAGCCACGCGGCCGCGGCGACGACATCGTCGAGATCGGCCTCGCCATGCTTCTTGTCGTCGAGGTGGAAGAAGGTCTTGCCATAGCCCGAGGAGCCGCGGTTGTTGATGCCGTAGACGGCATAGCCCGCATTGACGAGATGCTGGATCTGCGCGCTGTAGCCATAGCCGGTCTGGCCGCCGGGGCCGCCATGGACGAGGACGACGGCGGGCGCGGGATTGGCGGCGCTGGCGCCCTTGGGGCGGTAAAGCATGCCGGGGATCTCGAGCCCGTCATAGCTTTCGAACCGCACCATCTTGCCCGCGACGAGATGCGCTTCGTCGATCGCGGGGTTGAGCGCGCTGGTGAGCCGGGTCGCGGTGCCCGCATTGCGGTCGACCAGATAGAGATCGGTCGGCGAGGTTTCCGAGCGTAGCGAGACGATGACGCGGCCGCGTTCGTCATCGAAGCGGGCGCTGCCGAAATCGCCTTCGGGCAGGCCGGGAAAGTCGATGACCTCGCCCGTTTGCGCATCGAGATATTCGATCTTGCCGAGGCCGTCTTCGTTGATGCTGCGATACATATATTGGCCATCGGCGGTGAAGCCGTAGCCGGTGACGTCCCAATCGGCCTCGTAGACCGGACGATGCGTGCCGCTGGCGAGATCATAGGCCCAGGCCTGGCGGAATTCGCCATGGGCGTCGGTGCCATAGAAGAGGGTCGTGCTGTCGGGATCGAAGCCGTAGCTGCTGTTCGAGGTGTTGCCGGGGAAATCGGTAATCAGCACCGGCGTGCGATCCTCGCTCTGAAGGTCGACGAGATAGAGGTCGGTATCGGACGAGCTATTGTTCTTGGTGAGGACGATATAGCGGGCATCGTCGCTGAACGCGCCGAGGTTGTAGCCGCCGGGGTTCTGGAACAAGAGTTCGCGCGAATAGTCGGCGATGTCGACGACGTAGAGGTCGTTGGCGGACGCGTCGCGTTCGTTGCTGGTGACGTAGAGGAATTTCTCGTCCTCGCTCCAGCCGGCCGCCGAACTGCGCGCTTCGGGGAGATCGACGAGCGTGGTGATGCTGCCATCTTCCTCGCGCACGCGCAGCTGGTAGATTTCATTGCCCTCCGTATCGCCCGTGAAGAGGATGCGGTCATCGTCGGGGAAGAAGCCGACCGGATAGACCGGGCTCTTCTCGGAGAAGGTTAGCTGCGTCATCTCGCGCCCATCGATCGACATGAGATAGATATTGTGCACCCCGCTCTCGTCCGAGCGCATCAGGAAGCGGTTGCCGTCCGTGGTGAAGTTGCGGGCCCAGCTGCTGGCCGTGCCATAGCTCTTGCTCTCGAAGAACTGCTCGGCCGAATAGCGCGGCACTTCGGTGGCTTCGGCATGGTGGTCGGCGGCGGCGGCAGCGGCGCTGGCGGCGGCGATCGGTGCGAGCGCGGCGGCGCCGGCGAGCAGGATGATGTGGGTCTTGCGCATGGTCGGATGGTCCCCTGTCTGACGTGATGGTCGTGAGCAGGAGGCTAGGCAGCCCGTATCGCCTATGCAAGACAGCCGCCATCCGCTCGTCGAAAAGACGGGACTTTACGCAGGTCGGACCGCTCCCTAGCCTCGCGCGCATGCAGACAGGAACCTTGATTTCGCTCGCCGCCTATTTCGTCGGCATGATCCTCATTGGCCTGTGGGCCTGGAAGAAGAGTACAGATACGAGCGAGGGCTATCTCCTTGCCGGGCGCAACCTGCCGCCCGCGGTGGCGGCTTTGTCGGCGGGGGCCAGCGACATGTCGGGCTGGCTGCTCCTCGGCCTGCCCGGCGCGCTCTATGCCGCGGGGCTGGTCGAGGCGTGGATCGGCATCGGCCTGTTTCTCGGCGCGCTCGCCAACTGGATCATCGTCGCGCCGCGGCTGCGTGCGCAGACCGAAGCCTATGGCAATGCGCTGACCATTCCCGAATTCCTCGCCAATCGCTTTCCCGACAAGGCGGTGGCGTTGCGGGTGGCGAGCGCGCTGATCATCGTCACCTTCTTCGCGGTCTATACGGCCGCCGGGCTGGTCGGCGGCGGCAAGCTGTTCGAGACCAGTTTCGCCGGGCTGCTGCCGGGGCTGGGCATGAGCGATTATATGACCGGTATCTGGATCACCGCGCTGGTGGTGCTCGCTTACACGATGGTCGGCGGTTTCCTCGCGGTCAGCCTGACCGACTTCGTGCAGGGCCTGATCATGGTCATCGCGCTGGTGGCGATGCCGCTGGTCGTGATGTTCGGTGCGGGCGGCGAAGGCGGCGGGAGCATCGCCGACGTGCCGGTGGCGGGCTTCCTCGATCCCTTCAACGGGCTGACGGTCATCGGCTTCATCAGCCTGATGGCCTGGGGGCTGGGTTATTTCGGCCAGCCCCACATCATCGTGCGTTTCATGGCGATCGACACGGTCGAGAAGGTGAAGCCGGCGCGGGCGATCGGCATGACGTGGATGGGGGTCGCGCTGGTCGGCTCGATCGGCATCGGTATCGCGGGGCGCGCTTTTGCGGAACGCAACGGCATCCTCGTCGAGGATCCGGAAACGATCTTCATCATCCTCGCGAACCTGTTGTTCCACCCACTTATCACCGGCTTCCTGCTGGCGGCATTGCTGGCGGCGATCATGTCGACGATTTCCTCACAGCTGCTGGTGGCGTCGTCCTCACTGACCGAGGATTTCTACAAGCTGTTCCTGCGCAAGGAGGCATCGGAGCGAGAGAGCGTGAACGTGGGTCGGATCTGCGTGGCGCTGGTGGCGCTGGTGGCGATCGTCATCGCGTCCGATCCCGACAGCCAGGTGCTCGGCCTCGTCGCCAATGCCTGGGCGGGCTTCGGCGCGGCGTTCGGGCCGCTCATCATCCTGTCGCTGACGTGGAAGAAGATGACGGGTGCGGGCGCGCTTGCGGGCCTCGTGACCGGCGCGGCAGTCGTGATGGCGTGGATCGCGCTCGACGTCGGCATCATCTACGAGATGGTGCCGGGGTTCATCGCGGCATGGGCGGCGATCTGGCTTGTCAGCAAGGCGACTTGGGCAGACAATGAGCGCGAGGCCGTCGCCGCCTAGCGATCGGCGAGGGCGAACAGAGGGAGAAGCATGATGGGCTATGCAAGGATGACGATTGCGGGCGCGGCGATGATGGCGGGCGCGGCGGCACTGCCGGCACCGGCGGCGGCGCAGGAAGCCTTTATCGGCGAGGTACGGACCGTCGGGTTCAACTGGTGCCCGCGCGGCTGGGCGCGGATGGACGGGCAATTGTTGCCGATCAACCAGAACCAGGCGCTCTTCTCGCTGCTCGGCACGACCTATGGCGGCGACGGGCGCACGACCTTCGCGCTGCCCGACATGCGCGGGCGGGTCGCGCTGCACCAGGGCAATGGCCCGGGGCTGCAGAACCGTCCGATCGGACAGACCGGCGGGCTCGAGGAGACGATCCGTCCCGGCGTGCCGGTGCGCGAGGGGCGCGAGCGACCCAATCGCCCTGCCCAGAGCGAGGAAGCGGCGAGCCCCGAGGCGATGAACAACATGCCGCCCTATGTGGTGCTCAACTGGTGCATCGCGCTGCAGGGCATCTATCCGTCGCGTAGCTAGGCGACGGCGCGCCCCACCACCACCCCACCAGGAGAGACTTTCGTGAAAACCCGTGCCGCCGTGGCCTTTGCCGAAAAACAGCCGCTCGAAGTGGTCGAGCTCGATCTCGAGGGACCCAAGCAAGGCGAGGTCCTCGTCGAGATCATGGCGACGGGCATTTGCCACACCGACGCCTATACGTTGGACGGGTTTGACAGCGAGGGGCTGTTCCCCTGCGTGCTCGGGCATGAAGGCGCCGGGGTGGTGCGCGAGGTCGGGCCGGGGGTCACGCTGGTGAAGCCCGGCGACCATGTCATCCCGCTCTACATCCCCGAATGCGGCAAGTGCAAGATGTGCACGAGCGGCAAGACCAACTTGTGCGAGGCGCTGCGTGCGACGCAGGGGCGCGGGGTCATGCCCGACGGGACCAGCAGGTTTTCGTACAAGGGCGAGACGATCTACCATTATATGGGCTGCTCGACCTTTTCGAATTTTACCGTGCTGCCCGAGATCGCGGTGGCGAAGATCGACGCATCAGCGCCCTTCGACAAGGCCTGCTATGTCGGCTGCGGGGTGACGACGGGGATCGGCGCGGTGCTCAACACCGCCAAGGTCGAGGAAGGATCGAGCGTCGTCGTCTTCGGGCTGGGCGGTATCGGATTGAACGTCATCCAGGGCGCGAAGATGGCGGGCGCGCGGCAGATTGTCGGCATCGACCTCAATGACGAGAAGGAAGAATGGGGCCGCCGCTTCGGCATGACCGACTTCCTCAACCCGACCAAGACGCAAGACCTCGGCAAGGCGATCTACAAGCTGACCGGCGGGGGCGCCGATTACAGCTTCGATGCGACGGGCAATGTCGATGTCATGCGGCAGGCATTGGAATGCTGCCACAAGGGCTGGGGGACGAGCGTCATCATCGGCGTGGCGCCTGCCGGCGCGGAGATTTCAACGCGGCCCTTCCAGCTGGTGACGGGGCGGACGTGGAAGGGGACTGCGTTCGGCGGTGCCAAGGGGCGCAGCGACGTGCCCAAGATCGTCGACTGGTATCTGAACGGCAAGATCGAGATCGACCCGATGATCACGCATGTCCTGACCCTGGACGAGATCAACAAGGGGTTCGACCTCATGCATGAGGGCAAGTCGATCCGCAGCGTGGTGGTCTATTGATGCCGAAGGCGGTCGATCTGGCGCAGAAATATGCGACCTTCACCGAGACATGGGCGCCGCGCATCGTCGGGCGCTATGAAGGGCATGAAGTGCGCATCGCGCGCCTCGACGGCGAATTCGACTGGCACCGCCACGACCATGAAGAACTGTTCTTCGTGATCGAGGGCGAATTGGAAGTCGCCTTTCGTGATCACGTCGAGGTGATGCAGCCGGGCCAGTTGCTGGTCATTCCGGCCCGGACCGATCATCGTCCGGCCGCGCGCCATGGCGAGGTCAAGCTCATGATGATGGACCCGGCGGGATCCCCCAACACCGGCGATGAAGCCACCGCCACCAAGGCGGTCGAAGCCTAGGAGAAAGAGCGAGCATGTTCAGTCACGTGATGGTCGGGGCCGACGACCTCGAGAAATCGAAATTCTTTTATGACGCGCTGTTCGGCGCGATCGGGGGCAGGCCCGGCATGACCGACGACAAGGGGCGGTCGAGCTGGATCCACAACGGGTCGGTGTTCATGCTCGGCAAGCCGATCGACGGCGAACCCGCGAGCTGCGGCAACGGCATGACGATCGGTTTCGCCTGCGAGAGCGAGGCGATGGTCGATGCGTGGCACGAGGCGGGCGTGGGCGCGGGCGGCACCGCGATCGAGGACCCGCCGGGGCTTCGCGACAATCCGTTTGGCGAACTCTATCTCGCCTATCTGCGCGATCCCGCCGGCAACAAGCTGTGCGGTCTCTATCGCAAGCCGCGCCAGAAATGAGGGCGGTTCGCCTCTTCGCGCTGAGCGCGCTGCTCGGCGGTGCGTCCGCTGCGCAAGCCGCGCCGCAGCTGCTCGACGGTGCCACCATCATCGATGGCCGCGGCGGCGTGATCGAGGATGGCGTGATCGTCGTCGAGGAGGGGCGCATCGCCTGTGTCGGGGCGCGCGGCGCGTGCGACGGTGCGGGGGCCGAGGTCGTGGACGTCGCAGGACGGTTCGTGACGCCGGGGCTGATCGACGGGCACGTGCATTTCGATCAGACGGGCTGGATCGACGGGCGGCCGGACGGCATGGCCTTTCCCGAAACCTACCCCGAAGAAGAGACGCAGGCGGCGCTGCGCGCCAACCCGGCGCGCTGGCACCAGGCCTATCTGTGTTCGGGCATTACCGCGGCCTATGATGTCGGCGGGCGACCGTGGACGGTGAGCGAGACCGAGGGGCGCGAGCCCTTGCGTGCCGACCGGGTGCATCTGCGCTCGGCGGGGCCGCTCATCACCCATGCGGACGTGGGCGAGCAATCGGCCGAGCAGCCCATCTTCCTTGCCATGGACGATGAGGCCACGGTGCGTGCCGGGGTGGCGCGGCTCAAGTCGATCGGGGCCGACGCGGTCAAGGTTTGGTTTCTTGGGCCCCAGCCCGATCGGGCGGAAGAGCTGCGCGAGCTGCTGATGGTCGCGGGCGAGGCGGCGCGGGAGGCGGGCCTGCCGCTCATCGTTCATGCGACCGATCTCGAGGATGCCAAGGCGGCGCTTCGCGCGGGCGCGACCATGCTGGTGCATAGCGTCGACGATACGCCGGTCGATGCGGAATTCCTCGATCTCCTGACGCGGCAGGGCAGCTTTTATGCCCCGACGATGGTCGTGGCGCGCAATTGGGGGCGGACCATCGAGACCATCGCCTTTGGCGAGGCGGCCGAGGTCGATGATCCCAATCGCTGCGTCGACGAGGCGCTGCTGGCGCGGATCGCGGAGGTCGAGACGCTGCGCGCCGAACGCGGCGAGGACCGCCTGCCCAAGGCCAAGCGGCTGGCCGAGCGCGCTTATGCGCATGGCTATGCGCGGGCGATGATGGAGGCCAATCTGCGCGCGGTGCAGGCGGCGGGCGGGCGGATCGTCCTGTCGACCGATGCGGGCAATCCGCTCACCGTCCATGGCCCCTCGATCCTGTGGGAGATGGAGGCGATGGAAGCCGCCGGGCTCGCGCCGATTGCAATCATCGAGGCCGGCACGCGCGTGGCGGCGGAGGCGATGCGGATGGAAGCGGAGATCGGCACGCTGGAGCCGGGCAAGGTCGCCGACCTTCTCGTCCTTTCCGAGGATCCCCGCGAGGGGGTAAGAGCGTTTCGTTCGCTCACCCATGTCATGCGCGCAGGCGTGCTGAAGACGCAGGAGGAATATCAGGTCCGATGAGCCTCGAGACGATCGACAGCTGGGTCAGCCATGGCGGCCGCCAAGGGGTCTATGCCCATCCCAGCAGCGCGACCGGGACGAACATGACCTTTTCGGTCTTCGTTCCGCCGCACCGCGAGGGTACGCGCCTGCCGGTGCTCTTCTATCTCTCGGGGCTGACCTGCACCCATACCAATGTCACCGAGAAGGGCGAATTTCGCGAGGCCTGCGCCAAGGCGGGGATCGTCTTTGTCGCGCCCGATACGAGCCCGCGCGGCGAAGGGGTACCCGACGACAATAAGGGGCATTGGGATTTCGGGCTGGGCGCGGGCTTCTATGTCGATGCGACGCAAAAGCCCTATGACCGCCATTACCGGATGTGGACCTATGTCACCGAGGAACTGCCCGCGTTCGTCGCCGAACATTTCCCGGTCGACCTCGCCGCGGCCTCGATCATGGGGCATTCGATGGGCGGGCATGGCGCGCTGGTCGCCGCCTTGCGCGAACCGGGCAAGTGGCGCTCGGTCTCCGCGCTCGCACCGATCGTCCATCCGATGAAGGTGCCGTGGGGCAAGAAGGCGTTCGAACTCTATCTCGGCGAGGACGAGCAGGACTGGCGCGCCTATGACGCGGTGGCGCTGATCGAGGACGGGGCGCGGCGCGGCGAAATGCTCGTCGATGTCGGCACCGAGGACCCGTTCCTGCACGACCAGCTCTGTCCCGAAGCGCTCGAGGCGGCCTGCGGAGGCGCTGGAATAGCGCTTAACCTCAGGCGGCAGTCGGGCTACGACCACAGCTATTATTTCATCTCCAGTTTCATGGCCGACCATGTCGGCTGGCACGCACAGCGTTTGAAAGGCTCCGCATGAAAACCATCCTCCTCCACGTCCAGGCCGACCCCGCGGTGGCCAAGCGGGTCGAGACGGCGCTTGCCATCGCGCGGGCGGTGAGCGCGCATCTCGAAGTGCTGCACGTCACCTCGGCCGATGCGGCGGCGGTGTTCGAGAGCTTCGGCGGGATCGATCCCGACCGCTCGGCCGAACGCGCCTTCGATGCGGGCGAGGATGCGCTGGAGGCGGCAGTGAAGGCCGAACTGGCGAACGAGGACGTGAGCTGGAATTACGTCCGCGTCACCGGCTCGACGGCGGGGCAGATCGTCACCAAGGCGGCGCTCGCCGATCTCATCGTGGCGGGCCGCATACCGCGCAACGGCGACAGCGCGAGCAGCGCGATCACGGTTCTGGGCGATGTGCTGATGAACAGCGTGTCGCCCGTGTTCCTGCGCGGCGACGAGCATGACTGTTTCGATCCCAAGGGGGTGTGCGTGATCGGCTGGGACGGCAGCTTCGAGGTCGCCAATGCGGTGCGCGGCGGGGTGGAATTGATCGCGCAGGCGACCGAGGTGCATGTCGTGCGCGTGACCGAGCGCGGCGAGGAAGTGCCCGCGGGGCTCTATCCCGTCACCGACGTGCTCGAATATCTCAGCCGCAACGGGGTGAAGGCGGAATATTCGCGCATCGCCGAAGTCGATCGCAAGGTGTCGACCGCGCTCTTGCAATTCGCTGAAGAGAAGGGCGCCGGGCTGCTGGTGGTCGGCGGGTACGGCAGCTCGCGGCTCGGCGAGAAATTGTTCGGCGGGGTGACGCACAGCCTGCTCAAGAACTGCCCCATCGGATTGATGGTCGCGCATTAGGATGCTGACACTGCTGGGAATCATCGCGGCGCACCCGGTCGCCGCACCCGACGCCTTGCCCGATCCGCTCGAGGCGGGGTGGCAGGGCGACAAGGTGTGCGAGGCGCTGCACGAGGATGCGCACCAGCGGGTGCTGCGCTGCACCTTTGCGCCGGGCGTCGGGCATGAGCGACATTATCATGCGCGGCACTTCGGCTATGCCCTGTCGGGCGGCACGATGCGGATCACCGATGATAAGGGAACGCGCGAGGTCGAGCTGGCGACGGGGAGCAGCTATGCGAGCGAGGGCACGCGCTGGCACGAGGTGGTCAATGTCGGTGAGACGGTGGTGACTTATCTGATCGTGGAGCCGAAGGGTTAGGAATGAGCGAGGGTAATGAGGTGCGGTTTCGCGCGCCCGAGGCCGAGGATATCGAGCAACTTTCGGCGCTCGGCGCCGAGACGTTTCGTGAGAGCCATGGCGACCAATATACGGCGGAGGATCTCGACGCCTTCGTGTCGCAGGTGTTCGACGCGGACGCGGTGCGCGGCGAGTGGGAGGACGAGCGCTATCGCTTCCAGGTCGCGACCCGAGACGAGGATTTCATCGGCTATTGTAAGCTGGGGCCGCCGTCGGGTGATTTCGACTGCGATGTCGAATTGAAACAGATTTTCGTGCGCCGCGCGGCTTATGGGAGCGGCGCGGGTGCGGGGCTGATGGACTGGGCGCTGGGAGAAGCGCGGGCGCAAGGGATCGAGCGACTGGGCCTCAGTGTCTGGGAAGGCAATGGCCGCGCCATGCGCTTTTACGAGAAGCATGGGTTCGAGCGGTCGGGCACGATCGATTTTACCGTGGGCGAGAAGGTCGAGACCGATCTGGTGATGATCCGCAGGTTCGACTGAGGTTCGATTGTTTCGGTGATCGAGCAAAGTGAAAGGCATTTCGACATGACGAAGACGATGGCACTCCTGGCAAGCGCACTCTTGTTGAGCGGCTGCGCGACCGTGGCCGAGGAGACGGCGACGACGTCGCCCGGGGCCATGCTCGAGCAGATGGTACCGCAGCTTATTGCCGACGAGAAGGTCGCGGGGATCGGCATCGCGATGATCGAGGACGGCAAGGTTCGAGACAGCTGGTATTTCGGCGAGCAGGAGCCGGGGCGGCCGGTCGATGCGAAGACCGTCTTCAACACGGCCTCGGTGGCCAAGACGGTGATCTCGGAACTCTATATCGATCTCGACGATCGGCAGTATATCGATCTCGATGCACCGATCGCCGAGCGCATTTCGCACGACGATCTGGCAGGCGATCCGCGCTTTGCCGCGCTGACGCCGCGTATCCTGTTGGCGCACACCTCTGGGCTGCGCAATTGGCCGCACCAATATGAGGACGGCAAGCTGGCCTTCGACTTCGCGCCGGGAGAAAAGTTCGGCTATTCGGGCGCGGGGATCGAGATGGCGGCGCAATATGCGGCCGCCTCGCTCGGGGCGACCTATCGCGACCTGGCGTGGGAATATGTACTGGGTCCTGCCGACGTGGAGCAGATGTCCCTGGGCGCGATCGAGCCGTGGATGGAGGGGCATCTGGCCCGGCCGATGGGTTATGACGGGCAATGGAGTTCGATCGCCGAGACCAATTCGAACCTGTCGAGCGGCCAATCGGACAGCGCGGCCGACGATCTGCTCGTCACGGTGCCGGCTTACGGGCGCTTCCTCGAATGGGTGATCGCGGACCGCGAGAATCACGCCATGCGGCGCGACATCCGTTCTTCGGTGCTCGACGAGGGAAATTATCGCTGCCGCGAGGAAGTGACGGCGGTGTGCCCGCAGGCGGCGGGGCATTCGCTGGGCTGGCAGGTCAACAATTATGGGAACCATGACGTCGTCTTCCACAGCGGGAGCGACAGCGGTGAGAATGCGCTCGTCTATTTCTCGCCCGATACGCGCGATGGCGCGGTGATCTTCGTCAACGGGGCGAACGGGTGGGTGCCGATGGTCCGGATCGTCGAGGTGCTGGGGCAGGAGCCCGAGTTCGCCGATTACCTGCGCGGCATCATCGCCGACCTCATGAATCGCCCGCTCGAACCGCTGGCATCGACCGACCGTTAAGAGCTGAAAAGCAAAAAGCCGCCCCCGGATGGGAGCGGCTTTTGTTTTCCAAGGATGGTGACCCCTACGGGACTCGAACCCGTGTTTTCGCCGTGAAAGGGCGACGTCCTAGACCGCTAGACGAAGGGGCCACACGCTTGGTGTGGGGGCGCATCTATAAGGGGGGGCGGGACTCGTCAAGCGCCTTTTCGCAGCTTTATGCGCGGGCCGCGTCCTCGAGGTGCATTTCGGCAGCATCGCCGCCGGTCCACTCGTCGCGCTTCATCACGCCGGCGAGCCAGAAACGCTCGTCGGGGCGGGCGTGGAGGAGGGCCTGGCCCCAGGCGGTGTCGGCGGCGCGAAAGGCGATGGCCTTGAAGCCGCGCTGGTCATCGCCCACGGCGCGGAGGCGAACATGGCCGTTGCCGACGACGCCGACATTGAGAAGGCGGACGGGGCCGACCGCGACGCGCGGGGCGGGCCAGCCCGCGCCATAGGGCCCGGCGGCCTCGATGCGGTCGCACAGCGCGCCGGCGACGCCCCCCGCAGCCAGCATGGCGTCGATGACCAGCGCACGGCCCGCGCGCGCCGTCTCGACGTCGGCGGCGAGGCGATCCGACAGGAAGGCGTGGAGCGCGCCCGTGCCGTCGGGAGCGAGCGTGACGCCCGCCGCCATGGCATGGCCGCCGCCTGCCACCAGCAGCCCCGAATCACGCGCGGCGAGGATGGCGACGCCAAGGTCGACGCCCGAGATGGAGCGGCCCGAGCCCTTGCCCATGCCATCCTCGTCCACGCCGATGACGATGGCGGGGCGGGCGAAGCGTTCCTTCAGGCGGCTGGCGACGATGCCGACGACGCCGGGGTGCCAGCCTGCGCCCGCGACGCAAATGACGGGGCTGTCGCCCTGCGCCTCGGCAGCCTCGAGCGCGGCCTCGGTGACGGCGGCCTCGATGGCGCGGCGTTCCTCGTTGTAGCGGTCGAGGCGGGCGGCGATTTCCTCGGCCTCGGCCTCGTCCTCGGTGGTGAGGAGGCGAACGCCGAGGTCGGCCTCGCCGACGCGGCCGCCCGCGTTGATGCGGGGCCCCAAGGCAAAGCCGAGGTCGCGCGCGGCGGGGGCCTTCTTCAATCCGGCGACGCGGGCCAGTGCGGCAAGGCCGATGTTGCGCTGCTGGCCCATGATCTTGAGGCCCTGGGTGACGAAGGCGCGATTGAGGGTCTGGAGCTTGGCGACGTCGGCGACGGTGCCAAGGGCGACGAGGTCGAGCAGCGGCAGGAGGCTGGGCTCGGGCACGCCGTCGACGAAGCGGCCGCGCTTGCGAAGCTCGCGCAGGAGGGCGGCGCCCAAGAGGAAGGCCATGCCGACGGCGGCGAGATGGCCGTGCGCGGCGCCCGTTTCGGTCTCGTCGAGGCGGTTGGGGTTGATGACGCTATGCGCGGTGGGGAGCGTTGCGTCGCATTTGTGATGGTCGCAGACGATGACCTCGAGGCCTGCCTTGGCGGCCTCGTCGAGCGCGGCAAAGGCCTGCGCGCCGCAATCGACGGTGATGCACAGGTCGGCGCCCTGTTCCTTCAGTTTGACGAGCGCGGCGCCCGAGGGGCCGTAGCCCTCCATCAGCCGGTCGGGGATGTAGAGCATGGGCTCGGTCCCGAGCTGCTTGAACAGGCGCGCGAGGAGCGCGGCGCTGGTCGCGCCATCGACGTCATAGTCGCCGAAGACGGCGATGGTTTCCTTTGCCTCGATGGCGTCGGCGAGGCGGGCGGCGGCCTGGTCCATGTCCCGGAAGGAGGAAGGGTCAGGGAGGAAGTCGCGCAGGCGGGGTTCGCGGTGGCGCGGCAGGTCGGCCTCCTCGATCCCGCGGGCGAGGAGCAGCTGGTCGGTGAGGTCGCGCTGGAGATCGTCGCCGCCGCGATAGCGCCAGCGCCACGGCTGGCCCGAGAGGCTCTGGCCAAAGGCGGTTTCGGCGGTCATCGGACGGGCTCCAGCAGGGCATCGCGCAGGGCATAGGCATGGGCGCTGCGCAGGGCCTCGATACGGTGGGCGGAAAAGCCGCTGCCGCCGGCGACGCCGAAGCGCAGGTCGGCGATGCCCAGCCAGCGCTTCCAGAAGGGGCGATAGAGGTCGATCGACTGAATCCGGCCCAAGGGCAGGACGACAAGGCGGCGACGCCACCAGCCGCGGCGGGCGTAGAGCTGGCCGTGCGCGATGCGGTGGCGGCGGTGGCGCCAGTCGATGATGCGAAGCGCGAGCAGGAGCAGCATGATGGCGCCCGCGAGGAGCGCGCTGGTGCCGAGCCAGGGGAGCGGATCGGCGAGCAGGGCCTCGATATTGCCGTCGCGCGAGAGGCGCAGCGCGGTGATGGCGAGGGTGGCGAGGAGGAGGAGGGGGAGCAGGCCGACCGCATAGGCCGCGATGAAGGCGGGGCTGGGGCGGTGCCAGTCCTCGTCATCGTTCGGCAGCGGGGGCCAGTCCATGGCGTGCAGCAGCGCGTCGACCTCCTCGTCGGTGGCGAGGGGGGCGATGGCGTGATCGCCGGCGCCAGTGTCGCGCGCGAGGCTCTGGACGGTCAGCCCCGAGAAGCCGAAGTGGCGGCGCACGGGGCCCGAAGCGAGGATGGCGGCCTGGACGCGCTTCAGCGGCAGGACGACGTCGGTCAGGGTGAAGAGGCCGCGGCGGCGGCGCAGGCCGGTTTCGGTCCGGCTGAGGGTAAAGCCCCAGTCGCGCGGGATGACGCGAACGAACCCGGTGAGAAGGCCGGCAAAGAGCAGGCTGACGACCCCGAAGGCGGCGGTGATGAACTGGTTGGCGAGGACGAGGTCGCGCAAGGGACCGACGCGCTCGAGATTGGAACGCCAGAAATCGGGGTCGAAGGGGTCGAGCCCCATGGCATCGCCATAGGTCTGGGCGATACCGAAGAGCGCGCCGACGATGGCGAGCGAGAAGCTGAACAGCGAGAGCTGGACGAGGCGGCGCGGGGACATGGCGAAGACGGTCGTCTCGGTGGGGGCGTCCTCGGCCGAGAGGTCGGGCGTGCCGGCGGCGGGAGCGGACGCGGCAGCGGCCGGAGGCGCGGCGCGAGCGCCGGCGCGGTGGGCGCGGATGCGGTCGCGCAGCGCCTCGGCGCGGGACAGATGGATCGAATCGAGCACGCCATCCTCGTCCTTGGCGCCCGCCGAGGCACCGGTCTCGAGCTTGACGCGGGCAAGGCCGAGGAGGCGGGCGACGATATTCTGCTCGATATTGACGTCCTGCACCCGGTCGAAGGGGATCGAACGCTGGTTGCGGTTGAGGATGCCCGAGGCGAGGTCGATCTCGTCATCCTCGATCCGGTAGGAGAAGGACAGGAGCCGGAGCGCAATCGAGCCGAGGGTGGCGAGCGTGGCGGCGGCGACGAGCAGCACGGCGATCTCGGTGCGACCCTGCGCGGCGAGGAACAAGGCACCGGCGAGCGCGGCCCAGGCCTGCTTGAGCACGAGCGGAAGCCCGGCGAGCAGGCTCAAGGGGTGGAGACGTTCGCGGCGCGGTGCCTCGGCGATCTCGACCTGTCCCCCCGCCTCGCTCATTGCCAGTCGGTCTTGATCTGGGCGCGGATGGTATCGCGCAGCTCGATGGCGCGGTCGGGCGCGAGACCGGGCAGGGTGACGATGCTGTTGTGGGTACCCGCGGTATGGACGATGAGGCTGGCGGTGCCGACAATCTTGTCGAGGGGGCCGCGGGCCACGTCGAGATGCTGGACGCGGACGAAGGGCACGATGGTGTCGGTGTGGAACAGCCAGCCGCGAACGACGCGCAATTCCTTGTCGCCGAGGCCATAGCCGAGGCGGCGCCAGATGCGCTGCGGCCCGATGAGAATCGCGGCGAGGCTGAGGATGGCGACCACGCCGCTCAGCGCGCCGCGAAAGGGCGCCTCGACGAGGACGAAATTGTCGAGCACCAGCGCGCCGACAAGCAGCGGCAGCCAGGTGATCATCATGCGGATGCGCAGGGCCCAGCGATAGCCCTTCTCGACCGGCGACAGGCCGGCCGGCAACGCGGCGCGATCGGTGTCGAAGGTGGCGGGCAGGTCGGGCTCGGGCGCGACGAGGGTGTCGGTCATGACGCCCATCTTAGCGAAAGATGTGGCGGGAGAAAGTACCCCCCCAAATGATAGGTATGTCACCCGATTCCGTTCTGGAAGACTGCTAACCACGCCGCTTAAGGGCGCTTGAGGCTCACAACACCGAAGGGCTCTCCAAGTTTTGCCAAGTCTATGCTTTGTCCAAGTATGAATGAAATCAGTGCTATCATTACCCAGACACTAAACTGTCCAATTAACCCTGAAGTAGTTTTAGAGAAAAGTCCTAGGCCCGCGAGACTAACGGTTCGCAAACGATTGTATTCAGTTTCGACAGGGCGCAATCTACGACACCAAAAATTAATTAAATGAACGCGAAACTGATAGCCAACCGGTGCTTTGACTTCTATGGATGTTACGCACAAGTAGCTAACGAGACTCTTTAAGTACCTTGGAGTCCTCTCTAATAGAATCGCAGCACTACGAATCCCTCTGTCGAGGAAAACCACGTGGTCGTTCCACCCCCCTAAATTCGATTTCGCTGGGTACAGCAGAACTGAAACGTCTCCGGTAGGTCCCAGCGAAAAAACTAAGGACGCACCAGTCTCAATCGCAAGATCACCATTATATGTTTTCCTAAAGAGCGAGCGGTTGCACAGCGACACCTGTAAACTGAACGTGGAGGTTTCGGATATCTGAAGTCCGTATATCTCAGAAATCTCTCGAGCGATGCTGTCGTGAGCGAAAAAATCTTCGATCGCAGGGGGAGCCTTTTGACAGAACAGTTCAAAATCATATGCCGCTGTCGTTGCGCGACGATGGCCATATGAGAGCCATCCAAGTTCTTTTGGGAGCTTTTTCATTATAAAGGGGACTGTACTGGAAGCTAATCAGGCCACGCCCTTGCGATGTTCGCCCTTGATGTAGCGGACCGTGCCCGAGGAGGCGCGCATGACGATCGATTCGGTTTCGATCGCCCCGCCCTTGCGGCGACGCACGCCGTCGAGGAGCGAGCCTTCGGTGACGCCGGTGGCGGCGAAGATGCAGTCGCCCTTGGCCATGTCCTCGAGCGTGTAGACGCGGTCGAGGTCCTCGATGCCCCAGCGGCGGGCGCGAGCGCGCTCGTCGTCGTTGCGGAACAACAGCTTGCCCTGGATCTGGCCGCCGACGCAGGCGAGCGCGGCGGCAGCGAGGACGCCTTCGGGGGCGCCGCCCGACCCCATGTAGATGTCGATGCCCGTATCCTCATCGGTGGTGGCGATGACGCCCGCGACGTCTCCATCGGGAATGAGCTTGATGCCGCAGCCGAGGCGGCGGAGCTCGCTGATCAGTTCGCGGTGGCGCGGGCGATCGAGGACGCAGGCGTTGATGTCGCCGACCGCGCAGCCCTTGGCGGAGGCGAGACGGGTGATGTTGGTCTCGACATCGTCCTCGAGCGCAATCGTGCCGTCGGGATAGCCCGGGCCGATGGCGATCTTCTGCATATAGACGTCGGGGGCGTTCAGGAGGCAGCCGTGCTCGGCGATGGCGAGGACGGCGAGGGCGTTGGGGCCTGCCTTGGCGGTGATGGTGGTGCCTTCGAGCGGATCGAGCGCGATGTCGATCCTGGGATCCTCGGGGCCGGCGAGGCCGACCTTCTCGCCGATATAGAGCATGGGCGCTTCGTCGCGTTCGCCCTCGCCGATGACGACGGTGCCTTCCATGGGCAGGAGGTTCAATGCGGCGCGCATCGCCTCGACGGCGGCGGCATCGGCGGCCTTTTCATCGCCGCGCCCGACGAGTTTGGCGGCGGCGATGGCGGCGGCCTCGGTCACGCGGACCATTTCGAGGACGAGCACCCGGTCGAGGGCGTTGCTGGCGGTGGTCATGTCTCTTGGCTCCCCTGGCGTTGGCACGCGCGCTTCCCATGGCAAGCCCGGAGGCACTTGTCGAGGCGGGGCGTTCGTGAAAAAAGAGTGGCGGGCCCGATCAGGGTTAATGTGGGGAGCCATCATGTTTCATTGGGTGATGAAGGCGGTCACGATCTTCTTCGCGGTGCTCTATGTCTTCGCGCTGGGGCTCTACGGGATCGTGCGGATGGACCTGTTCAGCCAGGAACAGGCGGACTTGTCGATGGTCATCCTCGAGCCGCTCGGCAAGCCTTGGACCGACTGGTTCACGCAGCAGCTCGACGTGTTCGGCGCGCCCTTCATCAACCTCATCATCCTGGTGCTGATCACGCGGCTCGCGCATCGCCGTCGTCGCGGCTAGTCCTTCATCTCGTCCATCATGACCTGATGTTCCAACAGGTCGCTGGAGACGTGGATCCAGCGGCTGGCGATGCGCGTCTCGACGAGGAAGGTGGCAAAACCGGCGCCGATCGAGATCATCGCCAGCGCGAACAGGATCGAGATGATGTCGTGGACGACGAAGGCGCTCATCTGCGCGGCGAACATCAGGATGACGACAAGGCAGATCAGGACGGCGGCAAGCACGACGAGGCCGATGGCCGCATTGACGAGGCCGATGCGGCGATCGATGGCGCGCAGTTCCTCCTTGATCGATTCATGCTGGTGCCCCGTCGCCTCGAGAAGGATCTGGGCGCGCGAGCGGGCGCGGTCGACGATGCGATGGAGGCGGCCCGCGAGCACGTTGAGGAAGCCGCCGGCGGCAACGAGCAGGAAGACGGGCGCGATGGCGAGCTCGATCGTGTGGCCGAGCGCAGTGACGTCATTGGGATTGATCACTGGTCCATCATCTTCTTGATGCCACGCGCGGCCTGGCGCAGGCGATGTTCGTTCTCGACGAGGGCGAGGCGGACATAGCCTTCGCCTTCCTCGCCGAAGCCGATGCCGGGGGCGAGCGCGACATGGGCGACTTCCATCGCATGCTTGGCAAAGCCGAGGCTGCCCATGCCGCGAAAACGTTCGGGGATGGGGGCCCAGGCGAACATCGACGCCTCGGGCACGGGGATGTCCCAGCCGGCGCGGGCGAAGCTTTCGACCATGACGTCGCGGCGCTTCTTGTAGAGCTGGCGGTTGTGCTCGACGATGTCCTGCGGGCCGTTCAAGGCGGCGACCGCGGCGGCCTGGATGGGGGTGAAGGCGCCATAGTCGAGATAGGATTTCACGCGCTTCAGGGCGGCGATCATCTCGGGGTTGCCGACGGCAAAGCCCATGCGCCAGCCCGCCATCGAATAGGTCTTGGACATGGAGGTGAATTCGACCGCAATGTCGCGCGCCCCGGGGATCTGGAGGATCGAGGGGGTGGGCTGGTCGCCATAATAGATTTCGGCATAGGCAAGGTCGGAGATGACCTTGAGCCCCTCTGACCGGGCGAATTCAACGATGCCGGCATAGAAGTCGAGGCCGACGACCTGCGCGGTGGGGTTGGAGGGGTAGCCGACGACCAATACCTTGGGGCGCGGCACCGAGTAGCGCATCGCTTTCTCGAGCTTGTCGAAGAAGTCGGGGCCGGGCGCGGCGGGGATGGAGCGGATCGCGGCGCCTGCGATGATGAAGCCGAAATGATGGATGGGATAGCTGGGGTTGGGGGTGAGGACGACATCGCCCGGCGCGGTGATCGCCTGCGCAAGGTTGGCGAAGCCTTCCTTGGAACCCAGCGTGACGCAGACCTCGCTGTCGGGATCGAGGCTGACGCCGAAGCGGCGGGCGTAATAGTCGGCCTGTGCCTTGCGAAGGCCCTTGATGCCCGCGCTGGCGGAATAGCGATGGGCGTGAGGGTCGCGCGCGACTTCGCACAATTTGTCGATGACATGTTGGGGCGGGGCGCCGTCGGGATTGCCCATGCCGAGATCGACGATGTCGACGCCCTTCGCGCGCGCTTCGGCCTTCATCCGATTGACTTCGGCAAAGACGTAAGGGGGGAGGCGCTCGATGCGATAATAGTCGGACATGGGCGCGACTTTGCGCCTTATGGTGCGGTGCGGCAACGGGAAAATTGCGCCGCCGCTCAGTCCTTGTAGGCGGGGAGGCTGAGACCGCGCGCGATCGCCGCGCCGCGAAGCGAGAAACCGAGCAGGCCCGCGACCACGGCGGCGAGCAGGAGCGGCACGCCCGCGGTCACCAGCAGCACGAACAGGCCCGAGGCGAAGGCGGCGGCGGTGACGTAGAGTTCGGGGCGCATGAGGATCGAGGGCTCGTTCGCGAGCACGTCGCGGATGATGCCGCCGACGCAGGCGGTCATGATGCCCATGACCACGGCGGGCAACGGCGCGACGCCGTAGCGAAGCGCCTTGGACGCGCCGTAGATGGCATAGGCCGCCAGCCCGAGCGCGTCGAACCAGAGAAGCGGACGTTCCGAATTGCGCAGCGCCTTGATGAACCAGGCAGCAAGCGCGGCGACGATGATGACGATGAGCGTCTCGTTGTGGCGGACCCAGAAGACAGGGGCGCCGATGAGGAGGTCGCGCAAGGTGCCGCCACCGACCCCGGTGACCAGCGCGAAGAAGAAGAAGGTGACGAGCGTCTGCCCCTTCTTGGCGGCGAGCAGCGCGCCCGAGACGGCGAACACCGCGATGCCGATAAAATCGAGCGCGACGAGCGGGCCGGCTTCGATTGGCAGGTCGGGAAGGTCGATGGTTTGGATCTGCACGTCGCTGGTCGTCCGTAAAAGCTGAGCCTGTCGATGGACCGCTCTTCCTGTTATCGCCGTTGAAGCAAAAAGGTTGTTTGGACAAGCGCAGGACGAACGGGAGGTTCCATGGCGGGCGATAGCAAGAGCGGCGACGACATTCCCGGCAGCGATTGGGCGGCGGTGATGGCGCGTACCCAGAAGATGTGGATGGACGCCTGGGCCGAGAGTTTCTCCGGCGCGTCCAAGATGCCGAACATGGGGGTGGCAGCGCCCGGCGAGGCGATGGACCTTGCCCAGCAGGGGGTCGAGGCCTGGGCCAAGGGGCTCGAGGCATGGACCGACATGCTCGGGCGGATGGAGGCGGCGGGCCACCGCGAGGATCGCCGCTTCTCGGCCGCCGAATGGTCCGAAAACCCGCTCTTCGCGAGCATGAAGCAAGGCTATCTGGCGTGGGGCGAACAGATGCTCGGCACGGTCGATGCCGTCGAAGGACTGGACGAGGCCGAGCGCGAGAAATTGCGCTTCGCGACCAAGGAAATGGTCGATGCGATGAGCCCCGCCAATTTCGCGCTGACCAATCCCGAGGTGCTGGCGCGCGCGCAGGAGACGGGCGGCGACAGCCTGGCGCAGGGGATGAGCAATTTCCTCGGCGACCTTGCCGCGGGACAGGTGACGCAGAGCCCCGAGGGCGCGTTCGAACTGGGACGCAACCTCGCGACCACGCCGGGCAAGGTGGTGTTCGAAACCGATCTCTACCAGCTCATCCATTATGCCCCGACAACGGACGCCGTACTGAAGACGCCGGTGATTGTCTTCCCGCCGTGGATCAACCGCTTCTACATCCTCGACCTCACGCCCGAGAAAAGCTTCGTCAAATGGGCGGTGGACGAGGGCGTGAGCCTGTTCATGGTCAGCTGGAAGTCGGCGGACGAGAGTATCGCCGATACGACCATGGAAGATTATGTCGCCGCGCAGGTCGAGGCGATCGACACGGTGCGTGACCTGTTGGGCGTCAAGGACGTGCACACCATCGGCTATTGCGTGGCAGGGACGGTATTGTCGATGACGCTGGCGCTGCTCGCGGCCAAGGGCGCGGCGGACAAGGTGGCTTCGGCCACGCTGTTCACCGCGCAGGTCGATTTCGCGGACGCCGGCGATTTGAAGATGTTCGTCAACGAGGAGACGTTCACGACGCTGGAGCAGCTGGCGGGCGAGACGGGGGTCACCGACGGGCGCGTGCTGGCCGCGACCTTCAACGTGCTGCGAGGGCGCGACCTCGTGTGGAATTACGTCATCAACAACTATCTGATGGGCAAGGACCCGCGGCCGTTCGACCTCTTACATTGGAACGGCGATGTGACGAACCTGCCGGCGCGCTGGCACATCGACTATCTGAAGCGGCTCTATCGCGACAATCTGCTAGTCGATCCGGGGGCGATGAGCGTCGACGGGCATCCCGTCGACCTCACCATGATCGAGACGCCGCTCTATGTGCAGGCGGGCGAGCAGGATCATATCGCACCGCCGCTGAGCGTGTGGAAGATCACCGATCATGTGAAGGGCCCGGTGCGCTTCGTGCTGGCGGGCTCGGGGCATATCGCGGGGGTGGTGAACCCGCCGTCAGCGGGCAAATATCATTATGCGGTGCTGGAGGACGGGGTGCCCGCGCACAGCCTCGCGGCCTTTCGCGAGAAGGCGAAGACGCACCGGGGAAGCTGGTGGCCCGACTGGATCGATTGGCTCAAGAGCCTCGACGGCGAGACCGTCGAGGCCAAGGGCGCTCGAGTCCCTGGCGAGGGTAAGCTCGAGGCGATCGAGGAAGCGCCGGGGCGCTATGTGAAGACGCGCTAGATCCCGCCGAGGAGGACGAGGCGCGCGACCATCAGCAGCGCGATGACCGCGTTGAAGTTGCGGCCGTGGTTCTTGGAGGACAAGGCGCCGATCACGATCCCGACGATGGGGAACATGATCCACAAAAGGTTGGTCCAGCCGAGAAACGGCACCTGCCCGATGATGAGCAGCGGGATGGAGAGGAGGCCGATGAGGATCGAGACGATGTTGAGCATGGTCTCGATATAGGCGGCACCCAGCTGTATTACAAGGTTAGGACGGCTTGCGCTCGCGCGCTTGGCGGACGAGGGCCATGACATAGAGGCTGATGGCTGCCCAGATGAAGGCGAAGGCGAGGGCGCGGGCGGAGGTGAAGAGCTCGCCGAACAGAAAGACGCCCATCGCGAACTGCATGGTCGGGGCGAGGAATTGGAGGATGCCGATGGTCGACAGCGGCAGGCGGCGCGCGCCCTCGGTGAAGAGCAGCAGCGGGAGCGCGGTGACGACGCCTGAGATGGCGAGCAGGAACGTGTGCCAGCCGCTCGGCCCCCACAAGGGATCGCCCATGTCGCGAAGGCTGGTCAGCCACAGGATGGTGAGGGGGGCGAGGATGATGGTCTCGAGGAGCAGGCCGGGGGCGGCGCCGACATCGACCTTCTTGCGGAAGTAGCCGTAGAAACCGAAGCTGAAGCCTAGCGTGAGGGTGATCCACAAGTCGGTGAAGGTCGAGCCGGCGGCGAGGATGGCAATGCCGATCGCGGCGAGGCCGAGCGCGCTCCATTGCAGCCGCGAGAGATGCTCGGACAGAAGGAAGCGGCCGATCAGCACGTTGATCAGCGGGTTGAGATAATAGCCGAGGCTGGTGGCGAGCACATGACCCGAATTCACCCCGAGGATATAGACCAGCCAGTTCACCGCGATGAGACAGGCGGTGAGGAGCAGCGTCCAGCGCACCTTGGGATTGGCGAGCGCTGCCTTGACCTCGCCGAGGCGGCCGCGCGCCCATAAGAGAAGCGCCAGCGGCGGCACGGCCCACAGGACGCGGTGCGCGACGATGTCGATCGAATCGATAGGGATCAGCGCCTTGAAGAACAGCGGGATGACGCCCCACAGGGTGAAGGCGGTGAGCGCATAGGCATAACCCGCGCGGGAGGTGCTGTGGTCGGTCATCGGATGAGCGCGCTGCTGTCCCGCAGCGGGATTGTCAACGCCGATCCGCAACCCATGCGCCGCGCCCGCGTTCATTTCGGTCATGAACCGAGCTTTTTCCCTGACGATCGTGGCGATGGCCGCGGGCCTGCCGCTGGCGGGCTGCGCCGAATTGCTGCCGCCCGAGCCGGTCGGGGTGGTGGTGCCGGTCGCCGAGGATCCTGCGGAGGACTTGGAGCTCGAATGGCAGCGCTATGCGAGCGAGGCGGACGCGGCGCGGATCGACCGGCTGGGCGAGGCGTGGGCCGAGGGGCTGGCCACCGTGCGCGCGGCCGATTTCATCACGGCGGTGGAGGAGGAAGGCGCGCTGCTCGAGCCCGACGCCGGGCTGGCGCGGCCCGACCCGACGCCGGGGAGCTATCGCTGTCGTCTGGTCAAGCTCGGCGCCGCCGACGCGGGCGACCCCGCCTTCATCGCCTATCCCGCCTTCTTCTGTTACGTCGAGATCGAGGAAGATCGCTTCACCATCGTCAAGCAGACGGGTTCGCAGCGACCCGCCGGGCGCCTGTTCGAGAGCGACAATCGCTATATCTTCCTCGGCAGCCTGGCGCTGGGCAACGAGCGCGATCCGCTGGCCTATGGCGAGGACGAGAGCCGCGACATGGCGGGGGTGTGGGAGCGGGTCGGGCCGTTCCGCTGGCGGCTTGCCATCCCCTATCCGCGCTCGGGCGGGGTGCTAGACGTGTTCGAACTGGTGCCGACCGCCGATCAACCCTAGATTGAAGCGCATGACCGAACCGCTCCACGACCCCGATGAAGTGCGTGCGCACCTCGTCGGTGCGGCCAGCGCGGGCACGGCGCTGACCTATTCGGAGATGCTGAGCCATCTGGGCTATCGCTTCACGCGGCCCAAGATGCGCGCCTTGTGCGCGACGCTGGGCGAGGTGGATGCGCAGGCGCGGTCGATGGGCGAGCCAGAACTGGCGGTGCTGGTGGTACGCGCCTCCGACGGGCTGCCGGGGCAGGGCTGGTGGGTCGGGCCGCAGAAAGGCGATTACGCAGGCCCGTGGGAGGGCCCGAAGGCGCGGGCGGTGATCGACCGGCTCCAGCAGGAAGCTTTCGACTATTGGGCCAAGCACGGCTAAGGGCGCGAGATGATGAGCGACGATGTGAGAAATTTTACTGTCGAGGACGAGGATGACGGCATCCGCCTCGACCGCTGGTTCAAGCGCCATTTGCCCGAGGTGAGCTTTGGCATGATCGCCAAATGGGCACGCACCGGCCAGCTGCGCGTGGATGGCGGGCGCGCCACGCCCGGCGACCGGATCGCGAGCGGCATGCAGATCCGCGTGCCGCCCGATACGGGCGAGGCGCCGCCGCCGCGCGAAAAGCAGGTCGTCGAACTGACCGACGAGGAGATCGACGCCGTCGAGGAGATGGTGATCCTCAAGACGGTCGATGCCTTCTTGTTGAACAAGCCGCCGGGCCTCGCGACGCAGGGCGGGACCAAGACCAAGCAGCATCTCGACCGGCTCTTGAACGGGCTCGACCAGGACGGGATGGGCAAGCCCAAGCTGGTGCATCGCCTCGACAAGGATACATCGGGCGCGATCCTGGTGGCCAGAGGGCCGCGCGCGGCGGCGCATTTCTCCGCTGCCTTCCAGAACCGCTCGGCGCGCAAGGTCTATTGGGCGATCGTCACCGGCGTACCCGAGGTGTCGGACGGCATCATCGACCTGCCGCTCGCCAAGCAGCCCGGCACCGGCGGCGAGAAGATGCATGTCGACATGGAGGAAGGCGCCCCCGCCAAGACCAAGATCCGCGTCATCGACCGGGCGGGGAGCCGCGCGGCGTTCGTCGAACTGCAACCGCTCACCGGACGCACGCACCAGCTGCGCGCGCACATGGCGGCGGTGGGACATCCGATCGTCGGCGATGCCAAATATGGCGGGGCCGCGGCGATGCTGACGGGCGGGATCAGCCGCAAGCTGCACCTTCATGCGCGGCGGCTGAAGATCGGCGCGCCCAAGGGTAAGGTGATCGACCGCACCGCCGACCTGCCCCAGCATTTCGCCGACAGCCTCGACAGCCTCGGCTTCGAGGCGCGCGACGGGGACAATCTGCCGCTGTCGACGCCCGATCCGGGGATGAGCCTCGAGGCCAAGATCCGGCGCAAGAAGAATATCGTGAAGGAGTATCGCAAGCAGGGACGCCCCGACCGCAAGGCGCGTGGTGGTCCCGGCGCCAAGGGCGGGCCCGGGAAGGGCGGTAAGCCGGGTGGTCGTCCCGGCGGGAAGTTCGGTGGCAAACCCGGCGCCAAGCCGACACGGCGCGGACCGCCCAAGGGGCGCGGGCGATGAGCGCGGTGAAGCTCGCGATCTTCGATTGCGACGGGACGCTGGTCGATTCGGGCGCGACCATCCATGACGCGCTCGACAGCGCGCTCCGGCATCACGGCTATTGCTGTCCGCCGCGCAAAGAAGCGCAGAAGGTCATCGGGCTGAGCCTCGTCGAGGCGATGCGCGCGCTGGTGCCCGATGCCGACCACGAGGCATTGGCCGAGACCTACAAGCAGGCGTTCGTCGACCTGCGCGCCTCAGGCGCGGCGGGAGAGGACCCCTATGATGGCATCGGCGATCTGCTGACGGCGTTCGAGAATGAAGGCTGGTTACTCGGGGTGGCGACGGGCAAGTCGATGCGCGGGCTCGACCATGTCCTCGACCAGCATGGCTGGCGGGAGCATTTCGTCACGCTCCAGACCGCCGACCATCACCCTTCCAAGCCGAACCCTTCCATGATCGCGCAGGCGCTGCGCGATGCTGGGGCCGAGCCGCGCAATACGGTGATGATCGGCGATACCGGGCATGACATGCGCATGGCGCGTAACGCCAATGTCGGCGCCATCGGGGTGATGTGGGGCTATCACGAGCATGAGGAGCTCGATGAGGGCGGGGCGCATGCGATCGCGGGGCGCGCCGCCGACGTGCTGACCTTGTCGCAGGCCTATCTGAAGGGCGCGTGGCGCGTGCGGGCCGACGCGCCGAGGATGCTCTAGGTGACGGTCGAGCCGCAGGACGAGGCGCTGTGGAAGCGGCGCTTCGAGGCCTTTGCCCTGGTGCGCCTGTCGGGCGCGATCTTCGTGCTGGGCGGGCTGATGGTGGCATTCAAGAACCCACTGGGTGACGAATATCCGGTGATCGGCGCCTTGCTGGCTCTGTCGGGCGCGGCGGATCTGATTTTCGGGCCGAGGATGTTGCGGAAAATCTGGGCGGAGCAGGACCAGTGAAGCGTTTCTGGAGCGATGTGCTGGTCGAACCGACCGCGGCGGGCTGGGCGATCCGGCTTGACGAGCGGATGCTGAAGACGCCCGCGCGCGCCGACCTCGTCGTGCCAAGCGAGCGGCTCGCGCAGGCGATCGCCGACGAGTGGCGCGCGGTGGAAGAGAAGATCGACCCGCGCGCGATGCCGATGACAGGGCTGGCCAATGCCGCGATCGACCGGGTGGCGGTGGCGAAGGACGCATTCGCGGCCGAATTGGCCAACTATGCGACAAGCGATCTGTGCTGCTATCGCGCCGATTATCCGGCGAGCCTTGTCGAACGGCAGGCGCAATATTGGGACCCGCTGCTCGACTGGGCGGCGCGGCGTTACGATGTGTCGTTCGAAACGACCGCAGGGGTCATGCATGTCGACCAGCCGGCGGCGACGGTCGAGCGGCTGGGCGCGGCGATCACGGCCGAAGGACCGTTCGTGCTCGCGGGGCTGTCGCCGATGATCCGCAATGGGGGGTCGCTGGTGATCGCGCTGGCGGTACGGCACGATGTGATCGAGGCCGAGGCGGCGTGGAAAGCGACCGACTGCGACCGCGCGCACCAGGCCGCGCAGTGGGGCGCGGACGCCGAGGGCGAGGCGGCGGCGAACGCCAAGCGCGAGGATTTCCTCAACGGCGCGCGCTTCCTCGACTTTCTCGAAGGCTAGGGACGGCTATTCGTTGGGGCGCTCGACCAGCTGGCGCACGAGGCGCGGCAGGTCGGGGCGACGGATTTTCTTGAGGCGTTCGGCCTGGATGATCTGCTTCACCTCGGACAGGCACTGGTCGAAGTCGTCGTTGACCAGCACATAGTCATAGCTGAACCAGTGGCCGATCTCGCGCTCGGCGCGGTGCATGCGGCCGGTGATGACCGCCTCGCTGTCGGTGTTGCGCCCGCGCAGGCGCTTTTCGAGTTCGTCCATCGAGGGGGGCAGGATGAAGATCGGGACGAGTTCGTGGCCGAAGGCGTAGACGAGCGCCTGCGTGCCCTGCCAGTCGATGTCGAACAAGATGTCCTTGCCCTGGCGGAGCGCTTCCTTGATCGGCTCCTTGGGGCTGCCGTAGCGATGGTCGAAGACATAGGCCCATTCGGCGAATTCGTCCTCTTCGATCATGCGATCGAATTCCGCGTCGGAGAGGAAATGGTAATGGACGCCGTCGACCTCGCCGGGGCGGGGCGCACGAGTGGTGGCCGAGATCGACATGGTGATATTGCTGTCGTCGGCCATCAATTGGCGACTGATCGAGGATTTGCCCGCGCCTGAGGGGCTGGAGAGCACGATCAGCAGGCCGCGCCGGTTTTTCATCGCCAGTTCCATCTTGGCGCCATGGGAAAAAGCGGCGCGTGCGTCAAGGCGTGGGGCAGGCGCGACGAACCTTTGTGCAATGCAACAAAAACACTTGATCCATGCTGCGATGCAATATATATTGCACTGCAACATCGAGAGAAAGGTGGGCGTGATGGCAAAGGGTGACGTGAAGAAACCGGCAACGGCGAAGGCCGAGCAGGCGGTGGAGACGAAGGCGCCCGAAGCGGCGCCCGCCAAGGTGGACAGCGCGGCGCCGGCGGAAACGCCTGCCGCGACGAGTGACGAGAAAAAGGTGAGCGCGGCGGCCAAGCCGGTGAAGGCCACCGTGAAGAAGATCAACCGGAAGGCGGCCAAGAGCGTCGCCACCGCGAAGAAACCGGCGGCGCGCAAGCCGGCTGCAAAGCCCGCGCCCAAGCCCGCCGCCAGAAAGGAAACGAGCATGACCAATTTTGACATGAGCAAGTGGTTCGGCGGCTATGACGTACCCAGCACCGAAAAGGTCGAGGAACTGATGGCTAAGGCCGGCAAGCAGGGCGAGGAATTCATCGCCAAGACCCGTGCGGGTTCGGAAGAACTGGCCGGTCTTGCCAAGGCGAACGTGGAAGCCGTGATCGAAGCGACCAAGATCGCCGCGACCGGCGCCAAGTCGATCGGCACCGAGCTGATCGAGGACGGCCGCACCCAGTTCGAGGCCGCCTCGGACAATCTGCGTCGCCTGGCCGAAGCCAAGAACCCGCAGGAATATATGGCGATCCAGTCGGAACTGGCGAAGTCGCAGTTCGACCTTATGGTCGCCGAAGGCTCCAAGCTGACCGAGAAGATGGTCAAGCTTGCGGGCGACGCGATGCAGCCGGTGTCGAACCGCGCGAGCCTCAACGTCGAGAAGGTCAAGTCGCTGATGGCCTAATGGCCTCGTGACCTGAACCGACACGACAAGAAGGAGGGCTGCCTTCCCGGATCGGGACGGCGGCCCTCTTTTGTTTGGGGCGGGGGAGCGATGACGGTTGCGAGGCGTTCGCGCCTTACCATATGAGAGCCAGCATGAGTGACCTGAAGACCATCTTTTCCGGCCAGAACGACGTCGACGATGCCGAGGGCGAGGCCGGTGTCGCCACCGCGAAGCGGCCCAAGACCAAGAAGCCGAGCAATTACAAGGTGCTGATGCTCAACGACGATTACACGCCGATGGAATTCGTCGTGCTCGTCCTCCAGAGCTATTTCAACATGGGGATCGACGATGCCACGCGGGTGATGCTGCAGGTGCATCAGCAGGGCGTCGCGGTGTGCGGCGTGTTTCCCTATGAGGTCGCCGAGACCAAGGTCAGCCAGGTGATGGATTTCGCGCGCGAGAACCAGCATCCGCTGCAATGCACGCTCGAAAAGGCCTGAGCGCTCTCATCCCTTGCCCTTGCGATAACCATCAGGAGGCTTAAAGCCAGCCCATGGACTCTATCTGGATCGAAGGCGGCAAGACGCTCAATGGGAAGATTCCCATTTCGGGCGCCAAGAATGCCGTGCTCACGCTTATCCCCTGCGCGCTGCTCACCGAGGAGAAGCTGACGCTGTCGAACCTGCCGCGGCTGGCGGACGTCGACAGTTTCTCGCATCTCATGAACGAGCTTGGCGTGAGCACTGCCTTTGCGGGCAAGCGTTCGGGCGCGACCAAGCGCTCGATCACGCTGGATGCCAGCCACATCGAATCGACCGTCGCGCCCTATGAGCTGGTGCGCAAGATGCGTGCCTCGATCCTCGTGCTGGGACCGATGCTGGCACGCATGGGCGAGAGCACCGTGTCGCTGCCGGGTGGCTGCGCGATCGGCGACCGCCCGATTGAACTTCACCTGCGTGCGTTGGAGGCGATGGGCGCCGAAATCGAACTTGCCGAGGGCTATGTGAAGGCCATCGCGCCGGGCGGCAAGCTGCCGGGCGGCGAATATACCTTCCCCGTGGTGTCGGTCGGCGCGACCGAAAATGCGGTCATGGCGGCGACGCTGTGCCGCGGCCAGACGCAATTGTTCAACGCCGCGCGCGAGCCCGAGATCGTCGATCTGTGCAACTGTCTCGTCGCGATGGGCGCGAAGATCGAGGGGATCGGTTCGGGCCATCTCATCATCACGGGCGTGGAAGCGCTGCACGGCGCCGATTACGAGGTCATGCCCGACCGCATCGAGGCGGGCAGCTATGCCTGCGCGGCGGGGATCACGGGCGGGTCGATCGAGCTCGTTGGCGCGCGCGCGGCCGACATGCTGGCGACCACCAATGCGCTGGCGGCCGCGGGGCTGCTGACCGAATTCACCGACGAGGGCATCAAGGTGTCGGCGACGGGCAAGCTCAGGCCGCTGGCGATCTCGACCGCGCCTTACCCGGGCTTTGCCACCGACATGCAGGCGCAGTTTATGGCGATGATGACGCTCGCCGACGGCGACAGCTTCATGGAAGAGACGATCTTCGAGAACCGCTACATGCACGTGCCCGAACTGCGCCGCATGGGCGCCGAGATCGACACGCGCGGGCGCAGCGCCATCGTGCGCGGGGTCGAGGGGTTGACGGGGGCCAAGGTGATGGCGACCGACCTACGCGCCTCGATGAGCCTCGTGCTCGCGGGACTGGCGGCGAAGGGCGAGACCGAAGTGCTGCGCGTCTATCACCTCGACCGTGGTTACGAGCGGCTCGAAGAGAAACTGGCGGGCGTGGGCGCGACGATCGAGCGGCGCTCGGGGGGTTAGATCCCGACTCTTCCCAGCGCGTGCAGGCCGGTGCCGACGAGGCCGCCGACCAACGTGCCGTTGATGCGGATATATTGGAGATCGCGGCCGACCGCGCCTTCGAGGCGGTCGGTCACGGTCGTCGTGTCCCATGACCGGATCGTGTCCGACACGAGGGTGACGATATTGTCGCCGTAGGAGGCCGCCATGCCGACCGCGGTACGGCGGGTGAAACGGTTGATCGCGGTCTTGAGTCGCAGGTCGTTCTCGAGGCTGTGGCCGACGGACTGGAGCACCTCGCCCAATTGTCCGGCCATGGCGGTATTGGGATCATGCGCGCCTGCGACGATGCCCTTGCGGAAACGCTGCCACAGGTCGTCGATCCACAGCGCGACCGAACTGTTCTCGATGGCGCGCACCTTCCACGCCTCGACCTTGGCCTGGAGCTCGGGATCGGTCTGGAGATTGTTGGCGAGGTCGGCGAGTTGCTGTTCGATCTTGATGCGCACGGGATGGCCGGGGTCGGCCTCCATGTCGCGGAACAGCTTGCGCAGCCCCTCGACGAGCTGGTCGGCGATGCGCTCGTCCACGGTGGCGAGCCTGAGGAGCCAGCTGGTCCGCTTGTAGACCATGTCGCGGATCATATGTTCGTTGTCGTCGAGCGCGTTGGCGAGATAGGCGATGGCCTTCTCCATCGCAGGCAGATGGCGGTCCTCGTTGATCGCGACGGCGAGCGCCCGGCCGATGACGGGGGCGATGTTCATGCGCTTGAGGCGGGCCTTCAGCGCGTCCTTGGCGATCCCGCCGAGCCGTTCGTCGTCGAGCCCTTCGAAGGCGTCGGCGATGAGGCGGCTGGCCCCGGCGCGCATCCGCGTCTCGCCCCCCGATGGCCTTGCTAGAAAACGGCCGATGGCGCCCGCGACGTCGGTGCGGCGCATGCGCCGGGCGATAACCTGGGGGGTGAGGAAATTCTCGCGGATGAAGCGCGAGAGGGCGGTGCCGATGCGGTCCTTGTTCCTGGGGATGATGGCGGTGTGCGGGATGGGCAGGCCGAGCGGGTGGCGGAACAGCGCGGTGACCGCGAACCAGTCGGCGAGCGCGCCGACCATGGCCGCCTCGGCAAAGGCCTCGACCCATTCGAGCCACGGATAGGCGGGCTCGAGCTGGCGCGAGGTGAAATAGAGGATCGCCATTAAGACGAGCAGCCCGGTGGCGAGCCGCTTCATGCCGCCGGCGCCGGGCTGTTCGGCGGAAAAACGCGAAAGGGCGGGTGTGGAAGCCATCACCCGCACCTAACGCGTCGGATCGTCAAAAGTCACTCGGCGGGCAGCGTGCCCGGGGCGCCGCCGCCCGTCGGCAGCTGGCCGGGACGCTCGCGTCCATCCTCGATGGCCGGTGCCTCGTCGCGGTCGTTGACGAAGCGGCCGACCTTCCTGGCGAGCCATTGTTCGACGTCGATGGCGAGGCTGTAATAGGCCGGGACGAGGAGCAAGGTGAGCGCGGTCGAGAAGATGAGGCCGCCGATCACCGCATAGCCCATCGGCGCGCGCCACGAGCTGTCGCCATGGAGCGACAGGGCAATGGGGATCATGCCCGCGACCATCGCGACGGTGGTCATGACGATAGGCTGGGCGCGCTTGTGCCCGGCCTCGGCGATCGCCTCGTCCTTTTCCATGCCGTGGTTCATCATCTCGAGCGCGAAATCGACCAGCAGGATCGAGTTCTTGGCGACGATGCCGAGCAGCATGAGGAGACCGATGAAGACGGGCAGCGAGATGCTCATGCCCGCAAGGTTGAGCGCGACCGCCGCGCCCAGCGGCGCGAGCAGGAGCGAACCCATGTTGACGAAGGGCGCGAGGAAGCGGCGGTAGAGCAGGACCAGCACCGCGAAGACGAGCATGACGCCCGCGAGCACCGCGATGACGAAGTTCTTCAAGAGCTCGGCCTGCCACTTTTCCTGGCCCAGCTCGAGACGTGTCACGCCGCGCGGCAGGCTGGCGACGGTGGGCAGTCCGTTGACGATCTGCCAGCCATCGCCGATCGCGGTGCCGGGCAGAAGGTCGGTGCCGACCGCGATCCGACGCATCTGGTCGGTGCGCTCGATCGCCGTCGGGCCAGCGCCGAAGCTGATGTCGGCAACAGACTTCAGCGGGACCGAACCCCCACGCGAGGTCGGCACAGGGAGGTTGAGCAGCGTGTCGATATCCTCGCGCTGTTCCTCGGACAGCGAGACGCGGATCGGCACCTGGCGGTCCGACAGCGAGAATTTCGCGCTATTCTGCTCGATCTCGCCAAGCGTCGCGATCCGGATGGTCTGCGACAGCGCGACCGTGGTGACGCCGAGGTCGGCGGCGAGATCGAAGCGCGGGGTAATCTGGATTTCGGGGCGGATGTCATTGCCGGTGACGCGCGGCCCGACAAGGCCTTCGGTGCCCTGCATTTCCTCGACGATCTGATAGGCCGTCCGCTCGAGCAGCTCGGGGTCCGACGAGCCGAGGTAGAGCGTGAGCGCCTGTCCGCCCGAGCCCGGGCCGCCAGAGTTCTGGCTCTGGAAATTGACGCGAGCGTCGGGAATGGCCGCGAGCGCGGGCGACAGTTCGGCCTCATATTCGAAGCTGGGGTCGGGACGGTCGTCCTTCCACAGGACATTGACATAGGCCTGATTGGTAAAAACGCGCTGGAACACGGCCTCGACCTGCGGGTGATCATCGACCGTATCGGAGACGAGCTGGGACAGTGCCGACGTCTGCTCGATCGTCGTGCCCGGCGGCATGGAAATATTGACCGACGAGGTGTTGCGGTCCTCCTGCGGACTGAATTGCATCGGCAGGAGCGAGAAGAGCGCCACGGTAAGACCGATCGTGACGAAGCCTGCCACGACCGCGACCCAGCGATGGCGCAGCGTCCAGTGCAGGACCTTCATGTAGCGCTGCATGACCGGGCCGTTGGCATGCTCTTCCTCGCCATGGCTCTTGAGAAAATAGGCGGCCATGAGCGGGGTAATCATGCGCGCCACGAACAGGCTGACGATCACTGCGAGGACGACGGTATAGCCGAAATTCTTGAAGAACTGTCCCGAGATACCGGGCATCAGCGCGACCGGCAGGAACACCGCGACGATGGTCATGGTGGTGGCGAGAACGGCAAGGCCGATTTCGTCGGCGGCGTCGATCGAGGCCTGATAGGCCGATTTGCCCATGCGCATGTGGCGGACGATATTCTCGATCTCGACGATGGCATCGTCGACCAGCACCCCGGCCACCAGCGCGAGCGCGAGAAGGCTGAGGAAGTTTAGGTTGATGGACATGAGGTCCATGAAGAAGAAGGCGGGGATCGCGGACAGCGGGATGGCGACCGCGGCAATCACCGTGGCGCGAAGGTCGCGCAGGAACAGGAAGACGACGAGAACGGCGAGCAGCGCGCCCTCGATAAGCGCCTGCATCGAGCTCTTATATTGCTGCTTGGTATATTCGACGCTGTTCGAGATTTCGATGAAGTCGATGCGCGGATCGTCGGCTTCGATCTTCGCCAGCTCGTCCCAGCCGAGGTCGTAGGCCGTGACGTCGGACGCGCCCTTGGCGCGGGAGAAGTTGAAGACGACGACCTCTTCCCCGTCCATGCGGGCATAGCTGGTCTGTTCGGAGGCGGCGTCACGCACCTGCGCGATATCGCGCAGGCGGACGACGCGACCGGTGCCGGTACTGATCTGCGTTTCGGCGAGCTGGGCGGCGGTCTCGGCATTGCCGAGGATGCGGACCGACTGCTGCGAGCCGGCGATTTCGGTGCGGCCACCCGCCGCGTTGATGTTCAACTGGCGCAGTTGGTTGTTGACCGCGGCGGCGGTGAGGCCCTGTGCTTGCAGGGCGGCGGGGTTCAGGGTGACCTTGATCTCGCGATCGACGCCGCCGAAGCGGCGCACTTCGGCGATACCCTCGATGCCGAGGAGGCGGCGGTTGACGTCATTGTCGATGAACCACGACAGTTCCTCCAGCGTCATGTCGGTGGTCCGCGCGGCGATGAACGACAGGCTGTCGTTGGAGATGTCGATCCGTCCGACGCGCGGTTCGAGGATGCCCTGGGGCAAGGAGCCGCGGATCTGGTTGACGGCATCTCGGGTGTCGTTGACGGCGCGGTCGACATCGGTACCGATTTCGAACTGGACCCACGTACCCGAATTGCCTTCGTTGACGGTAGAGTTGATCTCGTCGACGCCCTCGATCCCGCGGAGCGCGGCCTCGACGCGCTGGGTGATCTGGTTCTCGATTTCTTCCGGCGCGGCGCCGGGCTGCGAGATGTTGACCGAGACAGCGGGAAAATCGATGTCGGGATTCTGCGTCACCTCCATGCGCAGGAAGCTGATGACGCCGGCGATCAGCAGCACCGTGAACAGGACGATGGGCGGCACCGGGTTGCGGATGCTCCAGGCCGAAATGTTACGGAAGTTCATGGCGCAGATGCTCCTTAGCGGGCGCTTTCGCGAACGGGCGAGACCTTGCGCCCTTCGGTGAGGAAGGCACCGGCGCGGCTGACGATCGATTCCGTGCCGTCGATCCCGTTGGCGATGGTGACGCCGCGATCATCGACGCTGCCGACCGTGACGTTGCGCCGCTCGACGACATTTTCATCGTTGATGACATAGACGTAATTGCCCGTGGCATCGGCAAGCACCGCCGATTGCGGGAGCAGCGGCGCGGTGGTCGCGCCGGCGCCGATGCGTGCTTCGGCGAAACCGCCGGGACGGATGGCGGGATCATAGGGAATGGCGATGCGCACCTCGCCCTGGCGGCTCTGCGGGTCGATCACCGGCGAGACCTGCCAGACGCGGCCATCGAACTGCTTGTCGGTGCCGGTCGGAATGATGGTCGCGGGCATGCCGACATTGATCGAGGAAAGGTCTTCCTGGCTCAGCTCGGCGCGCATTTCCATTTCGCCGCCGCGTGCCATGCGGAAGGCGAAGGGGGTGCCGGGGCTGACGACCTGGCCGACCTCGATGTTGCGCTCGAGGATGAGGCCCGAAGTGGGGGCGCGGATGTCGAGCAGGCCGATGGCGGCGCGGGTCTGGTTCAATTGTGCCTGCGCGACGGCGACGCGGGCACGCGCGGCGTCATAGGCGGCCTGCTTGCGGTCGATGTCGGCCTTGGAGACGAAGCCGCGTTCTTCCAGCGCGCGGGCGCGTTCGAGCTCGCCCTGCGCGAGGTCGGCATCGGCCTGCGCGGCGGCGATCTGGGCGCGCTGTTGCTGCGCGGTCTGCGACTGGACCGAACGTTCGATCGAGGCGAGGAGCTGGCCCTGGCGGACCCAGTCGCCGGCCTCGACGAGGACGCGGGTGACCTGGCCCGAACCCGACACGCCGACCGACTGGTCGCGGCGCGCGGCAAGCGTACCGGCGGCGGTAATGGTGCGGCCGATCTCGCTCTGGCCGGGGACGATGACGGTGACGCTGGGCGCGCCCGATCCGTTGGCGCCAGCGGCGCGGGGGCCGGTGGCGGGGGATTCCTCGCTGCCGCCGAAGGCAAAGAAGGCGCCGAGCAGCACCGCCAGCACGATGAGGCCGGCGATCAGGAAGTTGCGGCGGCGGCGCTTCTGGCGGGCGGTGTCATAGGCCGGGCTGCCTTCGAGCGCGAGTTCACGGTTCATCGTCATATCCCTAAAAATGTCCCCACGGCGTGAGCGTATCAAGATGCCGTATCACATGAGTAGCACAGTTGCACCGCAAAAACAGGTCGAACCTTCGAGCTGGTCCGACGTTTCGACAAACGACGCGTCGGCTTGTGCTGAACGACCGATGCACTATCGTAACGAGTGTCCGATAGCGGGCAGCGGCAGGCGGGTCCACACCCCGCGAGGGAGAAGAGCGAATGTTTCTAGCAGATTATGGATGGCTCGGTTGGATCATCATCGGGCTGATCGCGGGCGCGATCGCCAAGCTCATCATGCCGGGCAAGGATCCGGGCGGCTGTTTCGTCACCATCCTGCTGGGGATCGCCGGCGCGCTGCTGGCAGGGTTTCTCGGCACGACGGTCGGCTGGTACGAGGCGGGCGAGGGCGCGGGTTTCATCGCCGCCATCGTCGGCGCGCTGATCATCCTCGCCATCTATCGCATGGTACTCAAGAAGCGCTGAACCACGCCGTTCATCGGCGGTTGAGGCCGGGCATGCTCGCATGGGGCATGGCCCGGCCTTTTGGCCTTTAACGGGCCAAGACAAGAGGAGAGGGACGCGATGAAAAGCATGAGCAGGATGGCGGTGATGGCCGCGCTGGTCGCCGCAGGCATGCCCGGCGCGGCGAGCGCGCAAGAAGGTGCGCCCATGATCGAGATCGGGGCCGAGCAGACAGTGCTCGACCTCAGCGTGCGCGGCACCTCGACCCGGGTGCCCGACATGGTCACCATCTCGGCCGGGGTGACGAGCGAAGCGGCGAGCGCGAGCGAGGCGCTGCGAATCAACAGCGAGGCGATGCAGCGGGTGGTCGATGCGCTGCGCGCGCAAGGCGTGGCCGAACGCGATATTCGCACCCAGCGAATCAACCTCAACCCGATCTACGAGGATCGCAATAGCAGCGGCATCGCCAAGATCGTGCGCTATCGCGCCAGCAACATGGTCGCGGTGCGCTTTCGCGAGGTCGAGATGTCGGGGCGGGTGCTCGACATTCTCGTGCGCGAGGGGGCCAATGAAATCCAGGGGCCGAACTTCGAAATCGACGATCCTGAAGAAGCGCTCGACGAGGCGCGGGCCGATGCGCTGCGTATCGCGCGCGAGCGGGCCGAACTCTATGCTGCTGCGCTCGGCAAGCGGGTCGTGCGGCTGGCGCATTTCTCGGAAGGCGGCGCGAACTTTCCCTCACCGATCGTGGTGACGGGGAGCCGGATGCGGATGGAAGCCGCCTCCGCGCCGCCGATCGCGGCGGGCGAGCAGGAAGTCGGGGTGATGCTCAACCTGCGCTACATCCTCGAATAGCGCGCTTCACGGTGGTGCAAACAGAAAAGGGCCGGTGCCTCGTCGGAGGCACCGGCCCTTGTCTTTTCGCCTGGTGGCGCGGTCCGTTAGCGGACGCGGCCGCGGCGGACGAGGTTCACGATGGCGAGCAGGATGATCGCGCCGAGAAGCGACACGAGCAGGCTCGAAACCGAGAAGTCGCCGCTGGTGATCGCGCCGCCACCGATGAGCGGGTTGAGCAGCAGGCCGCCCAGAATGGCGCCGACGATGCCGACGACGATGTTGAGCAGGATGCCCTGCTGGGCGTTGGTGCGCATGACGATGCTGGCGAGCCAGCCGAGAATGCCGCCGACGATGATGATGAGAATCCACGTAAGCATGTCTGTCTCCCTATGAGATACGCCCGGCTTCTGTCGGCCGGTTGTGACCCATCAATCGGTCGGACCGGGGGATTGTTCCGCGCGCGACTCTTTTGGGACAGGCATAAAAAAACGGCCCCGTCAGGGAGAAGACGGGGCCGTTTTCCAGGGAAGACGATTAAGTCTTTGATACGCTTACGCGTGAAGGGGCGACCTAGAAGCGCTGCTGGCGCTCATATTGGTCGCGATACTGCTTGAGGCGGGTGACGCGAAGGCCGGGCATGCCCGAGCGATCGACGGCACGCTGCCAGCTGGTGAATTCCTCGAGGCTGAGGTCGTAGCGCTCGCAGGCCTCATCGACGGTCAGCAGGCCACCGGCGACGGCAGCAACGACCTCGGCCTTGCGGCGCACGACCCAGCGGGTGGTGGTCGCCGGCGGCAGGCTGTCCAGCGTCAGCGGTTCACCGAGCGGGCCAATCACCTGTGCGGGGCGGATTTCCTGGTTCTCGAGCATTGAATTCCTCAACCTGATGTCTCTCGTTACACCCTGATGTTTAACCGGACCCCTTGAACAAATGGTCATGGGGAAGGGTTAACGGGGCGCTTAACTATCCTTGTCGGCCGTTAACCTTGCGATGTCCGCGAAGGCGCCCGAGAGCGTACCTTCGATCGTCTCTCCCGAGAGGAAACGCACCAGATCCTGGTCCTTCGCGATACGGACCTTGAATTCGGGCAATCCCGCCTCGATCATCTCGAGGGTGACGGGGGTGCCATCGTCAAAGTCCTGTTCATGTTTCGCCAACGGCTTTTCCCCTATTTACACCTCGTGGTTCCCAAGCCCTATGCGAACAGGGTGAATTTCCGGTAAAGAAGACGTCATGTTTCCGACTTTCGATCTCCCCGGCGCGCCGTCCGCAGCGCGCATCGTCGTCGCCATGTCCGGCGGCGTGGATTCGAGCGTGGTCGCCTGCCTCGCCGCCAAGACCGGCGCCGAGGTGATCGGTGTCACCTTGCAGCTCTACGACCATGGCGAGGCGGTGGCGCGCTCGGGCAGCTGCTGCGCGGGGCAGGACATCTATGATGCCAAGATGGTGTGCGACCGGCTGGGCATCGCCCATTATGTGCTCGATTACGAATCGCGCTTTCGCGAAGGGGTGATCGACAAGTTCGCGGACGATTATGCGGCGGGGCGCACGCCGATTCCCTGTTCGCAGTGCAACCAGGGGGTGAAGTTCGTCGACCTGCTCGCCTTCGCGCGCGAACTGGGCGCGACCTGCCTTGCGACCGGCCATTATGTTCGCCGCGTCATCGGCGAGGATGGCAGGCCGCAGTTGTGGAAAGGGCGCGATCCGCGGCGCGACCAGAGCTATTTCCTTTCTGGCACGACGCTCGACCAGCTCCAGTTCCTGCGCTTTCCGCTGGGCGACCTGCCCAAGCCAGAAGTACGCAGGCTCGCTGAGGAAGCGGGGCTCGAGGTGGCGGGCAAGCCCGACAGCCAGGACATCTGCTTCGTGCCCGACGGCGATTATGCCAGCCTCGTGAAGAAACTGCGTCCCGAGACCGAGGCGCCGGGCGAGATCGTCGGGCTGGACGGCAGCGTGCTCGGCACGCATCGCGGCACGGTACATTATACGATCGGCCAACGCCGCGGGCTCGAGATCGGGGGGCAGCCCGAGCCGCTTTACGTCGTGCGCATCGACGCCGAGGCGCGCCGCGTGGTGGTCGGCCCCAAGGCCGCGCTCGCGGTGTCGGCGGCAAGCATCGAGGATATGAACTGGATCGGCGAGACGCAGGCGCTGGTCGATGCCAAGGTGCGCAGCCTCGCGCCGCCGGTGCCCGCGCGGCTCGAAAACGGGGCGGTGCGGTTCGAGACGCCGCAATATGGCGTCGCGCCGGGCCAGTCGGCGGTTTTCTACGAGGGCGAGCGCTTGCTCGGCGGCGGCACGATCACGGCGACGCAGGCGGCCGAGCTGGCGCCGGCCTGAGCCGCGACCCGGTCAACGAGGGTTGAAACGACAAGCCCGGCGGTGGTCCGAGAACCACCGCCGGGCTTTTTGTCGGTTCGATCGAGCGCCTAGTTGGAGGCGGCACGGTCCTTATCGGTCATTTCGAGGATGGCACCGACGACCAGCGCGCCCTGGACGCCGCCGAGCACCGCATGGCCGACGCCGAGCTGGCCGCCCTGCGTACCGGCCGCGGCCTGGCTTTCGACCGGCTGGCAGGCACCGGCACCGGCAGCGGTGCTGTCATCCTCGTCGACGACACGGCGGTCGTCCTCGTCGGCAGCGGCGACCACGGGTACCCACACGGTGCCGAGCGGGCAGGTCGGGACGACGGCAGCAGCTCGATCATTGGACTCTGCAGCCGGTTCGGGCGCGACGGCGAGCAGCGCGGTGGCGGCGAGAAGCTTCAGCATCATATGCTCCAATTAAATATGCGGCCTTTCACGCGCCGCAAAAAATTCAGGTCGGTTCGGCAAGGTCACCGAAACGGGATCGTCCGGTATCTAAGGGGTAATTGTCACCAACTCGTTGATGGCGCAAGGCGTTTGTGCGCGTGCGAGATCGGCGCGGCCGCGATGACCGGCGACCGGGCTGCTAGAGAGTGAAGCGGCCTTCGATCACGCTGGTGGCGGTGCCGCCGAGCGCGAGGCGGTCGCCATGGATGCGGCACGATAGATCGCCGCCGCGCGCACTGGCCTGGTGCGCGGTGAGCGTGTCGCGGCCGAGCCTGTTCGACCAGTAAGGCGCGAGGCCCATATGCGCGGCGCCCGTGACCGGGTCCTCATCGATGCCATAGGCACCGGCGAAGACGCGGCTGGCGAAATCGCATCGCTCGTCCGGCGCGGTGACCATGACGAGCGCCTCGATGGTCTTGAGCGCGCGAAAATCGGGGGTGCAGGCACGAACGGCGGCTTCATCGTCGAGCGGGATGATGACGATCGGCTCGACGCCGGCGTAGAAATGCGCCTTCGTGCCGATGCCGACGGCAGCGAGGGCAGCCTCGGCGCGCGGATCCTCGGCAGGGGTGGCGACGGGAAGGTCGAGGACCAGCCGCTCGCCATCGCGGGTCACGGTGATGATCCCCGCCTTGCGAGTGCGAAAGCGGATGCTGTCCGCCGTGCCGATGAGGGCGTGGGCGCTGGCGAGCGTGGCATGGCCGCACATTGCGACTTCGCAACCCGGCGTGAACCAGCGCAGCTCATAGTCGGCCTCGGCATCGGCGCACGGCAGGGTGAAGGCGGTCTCGGACAGGTTGTTTTCGATGGCGATGGCGAGAAGCGTGTCGTCGTCGAGCCAGTCGCCGCCCAGCGGCATGACGGCGGCGGGGTTGCCGGTGAGTGCGCGTCCATCGACGGTAAAGGCATCGACCTGATGGAAGGGAATGGTCGGCATCAGTCGCTCGCCGTCTCGGGCGTCATGTCCTGCCCCGGCTCCTCCAGCCCCTTGGGATCGGGATGGATGAGGATGTCGACGCCGGGGAATTCCTTGACGATGCGCGCTTCGACATCGTCCATCACGTCATGTGCTTGTGCCACCGTCATCTGGGGATCGAGCCAGATGTGGAATTGCGCGAAGTCGTGGCCGCCCGACGTGCGGGTGCGCAGTTCGTGGATGCCGTGCAGTTCGGGATGGGCATTGATCATGGCGATGAAGCGGTCGCGTTTTTCATCGTCCCACTCGCGGTCCATTAGCTGGTCGAGGGCATGGCTCGCCCCTTTCCATGCGCCGCGCAGCAGCCAGGCGGCGATGAGGATGCCGAAAATCGGGTCGGCGAGCGGGAAGTTGCCGAGCTGGTCCAAGGCCAGCGCGGCAATCACCGCCATGTTGAGGAGGAGATCCGACTGGTAGTGGACATGGTCGGTGGCGATGGCGACCGAGCCCGTTTTCCTGATGACCATGCGCTGGTAGGCGAGCAAGGCGAGGGTGACGAGGATCGCCACCGCCGACACGCCGACGCCCAGTTCGAGCTCCTGCGTCCGCTCGCCCGAGCCGAAGCGGGCGATGGCGCGCCACGCGATACCGATGGCGCTGACCGAGATGAGGATGACCTGGAACAGCGCGGCGATGCTCTCCGCCTTGCCGTGACCGAAGCGATGCTCCTCGTCGGCGGGCATGGCGGCGTAGCGCACGCCGAAGAAGGTGACGAGGCTGGCGATGAGGTCGAGGCTGGTGTCGGCAAGGCTGCCGAGCATGGCGACGCTGCCCGTCGACCAGCTGGCCCAGACCTTGAGGGCGACGAGGAAGAGCGCGACCGAGACCGAGAAGATGGCGGCCTTCGAGGTCAGGCTGGCCCGTTCGCCGTGATGGTCGTGGCCGTGGCCGTGGCCGTGGTCATGTCCGTGAAATCCGCTCATGGGTAGAGAAGCCCTTCCTGCCAGCCGCTGCCAGTCCGGGTGAAAAGAATGCGGTGGTGCATACGTTCCGGCGTGCCTTCCCAGAATTCGATAGCGTCGGGGATGAGGCGAAAGCCGCCCCAGTGCGCCGGACGCGGCAGATCGCCTTCGGGATAGTCTTCTTCCAGCGCGGCGATCCGCTCGAGGAAGATGTCGCGCGAGGGCAGCGGGCGGCTCTGGTCCGAAGCGGTGGCGGCGAGCTGCTTGTCGCGCCCGCGGCTGGCGAAATAGGCATCGGCGGTGGCGTCATCGACATGCTCGATGCGCCCCGTGATGCGCACCTGCTTGTAGGTCGATTTCCAGTGGAAGGCGAGCGCGGCATGGGCGTTGGCGGCCAGTTCCTCGCCCTTTCGGCTCTGCTTGTTGGTATAGAAGGTGAAGCCGTCCGGCCCATGGTCCTTCAGGAGCACGATCCGCACCGAAGGGAGCCCCTCGGGAGTCGCGGTGGCGAGTGCCATGGCGTTGGGATCGGACGGTTCGCGGGCGCATGCCTCGGCAAACCAGTCGTCGAACATTTGGAACGGATCCATGTCCATGGCGTAGGGGGCAGGGAGGAGCCTTGCAAGGCTGGCTTTTCGGTGAAGGATGCGCTTTAGGACTGTTCTATGGACCTATACCAGCAACTGGGCGTCTCGCGCAGCGCGAGCGAAGCCGATATCAAGAAAGCCTATCGCAGCCTCGCCAAGCAGCTGCATCCCGACCGCAACAAGGATAATCCCAAGGCGGCCGAGCGGTTCGGCAAGGTGACGCAGGCTTATGATATCCTGTCCGACAAGGACAAGCGCGCGCAATATGATCGCGGCGAGATCGACGAGGACGGCAATCCCAAGTCGCCCTTCGGCGCGGGCTTTGGCGGAGGCAGCCCGTTCGGCGGCGGCGCGCGCGGCCGGGCGCAGGGCTATCCCGGCGCGGGCGCGGGGCAGGCCGGTTTCGAGGAAGCCGATCTGTCCGACCTGTTCGAGGGACTGTTCGGTGGTGGCGGCGGCGCGCGCCAGCGCCAGTCGCAGGGCGGCGGTGGCTTCGGCGGTTTCGGTCGCCGCAGCCCGCCGCAAAAAGGCGCCGACGTCAATTATCGGTTGAGCGTACCCTTCGTCGATGCCGCGACGCTGGAGCCGCAGCGGGTCAAGCTGTCGGGCGGAAAGACGCTCGACATGAAATTGCCCAAGGGGGTCGAGGACGGCATCAAGATCAGGCTCGCCGGACAGGGCGAGGACGGCCCCGGCGGCAAGGGTGATGCGATCGTCACCATCGCCATCACCGGCCATAAGCATTTCAAGCGCGACGGCGACGATATTCGCCTCGACCTGCCGATCACGCTGCCCGAGGCGGTGCTGGGCGGCAAGGTGAAGGTGCCGACCGTGACCGGCGCGGTGACCATGACGATCCCCAAGGGGACCAGCGGCGGCACCGTGATGCGCCTCAAGGGCAAGGGTTTTTCGAAGAAGTCGGGCGGCAATGGCGACCAGCTCGTCACGCTTGAAGTCGCCATTCCCAAGGGCGATGCGGCGCTCGAGGAGTTTGCCAAGGATTGGAGCCATCCCGGCAATCCGCGCGAGGGAATGGGAGGCTAGCGCCTGACCCAGCGATCGCCCCAATCGCCCGAGGCGCGGCGGCGCCGGCTGGCGGCGCTCAAGGCCAGGTTCGGCGGCGACGCGATCCGACGCTTTCGCGACAGCGACCGGCCGTGGGAGGTGACCAAGCGGGTTGCCATCGGCGTCTATTCGGACGGCTTCATCCATGCCGGCAATCTCGCCTACATCTCGATGCTGGCGATTTTCCCCTTCATCATTCTCGCCACCGCCATCGCGGTCCTGTTCGATGCAGGCAGCGCCAGCGAGGGCGCGATCCTCACGATCCTGTCGCGGCTGCCGCCCAATGTCGCCGAAGCGCTCGCCGATCCCCTGTTCGAAGTGTCGGCGCGCGATCCGGGGCCGCTTTTATGGTTCGGTGCCATCGTCGGCATGTGGACGACGGGCAGTTTCATCGAGACGATCCGCGACGTGCTGCGGCGGGCCTATGGCGTGCGGATGGTCGCGCCCTTCTGGGAATATCGGCTCGCTTCGATTGGGCTCATCGTCGGCGCGGTGATCCTGCTCATCATCGCCTTCGCATCGAGCCTCACGCTGTCGAGCATCCAGGAACTGATCGAACAATGGTTCCCGGTGACGCGCGAGGGGTCGGGGCTGGTGATGGCGCTGCGCATCATCCCGGCAGTGACGCTTTACATCACCGTCTATCTCGTCATCTGGGCGCTGACCCCGACGCGCTATCGTAAGAAGCAATGTCGCATCTGGCCGGGCGCGCTGGCGATCACTTTGTGGTGGCTGATCACCGTCGCGCTTCTGCCGCAGGCGGTGCAATTGTTCGGCGGCTACGGGCGCACCTATGGCAGCCTCGCGGGCGCGATGGTGGCGCTCATCTTCTTCTACATCATCGGCTTCGGGGTGGTGATCGGCGCGGAACTCAACGCGGCCCTAGCGTCATCGGGCGACAAGGCGCTAAAGGGCGAACATTATTCGGGACCGCATGCGGACGAACTCGAGGTCGAGGACCCGGGCGAGGACGAGGAGGTCGACGAGGAAGAACCGGACGAAGAAGAGGGAAGTCGATGACCGGATTGATGAAGGGCAAGCGCGGGTTGATCATGGGCCTCGCCAACAACAAGAGCCTGGCGTGGGGGATCTCCAAGCAGCTCGCCGACCAGGGCGCCGAGCTCGCCTTCACCTATCTCGGCGATGCGCTGAAGAAGCGCGTCGGGCCGCTTGCCAATGAATTGGGCAGCGACATTCTGATCGATTGCGACGTCAGCGACATGGACAATCTCGACCGCGCCTTCGCGGAGCTGAAGGGGCATTGGGACAGCCTCGACTTCGTCGTTCATGCGATCGGTTTTTCGGACAAGAACGAGCTGCGCGGCGGCTATGTCGACACCAGCCTCGACAATTTCCTCATGACCATGAATGTCTCGGCCTACAGCCTGGTCGCGGTGGCGGCGCGCGCGAAGGAAATGATGACGAACGGCGGTTCGATCGTGACGCTGACCTATTATGGCGCCGAGAAGGTCATCCCGCACTACAATGTCATGGGGGTTGCGAAGGCGGCGCTGGAAACGAGCGTACAGTATCTCGCCGCCGACCTCGGGCCGCAGAACATCCGCGTCAATGCGATCAGCGCGGGGCCGATCAAGACGCTGGCGGCGAGCGGTATCGGCGATTTCCGCTACATCATGAAGTGGAACGAATATAATTCGCCGCTCCGCCGCAACGTCACCATCGAGGATGTCGGCGGGGCGGGGGTCTATTTCTGTTCGGACCTGTCGAGCGGGGTGACGGGCGAGGTGCATCATGTCGATGCGGGCTATCATGTCGTCGGCATGAAGAACCCCGAGGCGCCCGACATCACGGTCGAATAGCGCGCGGAACGTCAAAGTTTGCTGCAATGCAACAGAGGGAGGCGAGGTGCGTTATTTCCCTCATGGTTGCACGTCATCTCCATATCACCGGCAAGGTGCAGGGGGTCTTCTTTCGCGACACGACGCGCAAGGAGGCCGAGGCGCGCGGCGTCACCGGCTGGGTGCGCAATTGCGAAGACGGCAGCGTCGAGGCCTATGTCGAGGGCAGCCGGATTGCGGTGGACGAGCTGATCGACCGGCTCGCCGAGGGGCCGCCCGCCGCCAAGGTGACCGCGGTCGAGAGCGAGGATGTCGAACCGCTGGGCTGCGAGAAATTTCTCATTCGGCGATGAGGCCCCTGTCGTGAAAGATTGGGCACGGCGGCTGAAGCGCGAGGCGCTGCTGCTGTGGGTGGCGGCGCGGCATCCGGGCGTACCGCTGCTCGCCAAGACAGTAGCGGGGCTGGTCGCGGCCTATGCCTTTTCGCCGATCGACCTCATCCCCGATTTCATCCCGGTGCTGGGGCTGGTCGATGACCTGCTCATCGTGCCGCTCGGCGTGTGGCTGGCGCTGAAACTGGTGCCGCGCGGGCTGCGGTCGCAATTGCGCGCCGAGGCGGCGCAATTGGCGGAGAGGCCGGTCAGCCGCACGGGACTGGCGCTGGTGATCGTCGCCTGGATCGCTTTGGCCGCGCTTGGTTGGCGGCTCTTGGCCTAGGCCTTTTTCTTGCCGACCAGCGTGCCCTTTTCGCCGCCCTTCCAGAGGTGGAAGTCCATTTCGGGGTGGAGCTTCTTCCAGCGGCGCGCGACGAGGCGTTCGCCGGGGCGGGCGGCATCGTCGAGGAAGACGGTGGCGCCGGGGGCGAGCTTGCCGAACAGGCGTTCGGCACCGCCGCGGGTCATCGGATGGATCGTCCAGGGCGGGCCGTCGATGATCATCATGTCGACGCCGTCCTCGAGCGGGCCGGTGTCGTAGAAGAGGCCGGGCCAGTCGCTGTCGATGGGCTTCAAGGGCGCGTGGCGGATGTCGGCCTCGAGGCCGTGATCCTCGAGCCAGCTCATCGTCTTCTCGACGAATTCGAGATGCTGATCGAAGCTGATGTGCGGCGGGCAGCCGGCCTTTTTCAGGGCGGCGGCGATGACGAGGCTGGAGGCGCCGCAACCGAATTCCACGACGCGCTTGGGGCGATGCTCGAGGATATGGTCGACGATGAGGTGGAGAAAGCCGGTGTCGGCCTTCCACGAGCCGAGGTTGGGCAGCGCATCGGGCGCGAGATCGAGCCGGTCGCACAGCCGCTCCTTCTCGGCCACCGATCCGCCGCGCAGGCTCTTGAGGAGGAAGGGCGCGGTGAAGGGGGCGAGCAGCGCCACGGCGATGCGGTCGGCAAGGCCGACATGGGCGTTGGCGGCATCGTCGCGGGCGAGCAGCCCGGTGGTTTCGCGGCTGGTCATTGGCTGAAGGGGTCCGAAACGAGAATGGTGTCGTCGCGCTCGGGGCTCGTCGACAAGAGGGTGACGGGGCAGCGCACCAATTCCTCGATGCGGCGAACATATTTGATGGCGTTGGCGGGCATGTCGGCCCAACTGCGCGCGCCGGCGCTGGTCTCGGACCAGCCGGGCATTTCCTCGTAGATCGGTTCGATCTTCTCGGTCAGCTGCGCCGAGGCGGGGAGATAGTCATACTCCTTGCCGTCGATCTTGTAGCCGGTGCAGATCTTGACGGTGTCGAGCCCGTCGAGCACGTCGATCTTGGTCAGCGCGATGCCGTTGATGCCGGTGACGGCGACGGACTTGCGCACCAGCACGGCGTCGAACCAGCCGCAGCGGCGCTGGCGACTGGTGACGGTGCCGAATTCGTGGCCCCGCTCGCCGAGGCGCTGGCCGATCTCGTCATGCAATTCGGTCGGGAAAGGCCCCGAGCCGACACGGGTCGTATAGGCCTTGGTGATGCCGAGCACGGTGCCGGCCGCATTGGGGCCCATGCCCGAGCCCGCGCCGACCGTGCCCGACACGGTGTTGGACGAGGTGACGAAGGGATAGGTGCCATGATCGACGTCGAGCATGGTGCCCTGCGCGCCTTCGAACAGGATGCGCTTGCCTGCGCGGCGTGCCTCGTCGAGGTCGCGCCAGACGGGGCGGACGAAAGGCGTGACGAAATCGGCGATGTCGCGCAGCTGCCCCAGCAATTCGTCGCGGTCGATCGGATCCTCGCCGAACCCGGCGCGCAGATGATCGTGATGCGCGCACAGCCGTTCGAAGATGGGCGCGATATGGTCGAGTTCGGCAAGGTCGCAGACGCGGATCGCACGGCGACCGACCTTGTCTTCATAGGCCGGACCGATGCCGCGGCGGGTGGTACCGATCTTACCCTTCGACAAAGCATCCTCGCGCAGCGCGTCGAGGTCGCGGTGGATCGGCAGGATGAGCGGCGTATTCTCGGCGATCCACAGATTGTCGGGGGTGATCGAAACACCCTGGCCCGAGACCTTCTCGATTTCGCTCTTCAGCGCCCAGGGGTCGAGGACGACGCCATTGCCGATGACGCTCGGCGTGCCGCGCACGATGCCCGAGGGTAGGAGCGAGAGCTTGTAGGTGGTCCCGCCGACGACCAGCGTGTGGCCGGCATTGTGCCCGCCCTGGAAGCGGACGACGAGGTCGGCGCGGCTGGCCAGCCAGTCGACGATCTTGCCCTTGCCTTCATCGCCCCACTGGGCGCCGATGACGGTCACATTGGCCACAAATTCGCTCCCGAGACGATGACGGGGGCTGTCTAGGCAAGGCACGGCCAGTCGTCCAGCAAGGATTTGCCCACCTGCTGGGAACGCTGGCCGGGGTTCGGCTCTTGGAGGGGCAAAGGAGACATTCATGACCGACCAGCCGATGCTCACCCTCAACGATGATCGCGCGATGCCCCAGCTGGGCTTCGGCACCTACAAGATCGACGAGGAGGATGCGGCCGAGGCGGTGCGCAGCGCGCTCGAGGTCGGCTACGGGCTCGTCGATACGGCGGCGATCTACGAGAATGAGCGCGGCGTGGGGTCGGGGCTCGAGGGTCGCGGCGACATCTGGCTGACGACCAAGGTGTGGAACGACGATCAGGGGTATGAGGCGGCGAAGACGGCGTTCGGCCACTGCCTCAACAGGCTGGGCCGCGAGGATGTCGACCTCGTGTTGATCCACTGGCCCTGTCCCGACAAGGGCAAGTTTCTGGATACGTGGAAGGCGTTTATCGAGCTTCGCGAGGACGGGCGGGCCAAGTCGATCGGCGTTTCGAACTTCCGCCGCCAGGAGATCGAGGCACTGGTCGAGGAGACGGACTTCGCGCCCTGCGTCAACCAGGTCGAATGCCACCCCGCCTTCCAGCAGCGCGAATTGCGCGCCTTCCATGACGAGCTCGGCATCGTGACGCAAAGCTGGTCGCCCTTAGGGCGGGCCAAGCATTTCGACGACGAGGTGCTACAGGCGCTGGCCGAGGAAACCGGGCAGTCGCCCGCCGCGATCGTGCTGCGCTGGCACCTCCAGCATGGGCTGTCGGCGATCCCCAAGGCCTCGGGCCGCGCGCATATGGAGGACAATTTTTCGGCGCTGTCGTTCAGCCTGTCGGACGAACAGATGGGGCGGATCGACGGCATGGACCAGGGCGAGGCCGGGCGCATGGGGCCCGACCCCGCCGATTTCTGCTAGTCGAAGCGCAGCGGCACCACCCGCTTGACGTCGGGGATGGCGCGGAGCGCGTCGAGCAGCGGGGCAGTGGGCTCTGAATCGATGGCGATGAGCGCCAGCGCCTCGCCGCCGATGTCGCGGCGGCCCAGCGCGAAGGTGGCAATGTTGACGCCCGCATCGCCGAGCGTCGAGCCCAGCGCACCGATGAAGCCCGGGGCGTCGGCGTTGACGATGTAGAGCATCGGGCCGGCCAGTTCTGCCTCGACCGTCACGCCGAACATGTCGACGAGGCGCGGGTTGGCGTTGCCGAACAATGTGCCCGCGACCGAGCATTTGGAGCCGTCCTTCAGGGTCGTCTTGACGCGCACAAGCGTATGGAAGTCGCCCTCGTGGCTGTGGCGCACCTCGGACACGTCGAGGCCGCGGTCCTTGGCCAGCACGGGGGCGTTGACCATGTTCACGCTCGACGAATAGCTGCCCATCAGCCCGGCGAGCACGGCGCCCGAAATGGGGGTGATGTTGAGTTCGGCGGCCGCGCCCTCGACCTCGACCGAGATGGCGCAGACATCCTCGCCCAGCACTTGGCCGACGAGGCGTCCGAGGTTGGTCGCAAGGCCCATGTAGGGACGCACGCGCGGGGCTTCCTCGGCACTGATCGAGGGTGAATTGAGGGCGTTGGTCACGCCGCCAAGGAGGAGGTAGTCGGCCATCTGTTCGGCGACCTGGATGGCGACATTGACCTGCGCCTCGGTGGTCGAGGCGCCGAGGTGGGGGGTGGCGACGAAGCCCGGCGTGCCGAAGAGCGGACTGTCCTTGGCGGGCTCTTCCTTGAAGACGTCGAGGGCGGCGCCGGCGATATGGCCGCTTTCCAACAGGTCCTTGAGGGCGGCCTCGTCGATCAGCCCGCCGCGCGCACAATTGACGATGCGCACGCCCTTCTTCGTCCGCTCGAGCCGCTCGCGCGAGAGGATGTTGCGCGTCTCGTCGGTGAGCGGGGTGTGGAGCGTGATGAAGTCGGCGCGGGCGAGCAGCGTGTCGAGATCGACCTTCTCGATGCCGAGGTCGAGCGCGCGTTCGGGGGTGAGGAAGGGATCGAAGGCGACGACCTTCATCTTGAGGCCCTGCGCTCGGGCAGCGACGATCGAGCCGATATTGCCCGCGCCGATGAGGCCCAGCGTCTTGCCGGTCAGCTCGACCCCCATGAAGCGCGACTTCTCCCACTTGCCGGCCTGCGTCGAGGCATCGGCCTCGGGGAGTTGGCGGGCGAGCGCGAACATCAGCGCGACGGCATGCTCGGCGGTGGTGATCGAGTTGCCGAAGGGGGTGTTCATGACGACGATGCCGCGCGCGGTGGCGGCGGGGATATCGACATTGTCCACGCCGATCCCGGCGCGGCCGATGACCTTGAGCCTGTCCGCGTGGGCGAGGATGTCGGCATTGGGCTTGGTCGCCGAGCGCACGGCGAGGCCGTCATATTCGCCGATGATGGCTTTCAGCTCATCGGGCGACAGGCCGGGTTTCTCGTCGACCTCGATGCCGCGTTCGCGAAAAATCTCGGCGGCGCGCGGGTCCATCTTGTCGGCGATGAGGACTTTGACGGTCATATGGTGATCCTTTTGTTCGTCGTCCCAGCGCGGGCTGGGACCCATGTCGTCTCGCCTGCATCAAGTCGCAGGCATGGGCCCCAGCCTTCGCTGGGGCGACGCTTTGAGTTTAGGCGGTCTGTGCCCACGCCCAGTCGAGCCACGGGCCGAGTTTCTCGATGTCGGCACTGTCGACGGTGGCGCCGCACCAAATGCGAAAGCCCGGAGGGGCGTCGCGATAGGCGCCGAAGTCGTAGGCGACCTCCTCGTCCTCGATCAGCTTGACCATCGCCTTGGCGCGCGCCGGTTCGGCGTCGAGCGTGAGGCAGACGCCGGTGCGGCTGCGCAGCGCGGGGTCGGGGCAGAGATGATGGAGCCAGTCGCGCGCCTGCACCAGCGCATCGACCGCGGCGGCATTGGCCTTGGCGCGCTCGATCATGCCGTCCAAGCCGCCGATGCTGTTGGCCCATTCCATCGAATGGATCGCATCCTCGACGCACAGCATCGAGGGGGTGTTGATGGTAGCGCCGGTGAAGATGCCTTCGTTCAATTTGCCGGCCTTGGTCAGGCGAAACAGCTTGGGCAACGGGCGGTCGGGCTTGTAGCTCTCGAGCCGCTCGACCGCGCGCGGGCCGAGGATGAGGACGCCATGCGCAGCCTCGCCGCCGAGGACCTTTTGCCAGCTGAAGGTGGCGACATCGATCTTGTCCCACGGCAGGCGGTGGGCGAAGACCGCGCTGGTGCTGTCGGCGAAGGACAGGCCCTCTCGGTCGTCGGGAATCCAGTCGCCGTTCGGCACGCGCACGCCCGAGGTCGTGCCGTTCCAGGTGAAGAGCACGTCGGTGGTCCAGTCGACCTCGTCGAGATGGGGCAGGTCGCCATAATCGGCCTCGACCGCGATGGGATCGAGTTTCAATTGCTCGATCGCGTCCTTGACCCAGTCCTTGCCGAAGCTCTCCCAGCCCATGGCGGTGACGCGGCGCGCCCCGAGCATCGTCCACATCGCCATTTCGAAGGCACCGGTGTCGGAGCCGGGCACGATGCCGATTCGGTGCGAATCGGGCAGTTCGAGCAAGTCGCGCATCATCGCGATGCAATGCGCGAGGCGGGCCTTGTTAACCGCACCGCGGTGCGATCGGCCGAGGCCGCCCAAGTGCAACTTGTCGGGGCTCCAGCCCGGCGGCTTGGCGCAGGGGCCGGACGAGAAATAAGGGCGCGCGGGGCGCACGTCAGGCTTGTTCAATCAAACTCTCCTCCCAGAGAGGCGCGCCGCGTTGGGGCGGCGTGTCCCGAGACGGTGTTAAGCCCCTTTGAACCAAGAAGATAGCCGGGACTTTAGCCCGTTAAAATTTAACAAGAACAACGGATTACTGCGTTAAATCTGCGTTAAAAAGTTAATCTAATGTAATCGGTGCCTCAACTCATCGCTTCGTCTCATCGACTCGTCCCCTTATTGGGAACAGGCGCTTGAGTTTCTTAACCAAAGCAGGACAGGGTCACCCTCGACAAAGCGCTGTGAACCTTCACGGCGAGAGCGGGAGGGATGGGGCCCTCCATTGTATTGGACGCGATTTTCTCCCGGGGGAGGGGTCGCACGAGTGACTGGAGCGGGCGGTATCATGGCTTTCATGTCGATGTTGAAGGGCGGGCTTTTTCGAAATCGCGAGATTTTCCTGCGTGACGGTGAAAAGGTCACGCGGTTGAAGGTGTCGGCGATCTCGCAGATTTTCGCCGTCGCCATGGTTTTCGGCCTGACCAGCTGGTCGGGCTTCGCTACCGCGCAGCTGCTCAACGAACGCGAAGAGGTGATGAGCCTCGAACAGGAACTGGCCTTCCATGAGAAGGTCGAGACCCGCCAGCGCGTGCTCGCCGAAATGGCCGGCCGCCTGCTCGATGAACGCTATGCCGCGCAGGTCAAGGAGCTCGAGAGCCTCGGTGTCGCCGACCGCGTCGACGGCGTCGGCGGTCCGCTCGAAGCCGCCGCCAATGGCGATGAAACTTTCGCCCAGCTGTTCCAGAGCTGGAAGCGCCTCGACAATCTTCAGGGCAGCGCGATCGCCGTGCCCTCGGCCAAGCCGGTGGAAGCCGCGCGCCTGACCTCGAGCTATGGTACGCGTAACGACCCGTTCAAGAAGCGCCGTGCCCGTCACGGCGGCATCGACCTTGCCGGCCCGGTCGGCACGCCGATCCTCGTCACCGCCGACGGCATCGTGAAGCGCGCCGGTTGGAACTCGGGCGGCTATGGCAACCTCATCGAGGTCGATCATGGCAATGGCATCACCACCCGCTATGCCCACTTGTCGAAGGTTGAGGTTCGCGCCGGCGAGCGCGTCACCCGCGGCATGCAGATCGGCAAGATGGGCTCGACCGGCCGTTCGACCGGTAGCCACCTCCACTATGAGGTCCGCATCGACGGTCGCTCGGTCAACCCGATCCCCTTCATGGAATCGACCGATTACCTCGTCGCCATGCGCGATGGTGGTGAGGGCGACATGATGCACGGCGTGGGCGGCGGCGCGCAGTAAGCGCCTCGCGACCACAGGAATGCAAGAAGGGCGGTTGCCGGGGGCAGCCGCCCTTCTTACATCGGGGCCATGGATATTCCGCTTCTCACCAAGAACGCCGCCGCGCGCGTGCGTGCGATCGCCGACAAGCAGGGCAAGCCCGCGATGCTGCGCCTCGGCGTCGATGGCGGCGGTTGCGCCGGCTTCACCTATCGGTTCGAATTGAGCGAGCCCGAGGAGGGCGACGTGACTAGCGAGACCGACGGCGTGACGCTGTTGGTTGACACGGTCAGCCTCGATTTCCTCAAAGGCAGCGCGGTCGATTATGTCGAGAACCTCGGCGGCGCGAGCTTCCAGGTGACCAACCCGCAGGCGGCCTCTGGCTGCGGCTGCGGCTCGAGCTTCTCGATCTGATGCCCAGTATCGTCAGCTTCAACATCAACGGCATCCGCGCACGCCTCGAGCGGCTGACCGAATATCTGGCCAAGGAACAGCCCGACATCGTCTGCCTGCAGGAGCTGAAGTCGGCCGACGACACGCTGCCGAAGGCGGCGTTCGAGGAAGCGGGCTATCCGGGCGTCTGGCACGGCCAGAAGGGGTTCAACGGCGTCGCGATCCTCGCGAAGGGGGAGCAGCCCGAGCTCGTGATGAAAGGGCTTCCCGACGACCCCAATCCCGACCAGTCGCGCTATATCGAGGCGCAGGTGAAGGGGGTGCGGGTCGCCAGCATCTATCTGCCCAACGGCAATCCGATCGGGACCGAGAAATTCAGCTACAAGCTCGACTGGATGGAGAAGCTCAGGCTGCACGCCGCCGAACTGCTCGCGAGCGAGACGCCGGTGGTGCTGGCGGGCGATTACAACGTCATCCCCGAGGATCGCGACACATTCTCGCGCTCGGCGATGAAGGATGATGCGCTGTTCCAGCCGGAGAGCCAGCATGCCTTTCGCCGGATCGTCAACCAGGGATGGACCGACGCGCTGCGCAGTTTCCATCCGAACGAGCCCAAGCTCTACACCTTCTGGGACTATCAGCGCGGGGCGTGGCAGCGCGATGCTGGGTTCCGCATCGATCACCTGCTATGCTCGCCCTCGGCGGCCGACCGGCTGACCGGGGCGGGGGTCCACAAATGGGCGCGCGGCGAGGAAAAGGCGTCGGATCACGCGCCGGTGTGGGCGACGCTGGCGGACTGACCGCTAGAGCGTTTTTTCGTAGACGCGATAGGTGTGGTTGGTGCCGGCCCCGGGGAGTTGGGCGATGCTCATCATGCCCTGATTGTCCTCGAGCACCCAGCCGAACTCGCCCCAGTTGATGCCATATTTGTCGACGCAGACGCGGCGGGTGAATTCGATCATCATGAAGGCGAGCTGGGTCGCCATGCGGCCCTTCTGGTGCGATTTGCGCACCCCCATGAGCGGCACGCGCACACGGCTGGTAATGGGGCGGCGCAGGCGCCAGTGCAGCTTGGCCCAGCCGAAGGGCAGCAGCTTGCCATCGAGGTCGGCGATCAGTTCGTTGATGTCGGGGATGGTCAGCATGAAGGCGACCGCCTCGCCATCGACTTCGGCGATCTTGACGAGATCCTCGACGATGATCGGTTTCAATTTCTTGCCCGCATAAGCGATCTCGGCATCGGTCAGCGGGATATAGCCCCAATTGTCCGACCAGGCGTCGTTCAAGATATCGAGGATGATCGCGGCTTCCTCGTCGAATTTCGACTTGTCGACGTCGCGGATGCGGATGCGCGGGTTCTTCTCACCCAGCTGGATGAGCTTGTCGATTACCGGGATCATGTCGATGCGAATATCGAGCGCGAAGGTGTGGAGGTCCTTGACCTTGGTATAGCCCGCCGCCTCGACCCAGCCCTCGTAGGCGGGGCGATGATGGCCCATCATGACCATCGGCTTTTCCTCGAAACCGTCGATGAGGAGCCCGGGTTCGTCCCAGATCGACAGCGAGAAGGGGCCGACCGCTTGGCCGATGCCCTTGGCGCGGAGCCAGTCCTCGGCGGCGGCGATGAGCGCGGCGGCGGCCTCTACGTCCTTGGCCTCGAACAGCCCCCAATGGCCCTGTCCGGGATAGCGTTCGATCCACAAATGATCGATGTGCGCGCTGATGCGGCCGACGACCTCCTCGCCGCGACGGGCGAGGAAAAGCTGCAATTCGCCATGACCGAACCAGGGGTTCTGCCGAGGATTCAGCAGGGCCTTCACTTCGGCTTTCAGCGGCGGCACCCAATAAGGATCATCGGCATAGATCGACCATGGAAGATCGACGAAGGCGTCGAGGTCGGCGCGGCCCTCGACCGGCGTGATGCGAAGCGCGTTTGACATGGCGCAAAGCGCTAACCGCGAATGAATGATTTGTCATCCTGGCTTCAGCTTCGTTTTGATAAAAGACCGAAATCCAGGCCGCTGCCATCAGCTTGCCCTATTTGGCGGTAAAAGGCGCAAGATAGAGACACGCATCATGACCTTCGAGAGCAAGACCATCGCCCCCGCCGAGACGGGCTTCATGCTGGCCGGCGCGTCGGCCCGCACGGCTGCGCCCGTGCGCAAGGCGGTGAAGAAAAGCAATGACGACAAGGCGATGCTCAAGGCCGCTGCGCAGCTGACGCGCGACCTCAACCGTCCCGATGCGCGCATCTTCTGGGCCGACATGCTCGGCTCGGTGCTGCTAGGTTATCTCGGACTGGCCGCGACGATCCTCGTCGGGCCGATGGCGCTCAAGCTCGTCTTCGGGGCGATGGCGACGCTGGCGCTCTATCGCGCCGGCAGCTTCATCCACGAAATTTCGCACATCAAGCGTGGCGACCTGCCCTATTTCCGGCTGGCGTGGAACGCGCTGGTCGGGGTACCGCTGTTCGCGCCGTCCTTCATGTACGAGGGTGTCCACAACCAGCATCACGCCAAGACCAAGTTCGGGACCATCGAGGACCCGGAATATCTGCCGCTTGCCTCGATGAAGCCCTGGAGCCTGCCGCTGTTCATGCTGTTCGGCACGCTGGCGCCGGTGCTGCTCCTCTTCCGCTTTGCCGTGCTCGCACCGCTGAGCTTCTTCTCGCGCCGCCTGCGCCGCCAGGTCGTCGAGAAATATTCGGGGCTGCAGATCAATCCCGATTTCCGCCGCGCCTGGCCCGAGGGCGAGTTCGCCAGGCAATTCACCTATCAGGAAGTGGGCAGCGTCATCTGGAGCTGGCTGCTGATCGGTTCGGTGGCGAGCGGGGTGGTGCCGCTGTCGGCCTTCGTCACCTTCATGGTGGTGGCCTGCGCGCTGATGGGCTTGAACCAGCTGCGCACGCTGGTCGCGCATCTGTGGGAGAATGACGAGCGCCAGCCGGTGTCGGTGACCGAGCAGTATCTCGACAGTGTCAACGTGCCGCCGCCCAACCTCCTGTCCGCTTTGTGGGCGCCGGTGGGCCTGCGCTATCACGCGCTGCATCACCTGCTGCCGGGTGTGCCTTACCATAATCTCGGCAAGGCGCATGCGCGGCTGTCGAGCGAACTGGAAGCGGGGTCGGCCTATCATCGGACGACCGCCACGGGGCTGTGGCCGCTGGTCGCGAACCTCGCGCGTCAGACGCTCAAGAGCCGCTAACGGCTGCGCCGACGTGGCGGCGCTTACTCTTCCGATCGAATGAGAATGGCTTCGCCCAGTGCGGCGAAGAGCATCACCGGTCCCCATGTCGCGAGCAGGGGCGAATAGACGCCTGCATTGCCCATCGCGAGGCTGAAATTGTCGGCCACGAAATAGGCGAAGCCCAAAGCCATGCCGATCACCGCGCGCAGCAGGAGCTGGCCCGAGCGGGCGAGGCCGAAGGCGGCGACGGCGGCCAGCAGCGGCATGAGGATGGTCGAGATGGGCCCCGTGATCTTGTGCCACCAGCCCGCGCGCGCGACGGTGGTCGACAGCTCCGCGGCCTCGAGATCGTCGATGGTGCGGCCCAGTTCGACGATGTTCAATGCCTCGGGATCGACCTTGGCGAGGCGGAACTGCGCGGGTTCGACCCCTTGAAGGCCGGTTTCGCGTGCCGTCTCGGTCACGAGGTTCATCTCGGCATCGTAGCGGCGGATATTCTCGAACGCCCAGCGATCGCCGTAGGGCCGGGCGCGCTCGACCTCGACGATACGCGCGACGCTGCCCGCCTCGCGTTCGTAGAGGGTGAGGCCCGACAGCTGGAAGTCCATGCCCCGACCCGAGGCGCGGCGCGCGTGGACGAGGGTGCCGTCCTGCGCCAGCCAGATGTTGGCATAGATGCCGGTGTCGGGCGGGATGGGCTCATAGTCGCTGTCCTTCCACGCGTTGATGACGCGGGCGGAATCCACCACCACCGCCTCGTTGAAGGCGAACAGGAGGCCGCCGAGCCCCGCCGCCGCGATGATCAGCGGCGCGAGGATCTGGTGCGCCGACAGGCCCGCCGCCTTCATCGAGATCACTTCGCTATTCTGGTTCAGGCCGGCAAAGGCGATGAGGCAGCCCAAGAGCACCGAGAAGGGGAGGAAGCGGCTGACGAGCATGGGCAGGCGCAGGCTGGCGTAGCGCCACAGGTCGGCCTCGCTGTTTCCCTCGATGGCGAGGATCTTGCCGCTCTCGCCCAAGAGATCGAGCATCAGGAGGACGAGCACCAGCGCCACCAGCACGGCGAGGCTGCGGGTCACCATCAGCTTGACCATGTAGAGCGCGAGGCGGCGCGAGGGCATGAAATCCATGTTGATCATGAGCTGGCGGCCTCCCCCGCGTTGCGTTCGGCCTCGCGGCGGGCGAGCGCGCGGGCGCGCGGGTTGGGCAGCACCTTCTTCACCGCCTTGGCGATGGAGGCGAAGGCGGCCTCGAGCGCGCCGATGGGTTGGCCGCCGGGGCGGTGGGCGATGACGTGGTACATCCAGCCGATCATGATGATGAAGGCGAAGAAAGGCGTGTAGAGCGCGAGTTCGGGATTGAGGCGCCCCTGTGCGCCCGCGCCCTGCGCATATTGGTTGATCTTGTGATAGGTCACGACGGTGACGATGGCGACGAAGATGCCGAGCGAGGAGGATGATCGCTTGGGCGGTACGGCGAGCGCGACCGCGAGCAGCGGCAGCATCAGCATCATGATGACCTCGACGAGCCGGAAATGCAGGTTGGCGCGCGCGGCGAGGCGATTGTCGAGACTGGCCTCGGGGGTGAAATAGGCGAGGCGGGTCAGCTCCGGCAGGTAAAGCTCGCGGATCTGGTCGAGCCCGCGTTCACGGAAACTGCCGACCTGCGGCAGGCTGACGGGCAGGTCGTAGCTGTCGAAGGCGAGCGTGCGCGGCGTGGCGAAGCCGGGCTCGTCCTGGATCAGGCGACCGTTCTTGAGGCGGAAGATGATGGTGTCGGGATCGTCGGTGGCGAGGAATTCGCCGCGCTCGGCGGTGGCGGCGACGTCCATCTCGTCAGTCTTCAGCGAGACGAAGATGCCCGACAGGTCGCTGCCCTCGTCCTCCGACTTGTCGATGCGCAGCGTCAGATTGTCGCCGAGGCGGTTGAACTCGCCGACCTTGATCGAGGCACCGAGCGTGCCCGAGCGCAAATCGAACTGGAGGCCTTCGTAATTGTAGCGCGTATAGGGCTCGACATAGGAGACGATGAAGAGGTTCAGCGCCATGAGCGCTAGCGCATACATGTAGGGCACACGCAACATGCGGCCATAGCCCACGCCGATGCCGCGCAAGGCGTCGAGCTCGGAGGACAGGGCGAGGCTGCGGAAGGCGAGGAGGATGCCGAGGAGAAGCCCGATCGGGATGCCCAGCGCGAAATATTCGGGCAGCATGTTGGCGAGCAGTTGCCACACCACGCTGACCGGCCCGCCCGCAGAGATGACGAAGTCGAACAGGCGCAGCATCTTGTCGAGCACCAGCAGCATCGCCGCGAGCAGCAGCGTGCCGACCAGCGGGACGAAAATGGCTCGTCCGAGGTAGCGGTCGATCAGCGCCATTATTCTCCCGTTCATCAACCGACCATGAAAATGCCCAAATTCCGACCATAAGGGACGGCTGGGGCGCCTCGTGAGGCGCGGCTGCCCCCTGTGCCCATAGCCCGGAAGCCAAGTCAATGATCTCCAAACCGCTGTTTGCCGTCAAAAGTGCCGCACTGCTCGCGCTGGCCGCCACGGGGCTCGCCAGTCCGGCGCAGGCCGCGGTGAGCGTCCTTGGCGACATCGCCGCCTGCGATGCTGGCAAGCCGGCGGTGCTGATCCGCGTCTCGGGCTTCAAGGAGCAGCGCGGCAAGATCCGCCTGTCGCTCTATGACGGCAATCCCGACAATTGGCTGGAAGGCGGCAAGAAAATCCATCATGTCACGGTCGACGTGCCCTCGCGCGGCGATGTCGATGTCTGTGTCGCGGTGCCGCGGCCGGGCACTTATGCCTTCGCGCTGCAGCACGATCTCGACAATGACAAGGAAATGAGCCGCCGCGACGGCGGGGCCTTTTCCAACAATCCGAGCATCACGCTGCTCGATCGCAAGCCCAAGTTTCGCGAGGCCGCCTTTACCGTGGGCAATGGCACCAAGCGGATGGGCATCCGCCTCCTGTATTTGAAGGGCCTGTCGATCGGGCCCTGGCGCAAGTAGCGCCGCGGGTCAGCCGAGCGCGCTTCGCGGGGCGGGCTTGATCGCCGACTTGAGCGCATCAGCCACCGATTTCGACAAGGCACCGACCGTGAAGGGCTTGCGCAGCAGTTCATGGTCGGCGAGCTCGTCGCTCTGGTCATCGCCGACATAGCCGGTGACGAACAGCACGGCGAGATCGGGCTCGCGCGCTTTCAAATGGCGAACGAGTTCGGTGCCGGTCATCTCGGGCATGATGACGTCGGAGATGACGAGGTCGAACTTGCCCGGTTCGAACAGCGCCAATGCCTCGTCGCCGCTGCCGCAGCTGACGGGGTCGTAGCCCAAATCCTCCAGCGCGCCGACGGTGGCGGTGCGCACGCGTGGATCGTCCTCGACGAGGAGGATGCGCGCGTTGGCGCAGACCATGCTGTCGTCCTGGTCGTGGGCGAGGGGGTCGGCGGGCACGGCCTGCGGCGCATTGGCCTCGAGCGCGGTGCGCGGCAAGTAGATGGACACGGTGGTGCCGGTGCCGACCTTGGTGTCGATGCCGATGTCGCCACCCGACTGGTGCGCGAAGCCGAAAATCTGCGACAGGCCGAGCCCGGTGCCCTTGCCCACTTCCTTGGTGGTGAAGAAGGGTTCGAAGGCGCGCTCGCGCACTTCCTCGCTCATCCCCTTGCCGGTGTCGGACACCGAGACGCGGACATAATCGCCGGCGCGGATGTCGCCGACCTCGCCATCGCCCAGCGTCACGTTCCTGGCGCTGATGACGAGTTGTCCCTCGCCCTCCATCGCGTCGCGGGCATTGAGCGCGAGGTTGAGCAAGGCGTTTTCGAACTGGTGGGCATCAACGAAGACGGGCCAGGTCTCGTCGGCCATGGCATAGGTGATGTTGATCTGTTCGCCGAGCGTGCGGTCGAGCAGCTCGCGCATCGAGCCGATCATAGCGCCAGCCTCGACGCGTTCAGGGAGCAGCGGCTCGGCGCGGGCGAAGGAGAGCAGGCGGCGGGTCAGCGCGGCGGCGCGGGTGGCCCCCTCCATCGCATTGGTGAGGTGGGCCATGAGGTCGCGGCGCGGGCCGTCGATGTGGCGGCGCGCAAGGTCGAGCCCGCCGACGACAACCGCGAGCATGTTGTTGAAGTCGTGCGCGATGCCGCCGGTCAGCTGGCCGACGGCTTCCATCTTCTGGGCCTGGCGGAGGCGGGCTTCGGCGGCCTCGCGCTCCTCGGCCTCGGCACGCAGCGCCTCGTTGGCGGCGGACAGTTCGGCGGTGCGCTCGGCGACGGCTTCCTCGAGCGCATCGGCGCGCTCGGTCTCCTGCTCGGCTTCCTTTCGGGTGAGCGCATATTGGCGCAGCACCTCGAAGGCGAGCCCGCCGAGGAAAATGGCGATGAGCCCCGAAATGGCCCCGAGCCAGATGAGATAGTCGTTGAGGCGGTTGGCGCGCGCGGCGAACAGCTGGGTCGCGTCGATCGAGGAAGACAGCGCCTCGCGCTCCGCATCGGCGATATCCTGAAGCGCGCTGCGCAGCCTCGGCCCCGTGGTCGAGCGACCAGCCGCATAATAGAGGCTGACCCCGCCTTCTCGCTGCTTTGCGGCGGCGGCGCGGGCGGCGGCCGAAAGCTCGTCGTCGCGGGCGTTGAAGAGGGCAACGAGCTGCTCGACCCGCTCGCGCTGCTCGGGGCGGGCGCGGGTGAGGCGGTAGAGCTGGTTCAGCTGCTGCCGGGCGAGGCGCCAATTGTTGTAGTAGAGATTGCCGCTCTCGGTCTCCTCGTCGAGGACGAAGCGGCCGAGCGCGGCCTCGGAGCGCGACATGCTGGCATCGAGCGTGCGGGTGAGCAGGGTGACGTCATAGGCGGCGCGCTCGCGCTCCATGGCCGCATCGCGGGCACCGGACGAGACCGAGACGAGCCAGATCGTGCCGAGCAGGGCGAGCATGGCCATGAGGCCGATGACCGCGACTCCGGCGCGTCGCCACTCGGCCGCGCCCTTCTGTTCCCCACCCGTCATTGGCTCGACCATAAGCGAACGCACCGATGGTTAAAAGGTCAGATACATCCGGTCTTCTTGCCGGCCCGTTCGAACATGCCGAGAATGTCGCCGACCTGTTCGTCCGAATGCAGTGCGCAGAGCGAGCAGCGCAGGAGTGTCATCCCCGCGGGCGTCGCGGGCGGGCGCGCGAGATTGACGTAAAGGCCCTCGTGGAGGAGCGCTTCCCACATCATGGCGCCTTTTTCGAGGTCGGGCATGATGACGCTGATGATCGCCGATTGCGGCTCCTTGGTGCCAAGGATGAAGCCCATGTCGGTGAGCCCCTTGTGGAGGCGGCGCGAGTTTTTCCAGAGGTGCTCGCGCTTGTCCTTGGCCGTCATGATCTTGCGGATCGAGGTCGCGGCAGTGGCGACGACGCTGGGCGGCAGCGAGGCGGTGAAGACATAGCCGCGGCTGACGAGGCGCATGATCTCGAACTTGGGATGGTTGGAGACGCAATAGCCGCCGACCGTGCCGACCGACTTGGAGAAGGTGCCGATGATGAAGTCGACATCGTCGATCACGCCCTGCGCTTCGCACACGCCGCGGCCATGTTCGCCGATGAAGCCCATCGAATGGGCTTCGTCGACCAGCACCATGGCGCCATATTTCTTGGCGAGCGGGACCATCTTGTCCAAGGGCGCGACGTCGCCGAGCATCGAATAGACGCCCTCGAGGATGACGAGCTTGCCGGCGCCTTCGGGCAGGCGCTTCAGGCGCTTTTCCAGCGCTTCGATGTCATTGTGGCGGAAGGGCACGACATTGGCGTTGCCCATCGCGCAGCCATCGAAGATGGAGGCGTGGCTGTCCACGTCGAGGATGATGTAGTCATCCTTGCCCGCGATCGTCGAGATGATGCCGGTGTTGGCGAGATAGCCCGTCGAGAAGACCATCGCATGGTCCATGTCGAAGAACTCGCGCAGCGCTTCTTCCACGTCCTTGTGACCGGCATAGGTGCCGTTGAGGACGCGGCTGCCGGTGGTTCCGGCACCGAACTCGTCCAAGGCTTTTTTGCCCGCCGCGATGACGTCGGGATCGAAGGTCATGTCCATGTAATTATAGGTGCCGAGCAGGATCGTCTCGCGGCCGTTGCAGATGGCGACGGTGGGCGAGACGACGCGTTCCATGACGAGGTTGAAGGGGTCGGTGACCCCGGTCGCCAGCAGCGCCTCGCGCTGGTCGATCAGCGGCTGGAACTTGTCGAACAGGTCGCCGCCGGTCGGGGCACCGCCTGCGAGGTTCGCACCGGTGCCGCTCACTCGGCCATCTCCGTCACCGCGTCGATCAGCTGGCCGACATTCTCGATCTCGGCCTGCTGGTTCATCGTGATGAGGATATCGAATTCGTCCTCCACCTCGGCGACGAAGTCGAGGACGGTGAGGCTGTCCCATTCGAGGTCCTGCGCGAAGCGGGTGTCTTCGGAGACGTCGACGCCTTTTTTGTTATATTCCTCGATGAGGGTGAAGAGGCGGGTTTTCACATCTGCGCGGTCGGTCATGGTTCAAGCCCTTATGTCTGCTGGCGCGCATTGGCAATGGAAAGCGGCGAAAACGGGGCGCTGTTGGATGAAATCCGAACAGTGTCCACTTTGTCCACTTCGTCGAACTTTGCATCGGGACGACAGCGATCCATTGGCGCGAATTGTTTCAGGACAATTCCTACTTTTCCAGTAGAAAGGGAGGAAGCCTCGGCGCGGCCCGACAATGGATGCGAACATTGTCGATGGCATGGATCCCAGCCTTCGCTGGGATGACGGGAGGGGGCTAGAGCCAGCCCTTGTCGCGATACCAGGCGGCGGTGGCGGCGAGGCCCTCGTCGGTGGGGATGGCGGCTTGCCACAGGTCGGGGGCGGGGCGGTGGTCGGGCCGCACGGTCCAGTCGGGGTGGCAGAAATAGGCGGCGCGGTCGGGGGTGAGCTTGGCGCCCTTGCCGCGCAGGAGCTTGTCGAGCTGGGCGCCGAGCCGGACCATGTTGCGGGGCATCGACAGGGTCCTGACCTTGTCGCGCCCGACGGCGTGACCGATGGCCTGTGCGAATTCCTCCTGGCTCCAGCCGCCCTCGCGCCCGTCGTCGGGTTCGAGGAGGAGGCCGGGGCGGCCCTTGCCGGTGGCGAGGTCGAGGAGCAGGTCGGCGAGATCGTCGGCGTGGATGAGGCTCAACCGACCCTTGGGCGGCAGCGGCACGAAGCCGCGCTGCGCGAACTGGAAGAGCTCCAATGTCTCGCGGTCGCCGGGGCCGTAGACGGCGGGCGGGCGGATGATGAGCTGGTCGAGGCCGCTGATGCGCACGGCGTTTTCGCTGCGCGCCTTGGAGGCGCCGTAGAGCGAGATGCTTGGTTCGCGCGCGGCGAGGCTGGAGACATGGACGAAGCGGGGCGATCCCGACGCGCTGGCGGCGGCGAGGAGGTTCCTGGTGCCCGTCACATTGCCATGGTCGAAGCCGGCGGCGTCGGGGGCGTTGATGACGCCTGCGATGTGGATGATGGCGGAGGCACCGTCGCACAGGCGGGCGAGGGCGTCATGGTCGTCGAGGTCGCCCTGGACCCAGGCGACGCCGTCCTGCTCGGGCTGGAGGCGACGGGTCAGGCAGGTGAGCGAGAGGCCGCGCGCGGCGGCGCGGGTGAGGAGGCGACCACCGACAAAGCCGGTGGCGCCGGTGACCGCGAGGCGACCTGCCGGTACGCTCACAGCGGGGACCAGTCGCCCGTGCCTTCTTCCTCATCCTCGGCGTCGCCATCAGCGGGCGCGGCGGTCTTGCGCTCGGGCAGGATCGAGATGATGCGGTCGAGCAGCGGGTCGAGGCCGGTACCCGCCATGGCGCTAAGTTCGAGGAGGTCGGTCACGCCGAGCGCGGCCAGTTCCTCACGGGCGATGGCAAGGACGTCCTCGTCGACGGTGTCGATGCGCGACAGGCAGACGATTTCTTCCTTGTCCTCGAGGTCGGCACCATAGGCTTCGAGCTCGCCGCGCACGGTCTGATAGGCCTTGGCGGGGTCGCCGCCGTCGGCGTCGATGAGGTGGACGAGGATCTTGGTGCGCTCGACATGGCCCAAGAAGCGGTCGCCGATGCCCGCGCCCTCCGCCGCGCCCTCGATGAGGCCGGGGATGTCGGCCATGACGAAGTCGCGGTTCTTGTGCTGGACGACGCCCAATTTGGGATTGAGCGTGGTGAAGGGATAAGCGCCGGTCTTGGCCTTGGCGTTGGTGACCGCGTTCAAAAGCGTGGACTTGCCCGCATTGGGCAGGCCGACGAGGCCGACGTCGGCGAGCAGCTTCAGGCGCAGCCAGACCCAGGCCTCCTCGCCCGGCTCGCCCGGCTGGTGCTGGCGCGGGGCGCGGTTGGTCGAGGTCTTGTAGGACAGGTTGCCGCGGCCGCCCATGCCGCCTTCGAGAAGGCGGACTTCCTGGCCTTCCTTCGTGAGGTCGGCGATCAGCGAGCGTTCCTCGTCATCGGCGAGGATCTGGGTGCCGATAGGGACATCGATATAGAGGGTGCGGCCCTGTGCGCCGGTCTGGTTGCGGCCCGCGCCGCCCTTGCCGCGCGGGGCCTTGAAATGCTGGGTGTAGCGAAAGTCGATGAGCGTGTTCAACGCGGGCACGGCGCGAAAGACGATATCGCCGCCCTTGCCGCCATTGCCGCCGTCGGGGCCGCCGAATTCGATATATTTCTCGCGGCGGAAGCTGACCGCACCGGGGCCGCCCGCGCCCGATGCCACGTAGATTTTCGCCTGGTCTAGAAAATGCGCCATGGCGCGCCCCTAGCGCAGTTCGCCGCAACTGGCGAGGGGGGGCGGAAACACGTGCCCGCCGCGCCGCTTTGGTTGCTCGAAACCGAAAAAGGAGACCCCATGGGCATCACCATGCAACGCATCCACCATGTCGGCGTGATCGTGACCGATATCGAGCGCTCGATGAAATTCTACAACACGCTCTTGGGTAAGGAACCCGACATCCGCACCGATGTCGCCAACAGCGCGGGGCTGAGCCGCCAGTTCGGGGTCGGCGAGGAGGCGGGCGATGCCAAGGTCAAGATCGCTTTTTATCATATCGACAATACAAGCTTCGAGATCATCGAGGTCGAACAGCCCAATACGATGCTCGACCAGCCCGAGGTGTTTCATGCGGGCGCCAAGCATGTCTGCTTCCAGGTCGAGGATTGCGATGCGACCTATGAGAAAATGAAGGCCGAGGGCTATGAATTCGTCTCCGAGCCCTGCCATTTCGATGAAGGCCAGCCCAAGCTCGAAGGCGTGAAATGGGCATATTTCCGCGATCCCGACGGCAATTTCCTCGAGATCATGGAGGACCCGGGCAAGGAAGGTTATGTCGGGCGCGAACCCGCCGCCGGACTGGAACCGGGCTAGAGTCGGGCTAGAGCTTCAGCGCAATTCGCCGAGGACAGCGAGGATCTGCTTGACCGCGATGTCATGGGCGACGGCAGGTTCGAGGTTGCAGGCCCGTGCGACCTCGGCGCCGACCAGCGCATCGCCGATGGCGAGGAGGACGAGCCCCATGGTGGCGCGGTCGAGCGCGCGGGTGTCGCCGGGTTCGGTGATCTTTTCGACGACGCTCGCGATGGCATGTTCGACGGGGGCGAGCGCCTCGCGGCGGCGCTGGAGCACGACCCAGGCGATGAGTTCGCCGAAATGCTGGTCGCGAAAGGCGGTGAACATTTCCTCGATGACGGGGCGCAGCTTGACCTTGCCCGCCTGGTAGCGGCCGATCGAGCCGGCGATCGAATCGGCGACCTCATGCGCGATCTCGTCGGCGAGCTGGGCGTGGAGCCCGTCGACCGAGCCGAAATGATGGAGCAGCGCGGCATGGGTGCGGCCCATGCGGCCCGCGACCGCCTTCAGCGTGACCGCCGCGGCACCTTGCTCGCGCAGGATGTCGCGCGCGGTCGCGACCGCGACGGCGCGGCTTTGCTCGGGGCTCATGCGTTTACGACTTGGTGACACTGTTGACATATTTGTCAGTAATATCCATCTAGATCGTCAAACGCATCCTTTAGGAGCAGCCACGTGGCCACCGCAACCGTTACGCCATCCGACCTTAGCATCACGCCGCGCGATCGCGAATTCGGGCGCGAGGGCGCGACGCCGCGCTGGTGGCACGGCGGCAACCCTTATGCGAGCGCCATGTACAATGCGCTGTCGGCGACCTTTCCCGACGGCGAGGCCTTTTTCGTGCGCTCGGTGCGGGCGTTCGCGAAGGATTGTCCCGAGGCGCTGAAAAAGGACATCAAGGCGTTCACGACGCAGGAAGCGATCCACAGTCGCGAACATGATGCGTTCAACAAGCGCGCGAGCGACAGCGGATATGACATGGTCCCGCTTTATGACCGCGTGAAAGAGCGGATCGCGCTGTTGGGCGACAAGCCGCCGATCGCGGCGCTGGCGGCGACGATGGTGCTTGAACATTATACCGCGATCCTCGCGCATGAGATCCTCGCCAATCCCAGGCATTTCGCGGGCGCCGAGGAGGCGACGGCGATGCTGTGGAAATGGCATGCCGCCGAGGAGATCGAGCATAAGGGCGTGGCCTATGACACCTGGCTTCATGCGACGCGCGACTGGTCGCGCTGGAAGCGGTGGCAAGTGAAGGCGAAGGTGATGCTATATGTGTCGAGCCACTTCTTCCCCGACCGGTTCAGGGGCGCGCTCTACCTGCTCGAGCAGGACGGGATCACGGGGTGGAAGGCCAAGTGGGGGCTGATCCGCTACGGGCTGATCTCGCCGGGCATGTTCCGCAAGATCCTCGGCGCGTGGCTGGAGTTCTTCCTGCCCAAATTCCATCCGTGGAACGAGGACGATCGCGCGCTGATCAAGGCCTATGAGGATGCCGAAGGGCATCGTTTCATGCGCAATGGCAAGAAGGTGCGCGCGGCGGCCTGAGGGCGCTGAGGTGGCGTTACGAAAAAAGGGGCGGTGCCGACGTGGCACCGCCCCTTTTTTCGTCATTGCGAGCGTAGCGAAGCAATCCAGCGGCACTGCCCATGGATTGCTTCGGCGCTTCGCTCCTCGCAATGACGCGGTTCGGGTCAGGCGACGGCTGGCTCTACAGTTTCCTCGTCGTTGAGCGCGAGCATGTAGAGGCGGCTCATGGCTTCCTCGCCGCGGCCGCAGCTGTGGCGCATCGCGTGGGTGCCGGTGGGGATAAAGCCGAGCTTTTCGAGGACGCGGCCCGAGGCGGGATTGTCGAGGAAATGCGCGGCCTCGATGCGCGCCCAGCCGAGCGTGCGGGCGACGTCGAGGGCGGCGCGGGCCGCCTCGGTCGCATAGCCGCGGCCCCAATGGGGTTCGGCGATCCAATAGCCCAGTTCGATCTCGCCCGAGGGGGCGTAGCCGAAGCCGACGACGCCGATGACCTCGGCGCTGTGCCGCAGGGTGATGAGCATGTTGGGTAGCGGCATTTCGTCGAGGCGCGCGAGGAAGGCCTGCGCCTGTTCGAGGCCATAGGGCCATGGCGCGCTGGCGAGATTGGCGACGATTCGCTTCGACCCCATTGCCTTGGCGAGCGCGGGCGCATCGCAACTCCAGCCGGGCCGGAGCAGCAGGTTCGTCGTCACTGCAAACATCTCACACCTCCTTTGCCGCCGCCCCTAGACGGGGACGGTGACAGTTCAGGGAGAAGTTTCGGACGCGCCCTTTACAATGATAGCGGGCACAAAAAAGAGAAGGGACCTGGAGCGGTCCCTTCTCCCATTTGTCTCAATGTCCGGACCGTCCCAGGTGGGATGGCCCGTTATCGACCAACCCTATTCGGCAGCTTCGCCCATCGGGGCTACGTGCACGTATTTGCGGCCGAGCTTGCCGTCACGGAACGTGACTCGGCCGTCGGTAAGCGCAAAAATGGTGTGGTCGCGGCCCAGGCCGACGTTGTCGCCCGGGTACCACTTGGTGCCGCGCTGGCGCACGATGATGTTGCCAGCGACGACGCTCTCGCCGCCAAACTTCTTGACGCCGAGATACTTCGGATTGGAATCGCGGCCGTTACGCGACGAGCCGCCTGCCTTCTTATGTGCCATTGTTACTTGCTCTCGGTCTTCTTGGCCGCGGGCTTCTTGGCTGCGGCAGTTTTCTTCGCTGCGGGCTTCTTAGCAGGTGCAGCATCCTTTGTCGACTTGGCGTCGGCCTTCTTGGCCGGAGCCTTCTTGGCTTCGGTCTTGGCCGGGGCATCGTCGCTCTTGGCAGCGGCCTTCTTGGAGGCTGCCTTCTTGGCGCCGCCCTTGCCGCCGATCGACAGGATCTCGAGGATCGTGTGCTGCTGGCGATGACCGCGCTTGCGGCGATAGTTGTGACGACGACGCTTCTTGAAGACGGTGACCTTCTCGCCCTTCGCCTGCGCCACGATGGTGGCGGCGACGGTCAGGCCGTCGGTCGACTGAAGGTCGGAGCCCTCGCCGGCGAGCAGGACGTCATCGAGGGTCACCGAATCGCCAGCGTCACCGCTGATCTTCTCGACGACGATCTTGTCTCCGGGGGCAACGCGATACTGCTTACCGCCGGTGCGCACGACTGCGAACATAAGCTCTTCTCTTCGGTCTAGTATTTATCTTTTCGGCCCAAGGCGAAGCGCCATCGAAAACGGCACCTGCGCGAGGGGATGGGGCCACCTATGGAAATCGCCCCTTGCTGTCAACCGATTCGCCCGACTTTCTCGGGCGTGATCGGGCCGATCAGTGGCGGCGTTCGGGGCGCAGGTGGTAGCGTCCCGCCTCGAAGCCGTCGAAGATCGAGGCGATGGCCGGGTGGACGATCTCTTCCTCGTCATCGTCGGCGACGAGGTTCTGCTGGCTGACATAGGCGATGTAGCTCGTCTCCTCATTCTCGGCGAGGAGGTGGTAGAAGGGCTGGTTCTTGGCCGGGCGCATGTCCTCGGGGATCGATTCATACCATTCGTCCGAATTGGCGAATTCGGGATCGACGTCGAAAATCACGCCGCGAAAATCGAGGAGCCGGTGGCGCACTACCTCGCCCAGGGCGAAGCGTGCGGTGGGAATCGCATTATTCATCGTCCAACCAATGTAGGCCCATGTGCGCCTCACACAAGCGGTGCACGCGGGAAATGGAGCCGCGCGCACAGCCCGGCCTTGCCATCGGGGCGGTCCCCAAGGTCGAGCCGTCCGCCGTGGCGGCGCATGATGGCAGCGACGATGGCGAGTCCGAGACCATGCCCGCCGGTGGCGCGATTGCGGCTCTGCTCGGCGCGCTCGAAGGGGCGCAGCAGCCGCGCGCGCAGTTCGGCGGGGATGCCGGGGCCGTCGTCGCACACCATGATGACCACTTCGCCGGGATAAGGGGCGAGCGAGAGGTGGACGGCGGTACCGTGACGAAGGCCATTGTCGATGAGGTTGGCGAGCGCGCGCTCGACCGAGGCGGCATCGCCGGGGAAGATGGCCGAGACTGGAGGGTCGACAGTGAGGGGCTGGCCAGCATAGCTCGCCGCGAGCCGGTCGAACAGCGCCGCATCGTCGACCATCGCGTCGGGCGCGGGCGCGCGATTGGCGCGAGCGAGGTCGAGCACCGCCTCGAACTGTTCGTGAAGGCGCTCTATCTGCTCGATCAGCGCGGCGCGGCGTTCCTCGTCCTCCACGCCCTCGACCTCGATCCGCAGCGCGGTGAGCGGGGTGCGCAGGTCGTGGCCGATGGCCCCCAGCATGACGTCCTTTTCGGACAGCATCGCGGCGATGCGCGCCTGCATGTCGTTCAAGGCGGCGGCGAGCGCGACGATGTCGCTCGGCCCCGTCTCGGGCAGCGGCGGGCCGGCGGCCCTGCCATCGAAGCGCTGCGCCGCGCCGGTGACCGCGCGGAGCGATCCGCCGACGCGGCGCAGGAGGAGGAGGGTCGGCAAGAGCACGGCGAGCGCGATCAGCAAGGACTGGAAGATCATGGCACCGATGAGGGGACGCAGCGGGCGCGGGCCGGGCACGGCGAGGCTGATCCAGCGTCCGTCCTGAAGCTGCGCGGCGAGGAGGAGGCGCTGGCGCGCTTCCTCACCGGGACGCGGCAGCCGCGGGTTGTCGAGGAGCCCGGCGCCGGCATCGCGCAGCGGCACGCCCGCGTCGGCAAAGGCGTCGGCGATGATCGCGTCGGCGACCGCGACGGGGTGGCTATTGGTGGCGAGCGGATCGGCCAATCCGACCTCGGCGCGGATGCGGCCCAAGGGGCGGTTGCGGCGCGGACCGAGGGCGCCGCGGGGCGGGCGCAGGCCGCGTGTCCCGCGCCGCTCGCCGATGCGCTCGACGCGGTCGAGGAGCAGGGGCTCGGCGGCGAGGAGCGCGAGCCGCTGGGCGCCGGGGACGATGGCGTCGTCGAGCAGCTGGGCGTGGCGGCGCTGGAGCGCGATGGCGAGGTTGAAGGCCTGGGCGAGGAGGATCGCGACCGCGACCAGCAGCGCGACCTGGCCCGACAAGGTGAGGCGGGGGCGAGTCATGCCTTTTCGACCGGGACGGCGAGGCTGTAGCCGGTGCCGTGGACGGTGCGGATGATCTCCGCCCCGCGCGGCCCCAGCTTCTTGCGAAGGCGCATGACCGCATTGTCGATCGCACGGTCGAAGGGATCGGCCTCGCGGCCCTTGGTGAGGTCGAGCAGCTGGTCGCGCGACAGGGCGCGGCCGGGGCGTTCGAGCAGGGTTAGGAGAAGCGTGTAGTCGCCGCTCGTCAGCTCGATCGCGCGGTCGCCCTCGCGCAGCAGCTGGTGCGCGGTGTCGAGGGTGAAATCGGCGAAGCGATAGGCGGGCAGCGCGGCCTCCTCGGCGGTGGGCGCGGTCTCGCGCGGGCGCGCGCGGCGCAGGATGGCCTTGAGGCGAGCGGTCAATTCGCGCGGATTGAACGGCTTGGTGAGATAATCGTCGGCGCCCATTTCGAGCCCGACGATGCGGTCGACATCTTCGGCGCGCGCGGAGAGGAAGAGGATGGGCAAGTCGCCGCCTTCGCGGATCGAGCGGGCGAGGCTCAAGCCATCCTCGCCGGGCAGCATGATGTCGAGAATGGCGGCGTCGAGCGCATAGGAGGCGAGCGCCTCGCGCGCGGCGGCGGCATCGGCGCAGGGCGTGACGCGATAGCCTTCGCGTTCGAGATAACGCACCAGCGGGGTGCGGATCGCGGGTTCGTCCTCGACGAGGAGGAGGTGGGGGCGTGTCGCGCTCATGGTCGGTGTTTTCCATGCAACGAGGGGGCCGGCATGGCCAGCCCCCTCGCGCCTCGGGGATGAGCGTGGGTTACTGGGAGCGCTGCTGGCGACGCTCGTGGCGACGTTCGCGCACCGTGTCGCGGGCGGCTGCGCGCTCGGCCTCGGTGAGGATACCGTTCTTGTCGGCATCGGCGCGCTCGAACATGGCGAGCGGGCGGGCCTGGAACTCGGCGAGGCTGAGCGCGCCGTCGCCGTTGCCGTCCATGCGGGCGAAGCGCTGTTCGTGGCGCTGGCCGCGATGCTCGCCGCGGCGCTCCATGTGCTGCTTGGCGCGCTCGCCGCGCTGCTCCATGCGCTCGGCGCGGCGCTCGTGACGCGCCTCGCGTGCGGCGTCCATCTCGGCGCTGGTGACGAGTCCGTTGCCGTCGGCATCGAGCTTGGCGAAATGCTCGGCGCTGCGGGCCTCGACATCGGCCAGCGTGATATCGCCCTCGACATGGCGCATGCCGGGCCCGCCGTGCGGCTGGGCCGCGAGCGCAGGGATGGCGACGAGGCCGGCGGCGGCGGCGGCGATGAGGGAAGTGCGGATCTTGTTCATGGGGTACTCCTTATGTGCTGATGATGCCGTTCTAGGAGCCCGGTGTCGCAGCGCGATCCCGACATCGCGGGCATTTGTCGCAACTTGTCGCAAGGCGAGGGCAGGGAGGCAGCGTTGCCACTCAGGCGGGGATGGGTTTGCCCGCCCAGTCGAAATGACCGCCGCTGTCGGCGGGGGTGAGGGCGCCGAGCACGTCGAGGAGGTGGTTGGCGCTTTTTTCGGGCGAGAAGAGCTGACCTTCCGGCACATTGGCCTGAAAGGGCTCGGACAAAGCGGTGTCGACGGTGCCGGGGTGGAGCGCGGCGACGACGAGCTGTTCGTGGGTGCGCTTGAGCTCGATCGACAGGGTGCGGGCGAATTGGGCGAGCGCGGCCTTGGCGGCGCGATAGCCGTACCAGCCGCCGAGGTGATTGTCGGAGATCGATCCGACGCGCGCGCCGAGCATGGCGAAGCGCGCCGGGCGGTCGCGGGGCAGGAGGGGGAGGAGCGCGCGGGCGGCGAGCATGGGGCCGATGACGTTGACGTGGAAGGTCCGGATCAGCGGATCGGGGGCGAGCATCTTCCAGCTCTTCTCGGGGCCCCAGTCGTCGTCGTGCAGGAGGCCGGTCGCGATGAGGATCGTGTCGTAGGGGGCGTGCGGCGCGAGTGCCTCTGCGGCGGCGGCGAGGCTGGCGGGCTCGTCATAGTTGACTTTGAGCGCGTCATGATCGTCTGGGCGCCCGCGGGCGAGGCGGGCGACCTTGCCGCCGCGCGCCTCGATGGCGGCGGCGAGCGCGGCGCCGATCCCGCCCGAGGCGCCGAGGACGATGCTGTTGGAAAAAGGCGTCATGAAACGGGCAATGCGCCAGCGCGGGCGAAGGGTGCATCGCGGGGCATCGCGGGGGCATTGGCGCGAAAAGCGGCGCGGCGGCGACAATAGGGCTTTTCAAGGCCGGGATGGCTTGCTAGAGGCGCGCTCCGACCGGGAGGCGAGGCGTTGACGCCGCGTCCCGAACTTTTCCGCGGAGAGGTGCCGGAGTGGTCGAACGGGGCGGTCTCGAAAACCGTTGTGCGGGTAACCGTACCGTGGGTTCGAATCCCACCCTCTCCGCCATTTACTTCACGCACAATTCTCTCTCGGCGACGCCCTAGCGGAAGGCCGCGGAATCGGGCGCTATTTCCATCAGATCTGGGAATAACCGAAGCGTCTTGGCGGCACTCGTTGGGCTAATGCCGCCGAGTTGCGCAGGCGCGTCTCTTCCTGTGATGCATTCGGTACCGTTCCCAGTGGAACAGGGAAAAACCCTCAAATTAACAAGAAAAACAGGTCGCGCCGCTGGCGTCAGCTGGAACGGGCTGGAGATTTTTCGGAGTTTTCCGCCGATCGCCATGTCGGGAGTCGCTTCGCCTGTTATTTGGCAAAACAGGGGTCGGATTTGACATTATCAGGGCGTTTGTTCGGCATCATCAGGTGTTTTTGGCTCAAAACAGGAAGAAGCTAGAGTTCCGCCAGCATCTTTCGCTGAGCGCCCCATTCCAACGGAGGTGCCGTGCGGATCAGCGCCTCGAGCGTGAGCTTTGGCGACTGAGTGCCATCTAGAATTGCTTGCTGGATGTCGGGTGCCAGAAAGGCGAGGCGCAGAATCCGTCGGTCATAGCGACCGGCTGGAAGAGCCTTGATCATGGGGCGTCCCTGGGCGTCGTAATGAAGCCATGCATTGGCTTTGCGCAGGGCCTCGACGAGGTTCACGTCCGGCTGCGGTGACGGGTGGCCGGCTGCTCGTATGTTTGCTTTCGCGCTCCAACAGGTCGGGATCGACCAGCGCAGAAGAGTCTCATTTTCATCGACGACACATTCGTGCTGACCAAGGCATTGCAAGACGGCTGGCCGCAGTTCGGCGGGTAAGAAAATGTCCGTGCGGTCGCGATGGAGAATGACTTTCCGAATGACGCTAAACGGATCGGTCGCGCTGATACCGGCTCGGCTCGTGGCACCCATGACAAAGCGCTCGATGCTTGACGCTGAAACGCGCTTCGGGCCGGATGCCGCGGCCGGCTCGCCGATGACGGCATAATATTTGTATCGACGGCCGGATGCGCCCACCGAATGCGTTGGCGATAGCCGCTTCCCATCCGCCAAGAAGAGTTTGCCAGCAAGCGGTGAAGCTTGCTTCGTGCGCCGCTTCCGTTGCTGCGCTTTGCTCGCCAGCATCTTTTGCGCCGCGCTGAATATCTTCCCATCGACGATGCTGCGGTGGCGCCCTTTGAACAGCTCATCCTTGTGGACGATCTTTCCAATGTAGATCGGGTTCTTCAGGAGGTGGAACAGGGCGGTCCGGCTGAACCGGTCCCCGCCGATCAGATTGCCTCGTTTCGAGGTGCGTTGCTTGGGCCTGATCCCGCGGGCATCAAGCTCGGCTTTCAGCTTCTGCACCGAGCCGATCTCGAGGTAGCGATCGAAAATCAGTCGAACAGTCTCGGCTTCCGTGTCGTTCACGCGAAGCACGCGCTCGCTGTCGAGTGGGGGATCATAGCCGAGCGGGGGCACGCCGCCCATCCACATTCCCTTGGCTTTCGACGCGGCGATCTTGTCGCGGATGCGCTCGCCGGTGACCTCGCGCTCGAACTGGGCGAAGGACAGCAAGACGTTAAGCGTCAGCCTTCCCATCGAGGTCGTGGTGTTGAACGCCTGCGTCACGCTGACGAAGCTCACCTCCTTCTGATCGAAGCGTTCGACGATCCGCGCGAAGTCGGGAAGGCTGCGGGTCAGGCGATCGATCTTGTAGACGATGACGACGTCTACCTTCCCCGAAGCGATGTCGCCGAGCAGTCGCTGCAAGCCCGGTCGCTCCATGTTGCCGCCCGAAAAGCCGCCATCATTATAGCGGTCGGGCAGCACCCTCCAGCCTTCACCGGCCTGGCTTAGCGCATAAGCCTCGCAAGCCTCGCGCTGGGCATCGAGGCTGTTGAACTGCTGGTCGAGCCCTTCCTCGGAGCTCTTGCGGGTGTAGATGGCGCAGCGCTTCACGAGCGCAGCCCGAAGAAGCGCGGGCCGGACCAGCGGGTGCCCGTGATCTCCTGCGCGATGCGCGAGAGGCTGGAATAAGTTCGGCCGCCATAGCGAAAGCCCTCCTCCGCCACCTCGACCCGCACCAGCGCGCCTTTCCAGCTTCTTTCGAGCACCGTACCTACGCCCAGCTGCTGCGCGGAAGTCGCAACCGGCCCGACCTTCTTCAGCTCCAGCTTGGTATCGCGCGAATGACCCCCATGGGCCTCTGCTTGCAGCCGCCAGGCAAGCAGCATTCTGAAGAAGGCGGTGGACCGGATCGGCGGCATCGGTCCAAAGCGTGCCGGCCAATGTTCGCGCAGGGCGGAAAGATCGAGACGCTCAAGCGCCTCGATCCGTTCGGCAAGATCACTCACCGGCGGTCTCGACAATGCGATAGCGTCTCTCCGCACCGACCTTCTCGGACGATACCACAAAGCCTTTCTTCTTGAGGCTGCCGGCCATCGCGCCGCGCACCGAATGCTTCTGCCATCCGGTGAGACGGGCGAGCTCCTCGATGGTGGCGCCCTTGTCCCTCTTCAAGCGCGCGATCAGCCTATCGATCTTGGTTTTGGGTTTGGTCATTTTCGTCTCCTTCTGCAGCGCGCCGAAGGTGGGCGCTGCTACCGAGACGACCCCGTCGACCGGGGTGGGACAAAGCAATGCTCACTATCCACAGTATGTCCACGGGTTTCTGACCCCATATCTTGTGTTTGGGTATTGCGGCAGGTTGTAGTTCCCGTTATGTTCTCATCGATGACCGACTCAGCCGCGGGGGCGCTACCCATTCACCATGACCTGACGGTGGAATTCCGTCTGGTCACCACCATCACTCCGGATCCGCGCAATGCGCGGACCCACAGCAAGAAGCAGGTCGAGCAGATCGTCGCCTCGATCCGCGAGTTCGGGTTCACGAACCCCGTTCTCGTCGACGAGCAGGGCATGCTGATCGCGGGCCACGGGCGTCTGCGCGCGGCCAAGCAGATGGGCTTTGAGAAGGTGCCGTCTATTACGCTTGCGGGGCTAAGCGAAGTCCAGCGCAAGGCACTTCGACTTGCCGATAACAAGATCGCGCTCAATGCTGGGTGGGACAGCGAGATCCTGAAGCTCGAACTCGAAGAGATCGGCAACCTCGACGTCGACTTTGACCTGACGCTGACAGGCTTCTCGATGGGCGAGATCGATGTCGCGTTGCAGCCTGCCAACGATCCCGACGAAGAGATCATTCCAGCCGTGCCGGTCGCTCCGCGGACGCAGATGGGCGACATTTGGCAGCTTGGCGACCATCGTATCGGATGCGGCGATGGCCGCGACGTCGCATTGCTAAAGAGGATCATCGGGGAAGGCGAGGCGATCGACGCTGCTTTCTTGGATCCGCCCTACAACGTGAAGATCAACGGTCATGTGAATGCCAAGGGTCGGCACCGCGAGTTTGCCATGGCCTCGGGCGAAATGGCCGACGACGAGTTCCGGCAATTCCTGCGCGACACGCTGGGTGCTGCAGCTGCGGTCTCCCGCGACGGGGCTGTTCATTACGTCTGCATGGACTGGCGCCATATGGGCGATGTCGAAGCGGCGGCCGAGACGGTCTACGACGAGTTTCTCAACCTTTGCATCTGGAACAAGAGCAACGCCGGCATGGGCTCGCTCTACCGGTCCAAGCATGAGCTGGTGTTCGTCTACCGTGTCGGAAAGCAAGGCCACGCCAATAACGTCGAGCTCGGCAAGCACGGTCGCTATCGCACCAATGTTTGGGATTATGCGTCGGTCAACACGCTGAAGGGCAGCCGGCGCGAGGACCTCGATCTGCATCCGACAGTCAAACCGGTGGCGATGGTTGCCGACGCCTATCAGGACGTCACCAAGCGAGGCGACCTCGTCTTCGACATGTTTCTGGGATCGGGAACGTCGCTGATCGCGGCCGAACGGGTGGGGCGCCGGTTCCGCGGCTGCGACATCGATCCGGCCTATGTGGAGGTCGCTGTCGAGCGCTGGGAAGTCCTGACGGGCAGAACCGCGATCAAGGTCGAAGGCTGATGCCGCGCTGGGAGAAGGGCCAGTCGGGTAACCCTGCCGGGCGGCCGAGAAAGCGCCGCCCGAATATCTCGGCGTTCGACATCATCTTCGACAAGCGGATCACGGTTTCACAGAATGGGGAAGAGCGCGAACTCACGGTCGACGAGGTGCTCGAGCTCAGGACCTACCAGGATGCGCTGAAGGGAAGCCGAATGGCCATCCGGCAGGTCCTGAAGATGATTGAGCGGCGCGAAAAGGCGCTGGTGAAGAGGGCACCTTCTCAAGGCTTCACGCCGATCAAGATCACTACCGAGAATGATCCGCGAAATGCGGATGAGGCGATGCTCATTCTCGGTATCGCTGTGCCTGATCCATTCTGGGAAGGGCGCGCGACCGATGAACGCCGCATCCTCCTTTCGACTTGGGCGACGCAGGCGGCGATCAGCCGGCCGGGTCGTAAGTTGCTCACCGAGAAAGATGTCGATGCCGTCGAGCGGTGCACACTCAATTCGGGCGATCTTCAATGGCCTCGCGGAGGAAAGAGGTGAGTTCGGCTGATCGCGAAAAAGTAGGCTACGGACGTCCCCCTCGCTCGGGTCGGTTCAAGAAGGGGCGCAGCGGTAATCCGCGCGGTCGGCCGAAAGGCAGGAAGGTGGGCCTGCCGCACGATCACGTGCTTGGCCAAATGGTGACAGTAAGGGAAGATGCGCGCGAGAAACGCGTCACAGCCGCCGAGGCGTTTCTGCTACATCTGACAAAGCGTGGGCTCGAGGGTGACAGCGCGGCAGCACGCGCGTCACTCGCCGCGATCGAGGCAGCAAGGGCGTCACAGCCAGATGGAAATCAGGACCGAATCACAGAGATCGTGATTGTCCCGATCGATGTTGGAAGCGTGGGAATGGCCGCATCGCCTCTTCGGATGGTGACGCGATATGGACGCGGCGAGAACGGGCGCTTTAAGCTGAACCCGTGGATCGTTCAGAAGGCTCTCGATCGCTTGGAGGTGCCGTTAGTTGTTGAGCAGCAGAAGAAGGTGTGGGACGTGACGCGTCAGCGCGACAAGGTGAACTGGCCTCATTGGTGGGTGTGGCGGGGCTGACGTCGGCTTTGCGCCCCATTCCAGCCATTCCAGCCATTCCTGGATTGTACTTCAAAGCGGTCGTTTCTTCGGGCAGCGACGACAGGTTGGGATTGGGTAGAAAGCTGTCGTTGACGCGCTATCCTGCCGCCGCCAACCCAAGGCTGAAGTCGCGTACTGACCGTTGATGAAAAAACGCAGTTATCTCCCCACGCTTTCTATGTAGAATGCCATCGGCACACTCGGCAGATGGTGCTCGGAACTGGACATGAGCAACAACCGGTTGACGGTGTTGTTTTGGATGCCGCCCAACGGGAGCAGCGCATGCATGCGGCCGGATGTAAAGGAGGCAACGTTCTTGCGCAGCCGCGCCTGAGATTCCCGGTGCAGCCTCGCCAGACGGGCCGCGAGACCTGCCTCCCAGTTCGGCTTCGTTCCGCGCCTGTCGATCTGGGCCAGATATCGGAAGGCGTCGCGCATCAGCGGCGGGTAGCCCTCGAATGCGCTAGTTGCGGCGATGTTGAAGAAGTCGTCGAGGTCATTGACGAAGCCGAGCGGGGCCCCTGCCAGTGCTTTCGAGAAGCCCGGAATGCGCATGGGCTGCCCGCCACCCTGCCGGGCTACGGCGAGTTGTATCTCCCTCCAGCGGTGGGGCGAATCCGTGACGATCGCGGCGCCTGTGGCCTGCGCGATGTAGAGCACCATCTCGAAGTTGGGCGCCATCTTCGAAAGGTTGATCTGGCCGCCCTTGCCGTCGAGCAGACCGTCCTTGACGGCGGCGAGTGGATCCCGGTCTCGGGCCTCGCATATGTAGGCGATCACGGCGTCTAGCTCTGTCTCGTTGAGCTCGGGCGAGGATTTGCGCAGCTGCGCCCGAAGTCCGTCTTCGGGCATCGAGAGCAGGTTCCGCTTGAAGTCGAGCTCCATCAGCTCCTTTGCGCGCGGCTCCGCGTCAAGCGAGATGTTCATACTGCCCGAGCGGCGGCGCGCCATCTCCATCATCTGATGATGGAGGTGTTGGTCGAAGACTGTCGGATTGGGGATCAGATTGACGTATCCGGCCTCGACGAGCGGCATCAGCGTCAGGAACAGGAATACCGTCTTCACGAACTCCTGGTGGTAGGCGTGGGGGTTGTCGATCGGACTGAACTCGGGTCGCATCTGTGCCGCGTGCACGAACGGGTTCTCGATGATCAGCTCGCCGAAGTAGAGGGCGGATCCCAGAGCGAAGTCCATGATCGCTGCAGGGTGCAGCGATCCGGTGTAGACCGCGCGGGGGCGACCGTCGGGCTTTGGCAGGAGCTGCAGGATGTCTGTGTCGGTCGGCCACAGGGCGCGGTAGAGGACGTGCACCTCGCGGATGTGTTCATCGGTGATCGCCCGCCTGACCTCGAGCCAGTCGCGCCCCTTGTCGAGCCCCAGAATGTTGGTGATGCCACGGTAGAGCATGAGGTTCCGCTCGCGGATGCCGCGCTCGCTCCACGACGGACGCAGCTTGGCCGGCAATGGCGCGCAGCAGCTCTTGAACGCCATGCCCGACCCGCAGCCGCAGACGTGACCTGGGCGCATCGACTTCTCGTCGACTTGCTTCTTAAGGAAGTCGTTACCGCGTTCGGTCCGCCCGAACTGATCCTGGTAGTGGACGCTGCCATCCTCGAACTTGGCGAACATCTCGCCGCCGAAGCCTAACAGCGCCTGCTCGGGCGGGCGGAGCACGCCCCGGAGGTCCGACCATCCGGCCCCGTCGCCGGCCTCGGGGTCGAGCCATTCCTCGCGTCCAGCCGCCACGTAGCGCCGCGCGCGCGCCTTGATGACGCGGTTGATCTGGCGCACCTCGTCGTCGCCGAGACGCCGCAGCCGAGGGAAGGCGTCGGTGCGCACCATCGACGTGCGGAAGTTGCGGGCGAAAGTGCGCTTCTCGGTTGGCGGCGTGCCTTCGTTCTTCGCGTATTCCAGGTTGGTGAGGATCAAGCAGTGGTCCCGGTCGAGCGGATAGATGGTCTGCGAACCCTTGAGCGCGATCGAGGGATCGTTGGGATAGCGGCAGGCCTCCGTCTCCGGTGCGAGCGCATGGTTGTAGACGGTGACCGGGTGATCGCTGATGATGAACTTCACCGCGCTGTCCGCCGCCGAGACGATCTCGCGAACGCCCTCGCTCCAGATCGTGCAGTGCATGGCCTGGATGGCCTGCATTTCCACCATCAGCTGGTTCTGGGAGAGGCGTGGATACTGGGCTCTCAGCCAGTCCAATCCCTTGGGGGTCCGCAGCTTCTGGACATCGATGAACCTGAACAGCATCTGGAACTGCTCGTGCCACTCGCGCACGTCTTCGCCGATGAATGCCCGGATCGCGGGCGCGCCGTCGGTGTCGATCGCCCCGAAGAGCCGCTTCTCGATCTCGTCGTTCACCAGCGTCCCGAAGAACGTCGTGTAGAGGTCGCGCGCCACGAAGCACTGCTTGGGGAATGACCTGAACCGGGAACGGCCCGGCCGTCTCGTTCCGTCGGGCAGGTCGTGCCGGTCGGGCTGCATGTCCCGATATGCGAGCTGATTCGCGCCCGGCTCTAGGAAGCCGCGCTGATACCAGATCGGGACGTAGTGGTTGTTGCGGGTGGTCGACATGTTCCTTCCAGGCCTGCTGGCCGACTTATCCTTGGCGAAAGTCGCGCCGACGCGCTTCGCCCCTTGTGCTGTCCAGCTTTTCGTGATCATCTTTCCCGATATGTTCTTCAACCTGAATCTCGGGGGCAGCCACAACCATGATGTATTCGCCGTCCAGCGCCGACCCATTCCTCATGCGGTTCGCGACGCCCCGCACGGCGCAGCCGCCGATGCCCGGGCGCTATTCGGCCTCGCTCGGTGTGTGGGTGGTCAATTGCGTGGAAGGTGAGCGGCCGATCGTCGAAGTGGATGGCGGTTCGCTCGTCGCGACGCAGAGCAAGACCATGACCCAAGTCGAGGTGGATGACGACGACCCAACGCGCTTCGGCTCCATGGAGACCGGCACCTATACGAACGTGCGTCAGGAGGCAGACGACGAGGACGCGATGTTCGCGTTGTCCGAACTGCAGACGAAGACAGAGGTGCAGCAGGAGCGCGACGATGAGGCGGTCGCCACCGGCTGGTGAGTGAGCCGCCCTGCATGATCCTGCTCGTCACGAATAAGCGCGACGTGACGACCGACTTCGTCGTCCTCGAGCTGCGGCGCCGCGGCGTCCCTTTCTTCCGTCTCAACACGGAGGACCTGCCGCAGTGCGAGATTGCGATGCCCGACGGCGATCCGGCTCGGCTGATCCTCCGTGGTATTGAAGGCGAACTCGACCTGTCCGAGATCACCGCCGCCTACTACAGGCGTCCCGGCGGCCTCGAGGCCGACGATGCCGATCCGGTCGCTGCCTATGTGACGGCGGAGTGGTCCGCGATCTTGCGTTCGCTCTGGAACGGGCTGGAAGGGCGCTGGCTTAACTCGCCATTCGCGATCCTCCGAGCAGAGGATAAGCCGCGCCAGCTCGCGGCCGCCCGGGGCGTGGGTCTGCGCGTTCCCGGCACCCTGGTGACCAACGACCCGGAGGCCGCGCGCGCATTCCTTGCGGATGGATCGACGGTGGCCAAGCCGTTGCGGCACGCGCTCGTCGATGTCGGGGAGGTTGGCAGCGTCCTGTTCACCAGCCGTGTCGCTCGGATCGACGAGGAGGACGCCGCTGCGTTTCGGCGGGCACCGATAATCTTGCAACGCGAGATCCCCAAGCGTTCCGACGTGCGGGCGCTGGTCGTCGATGACGACGTGTTCGCGACGAGGATCATGTCCCAGCGGCACAACGAGACGCAGGTCGACTGGCGCCGGGGCGTCCGCACCGACCTCGCCCACAAGGTCTGCGAGCTGCCGCGCGACGTTGCCGAAGCATGCGTGGCGGTGACGCAGACCCTCGGTTTGCGCTTCTCGGCCATCGACCTCGTCGAGGCGACCGATGGAGATTTTTGGTTCCTCGAGGCCAACCCCAACGGCCAGTGGGCGTGGATCGAGCAGCGCACCGGCGCGCCGGTCTCCGCTGCCATAGCCACCGCCCTGTGCAGTAGCGACGCGCCGTGAGATGGCGACGCGTCCTGGACGCGGTGTTCCCGCATATCGAGCCGCTGTCCGCCGCCGACCAGGCGGCCGAGGACCAGCGCCTCCTCGACGACGAAGCCGCCATCGCCGCATCGACTTGGACGCCGGGGGAGGAGTTGGCCCTCGACGAGGCCCAGCGCGTCGCCGATGCCGACATGGAGCGGGTTCGCATCGCGGAGGGCAAAGCCACGACCTATCTCGCCGTCCTCGCCGCTCTAGTGCCGATCATCATCACGCTTCAGGCGGCGAATTGGGAGAAGAAGGCGGGTCCTGCGCCTGACTCGGCGCGGTTATTTGTGCTCGCCGTGGCCACCATCTACATCGCGGCGGTCGGCTACCACGCCTTCAAGACGCTGCAGGTGACGGGCTTCCAGCGCGTCGGCGAGGCCGAACTCGTAAGGGCTTGGAGCGGCCCGGACCACATGCGGAAGGTGATCCGCGGCACCCTGCTGGCATCGCGCCGATCGCGGAACGCCGTGAACGCCAAGGTGACCCGGATCCGAGTGACGCACGAGCACCTGCTGCGAGCGTTCGGCACCTTCATCCTGCTGCTGTTGCTCGATCCGCTCTTCCATCTGGCCGGCTTCCGCAACGCGGCTCAGGAACCGGCACCGACCCGCGTCATCGTCGAGCGACCGCCGAAGGCGGTGCAGCCGCCAGCCGCGAACTGTCCGGCCCCAGCGACGCCGGCAGACCGCGTTGAACCGACAGGCGTTGCCTCAACCCGGCTTGGCGCCCGTGGAGCCGACCGAGGAAGCTCCACCGGTCTCAATCGCCGGCCTGCACCGGACCGTCAGTCCACGCCCACTGGCGGGGGTGGCCGCCCTGATGAGGCGAGGGCCTGCCCGGCACCGCCGCCCGTCGAGGATGCATGGGGCGAACACCAAACGTCGGACTCCGTGACGCCAGGCGAACGCGAGTGAAGCTCGAGCGCCCGACGATCATTGCGCCCGACACCTCGCACTGGGCGAATTGGATCGATGCCGCCGTGCGCGGAGGCGATGCCTCTCAGACCGCCCTAGATCTTCATGACCGGCTGCTCCGCGGCGGTAGGGTGCCTTTCCTCTCGATGCATCACCTCGAGGAGCTGCTGGTCGTCGACGACCCAGTCAACGCCAAGGCCCGCGTCACGTTTCTGCGGTCGCTGCCACTGATGGCGTGGATGCAGACCCCGGGGGATGCCGTTGTCGGCAGCATCGTCGACATCCTGGCGGCCGAGGCGGTCGCCCACGACGCCGGCTACGAGGGAATCGCCGACATAAGGGATCACGTCCGCACGAGCCTGATGCGCGTCGGAGCCGGCGAAAGGGCCGTTGGTGTCGATGGATTGGTCTGGGACGTGGCCCGCCACGCGATGCGCGAGCGGCGCGTGCACGTCGGGATGATCGCCGCGCTCTCCGGCATGAGGTCGATTGACGATACTCAGACCTTTGGCGAAATCTGCAGGCAGAGCATTCGGACGCCCGCTGAGCGTGAGGAAATGCTGTCCGCTATTCACAAGGCCGCCTTCGTCCGTTCCAAGATGACAGGCTCTCGGCGCAGCGATGCGGAGGCGTTCGAGTTCGCAAACGAGTTCGTTGCCCGAGTGGCCGCGCAGATGCCCCCGCATGATATCCCCGTGCGGCAGCTGCTCATCGATTCCTACGTGAAGCAGGGTATCGATGAGCACGAGGTTCGTGACGATCGCACCATTGCCGAGCTTTCCGCGCTCGGCACTTTCCGGTCCCAGCTGGCGGTCGTGGCAGAGAAGACCGGCCTGCCATTCCAGCGGCTGAAGCGCATCGAGATGCAGAGCCTGCCGAGCTGGCGGATCGCCGATGCGCTCCGGCGGCACGGCCAAGAGCGCGCCAGCAAGCCCGGCAGCGACGTGCACGATCAGCACCTGGCGGCACTCGCGGCTTACACCGACATCCTTTTCGTGGATAAGCGTACCCTAGAGGACTTCCGTCGCGTGCGCCAGAAGGAGCCCGAGCTGGCCGCGCTTTTCGGAGAGATCCGCAAGGCAAGCGACTTTTCGGCGATCGCCGGCTAACTGGAATTGCTCGGGCCGACCAGGTCGCGTTTTCGTCGAAGACACACTCGCTGCGGATCAGCTCGCTACATCCATTTCCATGTAGCGACTGTGCCGGTCGTAATGCGCCCCAATCCCAGTCATTCGTGCCTGAATGATCAGTCCAGAAGCGTGCGTCACTTTGATGCGGTTGAAGTGAAGGTTGAGTGGGACACTCCTTAGCTCGAGGACGCAGCCGCTGACATGGGCAGCGGCAGAGGGACGACCAAATTGCCGCGCTGCCGGGTTGATAGCCTGGCAGTAGCCCGCTCCGCCGGCTAAGACGCTTTCGCAGACGCGGGATGAAGCCGGTCTAGGCCTTGTCCTTGCTCCTACCCTTGGCCTTCACGTCCTTGGGCCAGATTCCTTTCATCTCTACCCTGTAGTATTCTACCATCGGGCTCGACGCTGCCCTCTTCCTTCCAGCCTCACACATTGGCAGTTCGCGGATGAGCATGAGATAGGCAAAGCACTCGGCCGCGTGGACAGCTTTGGAGAACAGCTCATACTCCTCGTCGGTCTGACGGATGATCGGACGATGGGCGGCCTTGCCGCGGAGGGTAAATGCCTCCGCCACCCAGGCCGCTAGGTCATCCCCCACTACCTTGTCGCCAAACGTGGCCTTCAACTCCGCCACGAGCCTCACGAATCTGTCGGCGTTTTGCTCCTCGGCTATCCGCCTCAGAGAGTTCTTGAGTCTCCCCAGCAGCTTTTCATAACCCAGCCTGACGGCGTGGCGGGAGAGCAGGCTGGAGAGCGCGACGACATGCCCCTCCTCCATCGCTTGCTTTGCAGCAGTTCCAGGGGTGCTTTCGATCCACTTGGTAGCGTTGAGCAGACGAGTGGGGGACATGACGTCGTCAAGAGAGAACGCGTCCATCATGGCTGACGCCGCACCCTCCCATTTGTCATCGCGCGCGAACCACTCGACAAGGCAGTTTACGAACGCTTTCCGCTCGTCATCATCGTGCAGGAGGGCGTAAGAGCCGTAAATTCGAGCATCCGTGATGGGCGCTCGCTTGCGACCTTCGTAATAATAGATCGAGAAGTCCGGAGGGTTGTTGTGCTCGTGGACCTCCTTGATCCATTCCTCATGCGATAGGCGTGACACGATCTGCTCGCTCGCCTTAAAGGCATTCGAGGATAGGCTTGATAGGAAGCGCAGGAAGGTGATGACACGGCGGCGCATCTCCTCAAGCGGCTGTAAATCGTCAAACTCTAACTCGACGACAGGCCAGACTTCCTTGGCATAGTCACTATCCATTGAACCAGACGCATTGTAGTAGATACGAACTCGCCCACCTTTGACGGTAGCATCTACCGCTACGTGCTCCTTTTTATCGCCGAACTTCTTGTTCGCCATGCCATCGAACGTAGGATAGTGGCGCATCACGTAATCGGCGCCCGGCACGCGAAAGACCGTCCGTCTCGTCCGATACTCGGGAAGCCAAGGTTTCCAGCCAATCAGTGCGGTGTTGACGAGCATCGTCTGATGATAGGTGGTAAGGTCGGTATGGCCGCGCTGGCCGCTCCCACCGGGCACCAAATCATAGAGCGATGCCGTCCAGTTCTTCTCCGTTCGGGCCATGAGGTGTGTTTCCTTCGCGACGTGAAAGAATTCATCGAAGCGCACTAGGCTGAGACGAATGTCGCCATCATGAATCATGAAGGTGCCACCCATCCGAAGGGGCGGCTGCGGCTCTTCGACGCCCTCAACGATTATGACCGGCTGCTCTACCGTCACTTCCGCGTAAAGAGCGCGCCCCTCTTCGACGTCAATGTAGCTCACGCTTCAACACCTCTCTCTGGGCACAATTCAGCTGAAGGCATAGAGAAATCCGGCCTCATCGAAGGATGGTAGCCGATGAAGGAGCGGCCGAAAATGGGGCGCTGCGAAGCAGACGCTTTTAGCCGCGACTAGGGTTGCCGGACACTCCATTCGGGGGCCTGTGAACGACAAATTTACCGGATTTCGAGCCGAAAGCCGACATTCCGCTACCGGCCCAGTAGCTGCCACGGTGCCCATCTTCGATATTTTTCTAGTCGGATAAATCGCGCCTAGATCCAAGCCTTTTGGAAAATGGCGCGCGCGGCGTAACAAAGATGGGCACTCAAATCATTGCGAAATTTTAGTTTGGAGACAAAACAATAACTGCTTAGCGTCGCATTTTAATTTTTGAAACTCTGCACTCCGTGTCTCCAATAGTTACCATCAACGGAGGCAGGCGTGATGTAGTGGGAATTGTCAGGCCTATCCAGGCCGGCCCCTTGTTAAACGCACTCTGTAAATCTTAGTAGAGGATCAAACTTAACCGAAATTTTATCTTGACCAATGTTCATCAACTATCAAAAGTAAAAATGTCGAATCGAAGTATATGAGGGTCAAATGACGCGGCTGGTGTCCAATAGTTTTGCCTAGGAAGATATTTAGGTGAGGTAGGCTGGGTCGTTGTGCGTGACGACGATGACCCCTTTCAAAAAGTTCTGCCTATTGCGGTTGCGTCGAACACGTAATGTTTCGCGATCGGATCTGTGCGACCATGCTTTGTCTGTATTCTTGCGGGCAATAATCTTTTGGGGGGAATAATGAAATCGATCTTGCTGGGAGCGACTGCCTCGATTCTGGTGGCCGTGGGCATTTGTGCCCCGGTGTTCGCTCAGGAAGTGCAGCAATATACCTATGATGGCCGGGGGCGACTTGTGGCGGTCGATTCAGCGCGCACGTCGCTCGACGATGTCAGCGAAACTTATAGTTTTGACGATGCGGACAACCGCCTAATGGTTTCGACGAGCATCGATGACGGCGTACTTGGCGAGGGTGTTACGTTCAGCCTGACGGCCTCGACGCTGTTCTGGGACGAAGGCGAGGCGGTGACGTTCACTATAAATCGCAACGGGCCTCTCGAAGATGCGCTGAGCGTTTATTTTAGGACGGTCGACCTCACGGCGAGTGCCGCTGACTATCAGCAATGGCCCGGGACCAAATTCTCCTTCGCCTCGGGCGAGGCAAGCAAAACGCTGACGGTCGCCATTGCCGACGATAGCGAGGTGGAAGACGAGGAACGTTTCAGGGGGGAACTCTACAACCCCTCAGATTCCTCTCAACTCGGAACGCCCTATCGGCGGACGATCCGAATTGTCGATAACGATGTTGCGTCGGCCAACCAGTCGCCGGTAGCGGTCAACGACACGGCGACGGGATATTCGTGTCAATTGCTGACCATCTATCCGCTTGCCAACGACAGCGATCCGGACGGCGATGCATTGACGATTACGGCGCTCGACGCAGGAAGCTGGAATGCGTCGATCAGCGGCGATGGGCAATCGATCCAGATGATGGCCCCGCCGATGGGCAGCATGACCTTTTATTACACAGTTGAAGATACGGCGCAGAACAGCGCAGTGGGCCAGATCGATGTGACAATCAATTACGCGGCGAACGGCTGCAACATCGGGGACCCGACCGATCCGATCGGCGAGCCGGCCCGCTAAACCGCACGCTTTCGAAATTTCGATGCCGCCCTCGGGGCGGATTGGGGGAAATTATGTCCAAGAATATCACTACTCGTCTTCGCGCCGCCGCGCTTTGGAGCAGCAGTCTCGTGCCGCTCGCGCTGGCGACGCCGGCCCTTGCGCAGAACAGCGACGCCACCGCGCAAAACCAGCTGAGCCTCGATGAAAACGGGGTCGACCTGTCGACCGGGAAGTTCCACTTTTCCCTGACCGAAGGTTCGGTTGGTTCGGGCTCCGATGAACTGTCGATCGGCCGCGTGTGGGATTCGCGGAATCGCTTTTCCGACAACGTCCCTGGCCATCTCCAGCGGCGCGAAGACGCTAGTACCGAGACGATCTATCTTCATTTCGGTATGCGGTCGCTCAAGTTTGAGAAAACGGGCGGAGTTTGGGTCGATGCTCAAGGCGCCGGCGGCCAGCTGACCGAGATCGTCACCGCCGATACCGTGACCTACGAATATGTCGCGCCCTCCGGCCGGGTGATCGAATATACCAACCCCGAGCCCGGTGCCCAGCTGGATATGACGACCAATGGTTTCTGCCACCCCATGTCGGGGGTGAAGTGCCAGCTAATGCCGACGACCGTGCGCTACACCAACGGTGCCGAATGGACGCTGAGCTACGACAATCACACTTATTGTTACCAGATCTCCGACCCGAATGATCCGTTACTGCCACGCAGCCCGGAAGAGGAGGTTCAAGACCCCGAGACGATGACGTGGGAATGTTATCAGAATAGCCGCGTCGACAAGGTTTCGAATGGGATTTACGAGGCCGACTTCACATATTTAACCTCGGCGACGGTAAATGGGCCGGCGACCGGCGATTGGTACAAGCGTGCATCGGTCAAGTTTAAAGATCTGACGACCGCGACCGAGATCGCCACCATTTCCTACACATATCCCGATGCCAATACGACACGGGTCACCGATGCCGATGGCGAAGACTGGGAATTCAAGACCAGCGCTGGCGACCTCGTGTCGATCAAGCGGCCCGGCGAGACGACGGCGGGCAAGAGCATCACCTATACAAACGACAAGGTGACCAAGGTTATCGATGGCGATGTGCAGACCACTTATGCTTGGTCGACGCTCGCCGATGGCAGCATCAAGGTAACGAAGACGACCGGCGCCGTGACGTCCGAGCAGGTGGTGGTCGACGTCGTCTCCGACCCGGTGCTCGAACAACCCGTCTCCTACACCAGCGGAAGCGACAGCGTGATCCGCGAGCTGGATAGCAAGGGGCGCGTGACGCTCGAGACCTATCCCGAGGGGAACAAGGTCCGCTACACCTACGACCCCACGCATGGCGAATTGACCAAGGTCGAACGAATCGCCAAGCCTGGTTCGGGTCTCCCGACGCTGGTTAGCCAGAAGGGCTATATCGACAGCTGTTCGGCGCTGCCCGAGACCTGTCGCCGCCTGGCGTGGGAACGAGACTTTGCGGGTGCGCAGGTCGACTACAGCTACGACACGCGCGGAAACCTCGTGAAGATCGAGGGGGTGCCCTCCGCATCCGGCGGCCCGCGCCCCACCGTCCACCGTGCCTTCGGCCAGCACAGCAACAGCTCGGGCTCGGTCACCAAGTGGCTGCTCGACGAGGAGCGCTTCTGCACGACGGCGGCCAATTGCGCTGGCAGCGCGAATGAAAGGGTGGTCGAATACGCCTACCGCGCCTCGGACCTGAAGCTGGAAAGTGTGACCACCCGCTCGGGTGATGGCGCGATCAGTGCGACCAACAGCTATAGCTATTCCTATGACGGCCGCGTGGCGTCGGTTGACGGCCCGTTGGCGGGGTCGGGCGATACCGTCGACACGGTGTTCGGGTTCAAGACGGTTGCGGGTTCGATCGGGGTGGATCCCGATGGGAGCGGTGCGCGCCTGCGGCCCGCGTCCTTCATTTCTCAGGAGATTGGCGGCAAGCCGGTCATCGTGCGGCAGGGAGCGACCTCTATCACGGGCAGCACGAATACGGCTACCCTCAACAGCAGCCTCGTCGACGACAGCACGTTGCAAAATGTCTACGATGCCGACTTCGACCATGTCGTCAGCCGGAAGGTGTTCGCGGGCAAGCACACTGACGGCACGCTGATCGCGCAGACCGATTTCAGCTATGACAGCGCGGGCCGCGTCGTCTGTACGGCCGTGCGCAACAACCTGTCGTCGATCCCGGCCGA